>PFUG01000260.1 GCA_002789955.1 Deltaproteobacteria bacterium CG_4_9_14_3_um_filter_63_12 | reverse complement strand
GTTCGCTTTCTACGAGGCTCGAACACTCAACCGGCACGTCGCTCTCACAGCGCGCCGGTGTCGCGAGATGTCCCGGCTGGGCCCAGCTGGGACAAGAGCGCGAAAGCAGATCCAGGAGGCTGACGTGACCGAGGCAGAGCAAGTGAACCCTACGACGGAGCCAGTCCGAACCACCCCACAAGCCGGCGAACGCCTCAGCGAGGACGACACGAGAGTGTGGTTCGAAGAGCTGATGAAGACCTACGGCAAAAGGGTCGGCAGCTACTTTCTCTACCGCACGGGCGACGAAGAGGGGGCGCGCGACTTGGTGATCGAGACCTTCTTCAGAGCCTGGCGCGCGCGGGAGAGTTTCCGCGGCGAGGCCAAGGCGAGCACCTGGCTGTGGACCATCGCGCGGCGTACCTTGGCTGCCTACTACGAGAACAAGACCCGGCGCTCGCCGGAGGTCCTGACCGACGAGATGCCCGACATGGCGGCGCCCGAGGAGATGCCTGTCGTCGAGCGCACGACGCGGCAGGCGCTGCTCGACTGCCTCGAGACGCTCAACGAGCGCGTGCAGCGCTCGGCCGAGTTGGTCTGGGTGTTGGGCCACTCCTATGTCGAGGCGGCCCAAATCATGGAGGAGTCCGCGGACTCCGTTCGCATGCGTCTGAAGAGAGCGCGCAGTCCGCTGCAGCGCTGCTTGACCGAAAAAGGCATCGTGGGGAGTCAGGCTTGAAAGGCCTGACGACCAATGCGAGGAGTGAGCGATGAACGACGCACAGAAACAATACATCGAGCGTCTGACCGAGGCCGAGCTCAACGGCGAGCCCCTGCCCGAGGCGCAAAGCGACGAGGAGCGGCAGTCCCTCGAGCAGTTCAGGCAGACCTCGGCGATCTTTGCAGAGCTGCAGAACACGAAGTTGGTCGACGAGTGGCAAGGCGAAGTCTGGGCGCGCATCGACGAGGCTCTGGAGTCGGAGACCGGCGATGGGGCCGACGAAGAGAGCGGTGACATCGCGCCCCGCAACGACGCCGACGACAAGAAGGACCTGCACGACAAGGTTGACAATGTCATCGACGCATCCGCCCGCTTTCGGCGCGTCAGCGTGTACGGAGCGCTCATCGCGGCGGCTGCGGCGCTGCTCCTGGTCTTCACGGTCAAGCTCGCGCCCATGGCCGACGTCGGGGAACCGGCGCCAGCGATGAAGGCCGACGTGGCGATGCCCGAGGGTTCCCCAGCCGCCTCCGGCGCTCGAGAGCAGGACAGCCGCGGCACGCTGCTGGCGAAGAACTTGGAGATGGACGAAGCGGAGGAATCGGTCGAGGCCGCGATGCCCGCAGAGGTCGCGCCCACCTCGGGGAACTATGGTCTGCGCAAAGAGAAGTTCGACGCTCCCATGAAGATGAAGAAGTCCGCGGACAAGGGCGGCTTCGAAGGCGGGGAGGGCTATCGAAATGACATGGACGGCGCTGGAGGAAAGGCCGAAGAAGCTGCGGAGCCCACAGCCGCAGACAGCACGATTGTGGCCGGCAGCCCACCCAAGGACGCGGAGAAACCCGGCGACGATTGGGGGCGTGGTCTGATGCAGTCCGGTAAGCTCCAAGAAAGACCCCGTATGACCGCCGGAGAGGTCGACGACAACGCCGACTTCGAGGGTTTCCAGAGCTTCCTGCGGGAACGCAACAAGCCCCAGCTCGAGCCGGTCGACGTCAGCGAGCGACTCTTTGTCCGGATTCTCGACGCGGACAACAGGCCGCTGCCCAACACCGAGGTGGACTTCAAGGTCGGTCAGCAGGTCGTGTTCACGGGCAAGACCTACTCCGATGGCTGGACCCTCTTCCATCCCCGCAGCGTCCCTCTGGCCGCGCAAGCGACCTCGTTCGAGCTCGAGGTTCGCTCTGGGCCGCTGCGCAGCCAATACACCATAGAGCGCGGAAGCAAAGAGCGCTTCGAGTTCCGCGTTCCTGTCCAACGGGTCCTCCCGGCTCGAGCCCAACTCGACCTGGTCTTCCTGCTCGACACCACCTCGAGCATGGCCGACGAGATCGAGCGCCTGCAGCAGACCATCATCGGCATCTCCGACGACGTCTCGAAGCTCGCGTCCAATCCCGAGGTCCGCTTCGGCCTGGTGCTCTACCGCGACGACTCCGACGAGTACATCTCGAAGGTCTACCCCTTCGAGAGCGAGGTGGCGGTCTTCCAACAGACCCTGGCCCAGGTCAACGCCAGCGGCGGCGGGGATTTGCCCGAGCGGCTCGAGGTCGGCTTGCACCGCAGCATCAACGAGCTGGCTTGGCGCCCCGACGCCACGCGCTTGGTCTTCCTCGTCGCCGACGCCTCCCCGCACGGACGCGACCAGAACGAGTTCAGCTACAGCCACGACGCCATGGTCGCCGCGTCAAAAGCCATCAAGGTCTACCCCGTGGCCTCCAGCGGACTGAGTGACGACGGCGAGTACGTCTTCCGCCAAATCGCCCAGTTGACCATGGCCCGCTTCATCTTCCTGACCTACGGCGCCTCCGGGACCGAAACCCCGCACGACATCGTCCCCGGCTCCTTCCAGCCCGAGACGCTCGATGCGCTCATCGTCCGCATCGTGCGCGAGGAGCTCGCCGGGCTCGAACGAGAATAGCGAACACCCAGCCCGTGACGCCCCTGCTAGACCAAGGCTCTAGTCAGGGGCGTCGCCATTTTGGTCAGCCTCCGAGCGTTGCGAAGTCGAAGCGAGCGGGTTTCGAGAACACCACTTTGAGCAATGAAATGTAAATTTCTCGTTCGGAATGCTGCGGCAAGTGCCACTACCGCATCGTTCGGGGGGGTTCGTGAAGAGCACGACCGAACATCGCAACGACCATGGGATGAATCAGGCCTGACCCACCCTTGAGGCGAGCGAGTTCCATGAACAACGAATCCAAATATCTCGAGCGCCTAGTCGAAGCTGAGCTCGACGGCCAGGAGCTCCCCGCTCCCGCCGACGAACAGCAAAAACTCGCCTTCGAGCAGTTCAAAGAGACACAGTCGATCTTCAAAGAGGTTGGAGCGATGAGCGTAAAAGACGATTGGAAGGACGAAGTCTGGGCAAAGGTCGAGGCGGCAGATGGCGACGCGGCAACGCCCGAGGTCGAGGCGCCCGAGGACGTCGAAGTGCCAGGCGATGACGCCACCCAGGAGCACGACGACGGCGAAGAGGCCGACGGCGCTG
>PFUG01000272.1 GCA_002789955.1 Deltaproteobacteria bacterium CG_4_9_14_3_um_filter_63_12 | reverse complement strand
GTTGGACAGCTCGGCTGGCGCAGGCAACCCGCAGAACCCGGCGTTGCAGTTGCGGGAGCCACAGTCGAGCGGTTTGATGCAGGCCCCGTCGTCGAGCTCGCAGCGTTTCTGGACGCACCTCTGGTTTGACCCACAGTCGTGGGCGCTGGAACAGGCGAGGCCCACAGTCGCCGCCAGTGCGGCCGTCTGCGAGTCTCGAGGCGGACCGCATACCAAAAGGCAGAGGCTCAGCGCGCACATCGACCCGACTCTCGCGAAGGTTCTTCTGGTCGCTCTATTCATGGTGTTCTTGCTCCTCGAGACCCATCGTATCTGGCGCAAAATTCAGCCAGCGGGAGGGCGTTGACGACAGAGGCGCGCGTCACCCAGCCCCGTCTCGCCATCGCCACTCCGAACGGTAACACTTCCAGCCCGCGCACCGAGTGTGCATCGCTCGACACGACCAACTTTGCGCCCATCTCCACCGCACGGCGGCAATGAACGCCATCAAGGTCCAGGCGGACGGGGCTCGCGTTCACCTCGAGGGCCACATCGTGTGCCAATGCGGCCTTTAGGATGGCGTCGAAATCCATCTCGTACGCCTCGCGTTGCCCCAGCCGCCGCCCGCGGGGATGGCCGATGGCGTCGACCACTCCGCTCTCGATGGCGGCCAAGAGCCGTTCGGTCATTTCCTGGGCAGACATGTGGAATCCCGAATGAATGCTGGCGACCACAAAATCGAGGGACGCCAACACGTCGTTCGGGATGTCCAGGGTTCCGTCGCGCAGAATATCGACCTCGCATCCCGTAAACACGCGGATCCCGTCGATCGCCGCGTCGACTCGCCGAATGTCCTCAGCGTGGGCCAGTAAACGTTGAGGGGTGAGCCCGTTGGCGATGGTCACAGCCTGTGAATGGTCCGAGATGCAAATGTACTCGTGACCTTTCTCGCGGCAGGCTCGGGCCATCTCCTCGATACTCGCCGTGCCGTCCGAAGCCGTGGTGTGCATGTGCAGGTCACCGCGGATATCCTTGCCGGTGACCAGCTCGGGGAGCTGCCCCGCCAACGCCGCGCTCACCTCGCCGTGCCCTTCGCGCAGCTCCGGTGGAATCAACGGCAGCCCGAGAGCGGCGTAGACATCGACCTCCTCGGCCCCAGCGAGGAACTCCTCGGTGACAGCGTCGACCACGCCATACTCGCTGATCTTCAGTCCTCGCTCTTTGGCCAGGGCGCGCAGCTCGATGTGATGGAACTTACTGCCCGTAAAGTGGTGCAGCGCGGACCCCCAAAAGCCGTCGTCGACGACTCGCAGGTCGCATCGCATCCCGTTGCGCAGACGCACGGTCGTCTTTGTCGGCCCGTTGCTGAGCACCTCCCCCACAGCCTCGAGTTCCACGAAAGACTCCATGATGCGACGGGGTTCACCGGAGGTCGTTGCCAGCAGGTCCAGATCACCGACGGTCTCGGACCAACGCCGAGTGCTCCCCGCAATGGCCACCCGTTGCACAGCGGGCAACGCCTCTAGGGCTCTCTTGAGCGAGGTCGCTATGGCGCGGGCGCGCCAGAGCAAGGTTCGGCCTTGCATGCGACCTAGACGCTCGATCTCGGCCTTGAGCTTCTCCTCGCTCTTCGCGCTGAAACCGCGCATCGCAGCGACTTTCCCCTGCTCCACCGCCTGCCTGAGCCCTTCGACGTCGACCACGCCCAACTCTCGCCAGATCGCCGCCACTTTCTTCGGCCCCAAGCCTCGGAGCTCGAGCACGGCCAGCAGCGTAGGGGGGACCTCTTGCGCCAGCTCGTCCCAAGTCTCTGAGCTCTGGCGCTCTACAAAGGAGGTGATGTCCGCTGCGATTGAGGCACCGACGCCCTCGATGTGGGTCAACATCTGCGCGACGGCCGCCGAAACCACGGACTCTGGGTAGCCTTCGACGGCTTCTGCGGCGCGCCGAAACGCCCGCACTCGAAACACGCTCGCATCCGAGATCTCCAATAGTGAGGCGATCTCCTGCAGGTGGATGGCTATGTCATGGTTGTTCACATCGTCCTCTTGCCATTCTGTGGGGTCCTCGATAATGCGTCGCCCACACGACCCTGTCGAGACCTCCTTGTCCTTGGCGCGAGTATCTCATAGAACGATCGTCGGGCTTTCGAACGAACGCTCATGTCTGGTCAGGGACCACGTCAGCGTCATTTCACCCGTCGACTCTCGCGCACTTTGGAGCCGCTATGAACCTTCTCAAAGCATTCGTCGTATCACTCGTCCTGGTTGTCAGCGCGCTCGTCCTCCCTTGTGCTGCATCGGCACAGACGGACCAAGACATCGCCAACCTCGAGACCGAGTTCACGAGAGTGGCGACCCATACCCTCATGGGTACGACGCGCATCGTGCACTTCCCTGGCTTCCTCTTGGACATCTGGTTCCAGAAGCACGCCAACCATTGGGATGGGCAGGCGAACATGGCTTGGGGACTCGAGTACACCTACCGCAAGACCGGCTCCTTCGACCTCCAGGTCGGCGCCTTCTGGACCGACCTCTCCATGCACGACAAATACTGGCTCGAGGCCGACAAGTCCAACTGGTCGGCGGCCGACTACACCAAGCAATCCCTCTCCGCTATCTCCGCCGAGGCGTCGATCTTCGGCTACCACGACTTCATCCCCGAGTTCGGCGTCTTCTATGGCGGCGGGATCTGGTTTGGTGGTGTGCTCGGCGAGATCCAGAAGTCTAACATCGATGCCCTCTGTGCAGACGCCGCCCAGGCTGGAAACGGCACCCTCGCCAGTTGCCCACACGAGCCCGAGTACGCCGTCGAGGACGGGGTCCCACCGGTGGCGGGCTTCGTCAGCATCTCCGCTGGGTTGCGCGCCGAGATTGAGCAGCGCTTCATCATCAAGCTCGAGGCCGGCTTCAAGGGCTACTTCTTCCTCGGGCTCTCCATGGGAGCGCAGTTCTGGTAGCCCAAGCCGCGCTGCAGGACGCCGGACAACGGTGAAAAGCTCACTTTCTCGAGAATAGAAAGCGAGCCGCACGGTAGAGGGGGCTGGAGGTGCACAGATGCACGACACACTTTGGAGTCGTCAGGAAACAACCTGCCCATTTGAGCATCGCCATGGCGGGGCCATGTGGACTAAGCGCTGCGCTACCCCCGGCAAAGCCGGGGGGTTCCGCTATGGGAGCCGCCCAAGGCGGCTAGGGGGCCGCTTCGCGGCGTTCAGGAGCCG
>PFUG01000521.1 GCA_002789955.1 Deltaproteobacteria bacterium CG_4_9_14_3_um_filter_63_12 | reverse complement strand
AAGCCGCCGAGGGCATAGCCCGAGGCATCGGCCCCTCGGGGGCCGAACATTCCCCAGCCCAAGGTGCAACCTTGGGCAACCGACGCCCGCACTCCTACGTCTCCTTCGACATGCGGGGCGCCCACACCACCTTTGGCTTCGGCTCCTTCGACCCCAAGGGCACGCTGCGCTGGGCCAAGACCTACGGCGCGAGCGAAGGAGACAAGCGCAACGCCAACGCCATCGCCGTGATGGGGGGCATCGTCTACGTGGGCGGACGCACGGCCGAGCTCGAGGACAAGATGGGCGACGGCGTCGTGGTCGGCGTCTCACCCCAGGATGGCAGCCCGGTGTCCAGCCTGCAGTACTTCGGAGGCAAAGGCCCCAACGAGCTCGCCGAGCACCGCGTCAAGGGGTTCGCCCTCGACGGCGCCCATCTCATCGTCGGGATGCAGGTCTACACCGCCAACAGCAACCCAGCCCACTACTGGGGCCAGTGGTTCGAGGGGACCGGTGCGGTGGCAAATTTCTCGGACGGGCCCGTCGTGAAGGCCATCCCTGGAGTCCTCTCCGAAATCGGCGCCGACGCAGGCGGAGGCGCGGTCGTCGACGTCGCGGCGCCGCTCTCGGCCGACTGGAGCGACGCTGCGGCGCTGAAGTTCCAGGACCCACACGACAAGGCCGACGGCGTGCCGCCGGATGCCGACGTCATGGTCAGCGTCATCGAGCTGTAGGGGTTCCCTGACGCCAACCCGACGAAAGCCGTCCCGAGCTCGCATCGCAGTCAAGGCGCGCAAGCCCCAGAGCGAGTGCTTCGAACCTCACTCCCGGAGCCAGGCGAGGGCGTCGTCCAAGCTCCGAAACCCACGCATCGGGAAGGAGGTCTTGGCCAGCGGCATCAGCACCGAGGAGAAGAGGAAGACCTTGGGGCCGCTCAGGTCGGCTACGGCCCATTTGCCAATGTCCGAGCGAGTCGTCAGGAAGCGCGCAGCAAACCGGACCGCGCCAGCCTCTTTGATTTGGGCCTGACCGGTCTGAACACAGACGCGAACAGGGCCGCTGAGCTTACTCAGGCGTTCCGCGAGTTGAGCGAAGCCCATCTCCATCGTCGCTACGGTGAGTGGGCCGACCGGTCGCATGGCCAGGACTCCATCCTCGAGCACTTCGAAGTGAAACACTGTCTGGTAGTTACTTTCGGCCATTGATCATTCCTCCATTCGATTCAAAACGCATTCACAACCGCTCAGAAGCGAGTTGACGACCTCGTCGTTGGCAAAGGAGAAACGCATCCGGCCACCGGCTCAGCAAAAAGAAATAGGCAGAGCCCAGAGGCTCTGCCTATTTCTCGTCCAATCATTCAGTCGTTCGGACTAGGCCTGCGGCCCAATCACGAAGCGCTGAAAGCGCTTGATCACGACGTTCTCGCCGCAGGTCGACGAGATCTCGACGCGCTTTTGCTCGATGGTCTTGTTGGGGTCCATGACGAAGGGCTGGTCGAGGAGGCAGATCTCCTTGAGCCACTTGGCCATGCGGCCCTCGGCCATCTTGACAGCGATGGCTGCGGGCTTGCCGGACTCTTTGGCCTGCTCTTCGAAGATGTGACGCTGTTGGGCGACGACGTCCTCGGAGACCTCGGATTGCTGCACGAAGTCGGGCTTGGCGGCGGCGATGTGCATGGCGATGTGCTTGGCGAAGGCGCGGAAGTCTTCGTTGCGGCCGACGAAGTCGGTCTCACAGTTGATCTCGACCATGACGCCGGTCTTGCCGTCATGGTGGATGTAGGAGCCGATGAAGCCCTCGGTGGCTTCGCGGTCGGCGCGCTTGGCGGCCTTGGAGAGGCCCTTGATCTGCAGGTATTCGATGGCCTTGTCGATGTCGCCTTCATTCTCGACGAGGGCTTTCTTGCAGTCCATCATGCCGGCCCCAGTGCGGGTCCGGAGGTCTTTTACCAGTCCGGCGGAAATTTCAGCCATCTCTCTCCTCCTAGATATCCTGCAGAGACTGCCGCCCATGGGCGGCAGTCTCATTAATGAGCGCAGCGGCTCGGTTCTATTTCAAGCGAATAGGGAGACCCTTATTCGGCTTCGGTCTGAGCGGGCATCCCGCGGCGCTGTACTTCGGCGGTGCTGCGCTCGGAGTCCGCAGCAGTGTAGGTGGCGTCCTCGGTCCCACCCTCGAGGGCGCGCTCGGAACCCTGTCGCTTCTGCCCTTCGAGGCAGGCGTCGGCGATATTGCTGGCGAAGAGACGGATGGCGCGGATGGCGTCGTCGTTGCCCGGGATGAGGAAGTCGATGGGACCGGGGTCGCAGTTGGTGTCGGCGACGGCCACGACCGGGATCCCCAAGACCTTCGCCTCGTGCACGGCGATGTCTTCCTTGTTGGGGTCGATGATGAAGATGGCGCCCGGCAGACCGTTGAGGGTCTTGATGCCGCCCAGCGAGCGCTCGAGCTTCTCGCGCTGACGCTCCAAGCGACGGGCTTCCTTCTTGCTCAGGCGAGCGTAGGTGCCGTCAGCCTCCATCTTGTCGAGAGTCTTGAGCTTCTCGATGGAGGTCTTGATCGTGCGCCAGTTGGTGAGTGTCCCCCCCAGCCAACGCTGGGTGATGAAGTACTGGCCGCAACGACGGGCTTCTTCGGCCACGACGTCTTGCGCCTGGCGTTTGGTGCCCACGAAGAGCACGGTCCCGCCCTTGGCGACGACGTTGGTCACGAAGTTGTAGGCCTTGTCGAAGAGCTCGACGGTGGCCCCGAGGTTGACGATGTGGATGCCGTTGCGCGAGCCGTAGATGTACGGCGCCATGCGGGGGTTCCAGCGCTTGGTCTGGTGACCAAAGTGAACTCCAGCTTCGAGCAGCTTCCTCATTGCGATTCTTGGCATGTGAAAAACTCCTTCGGGTTGTTTCCGCCGCCGCCGTCATCTCGTTCAGAAAACCCTGTTGGGCACCCGGCTGAACGATCGGGAGACGTGTGTGTTTGAAAAAGCCCCTTTGGGCAGGGGGGCAATTAGCACACCCGTGCTCCGAAGTGCAAGTGTTTGGCGGCGTTTCGGCGTGTTTTTGCGGTTTCCTGGCGGGCGAGACGCGGCGTGGAATCGGGCG
>PFUG01000422.1 GCA_002789955.1 Deltaproteobacteria bacterium CG_4_9_14_3_um_filter_63_12 | reverse complement strand
GATGTGGCCTTGCAGCGCCAGACTCACGGGAGAGATCGTCGCCAGGCTCGCACCGGTGAGGAACCCGCAGGCGGCGATCAGCGCGTAGGAGTCCAGGAACGCCACGGCGATCACCGCCGGGATCCCAATCACCGCCAACCACCGCATGATCAAGAGGTGCCCGAAGCGATCGCTGAGCTTGCCGGCGAAGGTCGAGAAGACGAACATCCCGACGGCGAAGAAGGCCGGGATGACCACGATCTTTTCGTCGGCGAAGCCTTTCTGGCTCAGGTAGAGCGGCAGGAAGAGGACGATGGAGGCCTGAAAGTAGCCGTAGCTGTAGGTGGCCAGACAGGAGGTCTTGATCTTCCAAAGCAGGTCCCAGTTCTTGCCCGCCTTCGAGGCGGCTTCCACCTCATGCTCGACCGCTGCCGCCGGGCGCAGCGCGAAGGTCGCCACGAGCGTCGCGACCAAGGCGACGCCACCAGAGATGAAGAAGACCTGCGAGAGGTCCATGACCTGAGAGAAGAAGCCAGCAGACGCCGGTCCGGCCACGTAGCCGAAAGCGATGGCGATGCTGTACAGGCTCATCACCATGCCCTTGTTCGCTTTGGTGGCGTGCTGCAGCAAGAGCGTCTCGAAGCCGACCCAGACCCCGACGGAGAAGATCCCGTCCGCCATCCGCACGCCGACCAAGGTCCAGTAGCTCGACGCAGCGAGGGGCAGGAGGGTGACGGTCACGGTGTAGCCGAGCAAGCTGCTGATCAGGACGGCACGGGCGCCAAAGCGTCTCGCGAGCCGACCCACCGGCAGCGAGCCCAGCACGATGCCACCTGCGAACCACGCCGCGAGACCACCGATCTCCTGCTTCGTGTAGCCGATGTCGTCGAGGAACAAGGCGACGACTGCGATCGCCAAGCCGTAGGCCAGCCCCAAGAGCACGCTGGTGGCGTACACTGCCTTGATGTTTCGGTCGAAACGCTCTGACATTTGCTCGTCTTGCTCGCTGTGGGTGCGGTTGGCGGAAAAACTCTTCCCGTCATACGTCGGTGAGACGACGACAGCTTGTACAGAGTGGAAATACTCGCAGTCTCGCTCCGCTCGAGCAAGCCCCTTTGCCGATCTTGGCGCGCGAAGGCAAGGGATTTCATTAAAAGGAACGCCCTCAGCCGCTGCAAGTTATCGAAACGAAGAGAAAATTGTGTATCGAGCCGCAAGCCGATAGAATCCGAACGGATTTCGCTCGCTTTTCGGCACGGCGGTGACTCGAAGCGAGTCACCGCGCGTCCCAGCGCTCGCTTCGCGCGCGAATCCGACGCCTCCTCAGGTTCGGTGGGCGAGCGAGTCCCTGACACTTGTTGAGACTCTCTCCTCGCACCCGCTGAATCCCGCACGGTTGGCCGCAGATCGCCAACTTTTTCTCGTGACAAGTGCTGCCCATTGACTTCGCCGCGCATCGCTGCTGAGGTTCACGTGCCCATTGGTTCAGGAGGTCTTGTCGATGCCAGTACCGTCCTTTGTTTCTGTCGAGCACAACGGCGTGAGCAGCCGTCTCGTGGTCTCTCTCGCCTTACTCGGTGCGCTCGCCGGCCTCTTTGGTCTGCATTCGGACGCGGTGGCCTACACGATTGTGCCCGACGGCAACGCCAGCGATTGGAACCTGAATGTCCCTGCCTCTCCCGACACCGCCCACCTCTATGTCGACACCTCGAGCCGCGGGACGTTGGTCTGGGCCGACCGCGGCGCGGACGAGCGCGCCGACCTGACCTTTCCCGACAGAGACACCGAGGCCGACATCCGCACCTTCGCGGTGACGGCTGATGCGAACGCCCTCTACTTCCTCGTCGCCATGGATTCGACCGTCGTCGGTGTCCGCCCAGTACAGGTCTAGATCGCCATCGACCGCGATCGCGTGCCAGGGAGCGGCAGCCTGCATCTGGCCGCCTTCGCCGACACGGACGTCGATTCGTCGGCCGCCTGGGAATACCTGATTATGACTCGCTTCGGCTCTGGGGCGTCGTCCCCGGCCGTCTGGGACGTCACCGACGTCGACGTGGCGAGCGCCGCTGCTCGCAACGCCATCGGAGCCACTCAGGTGGTGGAGATCGCGGTGCCGTGGTCGGACATCGGCGGCGTCCCCACCGCACCGCTGCGCTTCAGCGTCGCCTCCTTCCACTGCGACGCCACCGACCGGACCCTGGACATCACCGCCTCCTCGAACGCCATCGACGTGGTCACGAACTACGGCAATCCCACCTCGCTCCTCAACACCTGGGACGAGGTCTCCGACCAGACCCTGAACTACTCGCTGGACCTCTGGTTCCACCTCGCTCCAGAACTCGAGCCCATCTCCCCCGTGTTGATCTCGCAGTTCGTGTACGACACCGCAGCCGTCGGCGAAGAATGGATGGCGATCTTCAACCGCTCCGACGTCACCTTGGACTTGAGCGGCTATCACCTCGGAGACGAAGAAACCGCCGGTGGGACCGAGGGCATGCTGACCTTCCCCCCAGGAACGGCGCTCGCCGCGGGTCAACGACTCATCGTCGCACAGGAGCAAGACGCGTTCTTCACCACCTACGGGGTCTTCCCCGACTTCGAGGTCACCAACACCCACCCGATGGTCCCCGAAATGCTGCGGGACGCCATTTGGGGGCAGGGCACGGTGAATTTGGCGAACGGCGGCGACGAGCTCCTGCTGCTCGACCCCGATTACCTGTTGCAGGACGTCGTGACCTTCGAGACCGGCACCTACAAGACCGTCACTGCCCACGGCGGATGCGCCCGCGGGCAGTCGCTGGTGCGAACCCCGCTGCGGACCGACACCGATGTCTGCGCCTTGGATTTCGCGATTGCCGTTACGCCGACCCCTGGCAGCGGCGGCAACGCCTGCCTCTCGGGGATTAGCCCGTTCGCCCCCATGCCGGCTGGCACCGCCTGCGATGATGGCGATCCTTGCACCCTCGGAGAGGTCTGTGACGCTTCTGGATCTTGTCAGCCCGGGACGCCTGAAAACTGCACGATCGACGGTGATGCGTGCACACTCGACGTGTGCGACCCAATCTTCCGTGGCTGTCACGGACCGGCGCCGACCACGGCCTCGTGCCTCTTCGACGCCAACCCCTGTACCGACGATCGCTGCGACGGTCGAGGGGCCTGCGCGACCAGCCC
>PFUG01000270.1 GCA_002789955.1 Deltaproteobacteria bacterium CG_4_9_14_3_um_filter_63_12 | reverse complement strand
CCGATCCGGCCCACCACTGACACCAAGTGTCGCGCCGCCCGGCGGCTTTGGCAAACCACATCGGTGCACGATGCCGTTCCATCAGCCAACGTGTTGCAATGATTTATGTTTCAGCGATATTGCCGGATCATGACAACGACGTTACAAAACGCTCGTGCACCATCGGGTGAGCAATTGAAGGAATTGTAACTTGGCCTGCCGCAGCACCCACGGCTCAATCGGTGAAAAGCCTGACATAGGCATCATAGCGGAAAACACGGTTGCGAGCCTGACCGGTGATTTCATTCACCAGTCCAAGTTGCACGAACCGGTCGGTCAGGGTGTTGGCCGCCTGGGCCGAAACACCAAGCAGATCGGCCACGCTGCCAACCGTAAATATCGGTCGTTGATATAGTGATTCAAGCAGTTTCAAGCCGGTTGCGGCGCCCTTGCCCAGTCTGGTGATCAACTGCGATCGGTGATCTTCGCGCATCTGCACGATCTTTCGGGCGGTTTCCGTGGCTTCGCCTGCCACTTCGATGACCCCCGTCAGAAAGAACTTGAGCCAGCCCTCCCAATCGCCCCTCAGCCGGACTTCCTGCAACCGATCAAAGTAGCTTGCACGGTGCCGCTTGAGATAGTGCGAAAGGTAAAGCACGGGTCGGCGCAGAACCGCCTGTTGACACAGAAAGAAAGTGATCATCAATCGGCCCATCCTGCCGTTCCCGTCCAAAAAGGGGTGCAGGGTTTCAAATTGTGCATGGATCAATCCGACCCGCAACAGCACGGGCGTGCTGTCAGCCGTGTTCATGTAGGTTTCAAGGTTGCCCAGCAGGCGTGGCAACGCGTGTGGTGGGGGTGGCACGAACGCCGCTTCCTTCAGGGTGGCACCCGGCGGGCCGATCCAGTTCTGCGACGTGCGAAATTCGCCCGGTGCAGCTTGCTGTCCGCGAACGCCAACCATCAGCAGCGCATGAATTTCGCGCATGAGCCGTAATGACATCGGCAGCGTATTCAGCCGTTCAAGGCCATGGTTCATGGCGTTGATGTAGTTGATGATCTCGTGCGTATCATGCGGTCGCATCGGATCAAACAGCTTGGCCTCGACTTTCAGCAGATCGCCAAGCGATGCCTGAGTGCCCTCGATCTGGGATGACAGCACCGCTTCCTTGCGGACATACATGAAAATGAACAGTTCGAGGTTGGGCAAGGATTGAACCGATCCGTCAAGCCGCCCCAGCGCCCGATCTGCCCGCGACAGCAGAACTTGCATCTCATCGTCGATCTTGATGGCCGGCAGCGGCGGAACGTCGGCGGGCATGAACGCGACGTAACCTTCCAGTTGGCGTTGGAAAGCTCCTGCTCTGCCGCTTGTCATGTTTGTCCTTCAGCCATCGGCGTTGCTGATCAAGTATGTGTTGAGAAGGTGCCGATGGTTACGACGTTAGTCAAGTGCCACTTGATCAAGGGCGCGACCTCTGCGACGTTGGTAAGCCAGACTTGATATGAAGGGCCCTTGACCATGAAACAGCCCCGCGCCTGGCAGCGCATGTTATCGGGCCGCAGGCTTGATCTGCTGGATCCGACCCCGGTCGATATCGAGATTGAGGATATTGCCCACGGATTGGCTTTCGTGGCGCGCTGGAACGGCCAGACCTTGGGCGACTGGCCCTATTCGGTGGCCGAGCATTCACTGCTGGTGGAGGAAATCTTTGGCCGGATGAACCCGACGCAACCGGCCCGCTGGCGGCTGGCCGCCCTGCTACATGACGCGCCGGAATATGTGATCGGCGACATGATCAGCCCGGTCAAGTCGGCGGTCGGCCCGGGTTATGGCGAGATGGATGCGCGCCTGGCGGCGGCGGTGCATATTCGCTTCGGCTTGCCCGCCGTGCTGCCGGGGCCGATCAAGAAAGCCATCAAGGCCGCCGATCGGATCTCGGCTTGGATGGAAGCGGTCCGGATTGCCGGGTTCTCACCGGTCGAGGCCGACAGGCTGTTCCCCCGCCCCGCGCCCAACCTGCTGGCCGGGCTGGAGGTTCATCTGCGCCCGCCGCGCGCGGTGCGGGCGGATTTCACCGCCCGCCACAACGCCCTGCTGGCCGAGATTGACGCAGGCTAGACCAGCAGATCGCCGGGTGATTTTCCCGCGTCCAGCGCCGCCTGATACCAGCGCGGCTTGCGACCGCGGCCCGACCAGGTGTCGGAACGGTTCGCCGGGTTGGCATATTTCGGCACCGCCGGTGCGCGCTTGCGCGGCCCTGCCCCGCTCAGGAGATCGGCCAGCGAATACCCCAGATCGCGGGCCTTGTCTTCCAGTTCGGTCAGTGCCTCTTTCTTCTTGCGCTCCTCGAACGAGGCAATCGCCTTGGCAACCTGCGCCGCAAGATCTTTCAGCTCCTTGAGCGACATCTGGTTCAGATTTATCGTCACGCTTCTATCCTTGTTGCAAGAGTGGTCACTTTTATTACCGGCCCCCCCGGAATAAAGCAATCCGGTTGATCGTGAATGATCCCGATTATCATGCCGACCCGCGCGCAACCAAATCTGCGTATCCCTATTTCGGGCTGCGTTTTGCCAGAATGCGTTGCAGGGTGCGGCGGTGCATGTTCAATCGCCTTGCGGTTTCAGAAACATTGCGCTCGCACATCTCGTAAATGCGCTGGATATGCTCCCACCGCACCCGATCGGCCGACATCGGGTTATCCGGCGGCGGCGGCAGCGCTTCGCCGCGCGACAAGAGGGCGCTGACCACCTCGTTGGCATCCGCCGGTTTCGACAGATAGTCGATCGCCCCGATCTTGACCGCCGCCACTGCCGTCGCAATGGCACCATAGCCGGTCAGCACCACAATCCGGCAATCGGGCCGCCGCTCGCGCAGCACCTCGACCACATCCAGACCGCTGCCGTCTTCAAGCCGCAGATCAATCACCGCATAAGCGGGCGGTCGGGCTTCGGCGATCGCTTTTCCTGCCGCCACGCTTTGCGCCGCCTCTGGCAGGAAGCCGCGCTTTTCCATGGCCTTGGCCAGGCGCTTTACAAATTGCTCGTCGTCATCGACCAGCAACAACGTCCGGTCGGCACCAAGATCG
>PFUG01000608.1:3223-3720 GCA_002789955.1 Deltaproteobacteria bacterium CG_4_9_14_3_um_filter_63_12 | reverse complement strand
CAGCCGCGCATCTCCAAGATTCGCGGCGCTCAAGTCCAGCGCTTCGAGGGCTTGCGGCTGGGACAGGAAGGCGCGCAGCGTGTCTGTGGCGGAGAGGGCGTTGCCGCCGAGCCCGAGTCGTTTCAGCGTGGGCGCGCCCAGCAGGGGCGCGAGCCGCGCGAGTCCGTCGTCGGAGAGGTGGTTGTGGCCGAGGTCCAAGGAGGTCAGGGCGGCGGCGAGTCGGGCGGGCTCGGCGTCGTCGCTTGACGATGTTGCCTCGGCGAGGCGGTTGCGCGAGAGCGCCAGGGTCTCGAGCTGGGGCCACCACGGGGCGGTCGAGAGGGTGTTGAGGGCGTCGGCGGTGAGGGCGTTTTGGGCCAGGTCGAGGCTTTTCAGGGCAGGCAGATGTTGTCCGGACAGGGCGAGCATGTGGGCGTCGGTGATGCCGGACGAACGGAGGTGGAGGGCTTGCAGCGAGTCGGCCCAGCGTCGGGGCAGAGGCGACGCCAGCAGCTCGC
>PFUG01000608.1:0-3207 GCA_002789955.1 Deltaproteobacteria bacterium CG_4_9_14_3_um_filter_63_12 | reverse complement strand
GGCGACGCCAGCAGCTCGCGAGCCCACTGGGCGCCCCCGACGAACAAGACCCTGGCCAAAGCCAGTCCGAACGGCCCTTCTCCTCTCGTGGCGGCCTCCACCCAACGCAATGGTGCGACGCGCAGTTCGGCCGGCCAGCGGGCCAAGAGCGCATCGAGCAGGTCGAGGTGCTCGACGTCGAGGGACTGGGCGTCGTCGAGCTCGACGCAGAGGCGCCACCAGGCCTCGGCGCTCGGCATTCCGGCGCAGCGCTCGACCAGCGGCCCGAGGGGGTCGTTGCGCCGGCGCGCTTCGGCGAGGAAGCGCTCGGTGGCGACGGGGTCTCCGAGCCGGATTGCGGCGAGGAGGCGTTGGGTGTGCGGCGAGTGCATGGAGGAAACGCTCGAGGCCAGGGTGTGAGCGGGGTCTTGGGAGCAAAGCGCGGGAGAGGCGCGCAGAACGCGAGGCCGGCAGCAGGGCGCGGCCGGGTGCCAGGAGGTGATCTCGGTAGCGAAAGGGTTCGTAGGCGCTCGATGACAGCGCGCGGCGGCTGGTCTATGGTCCGGTGCGGTCGTTCGCCGCCTCTGCCACAGCGCCAGCCGGTGTGCCGGAACCGAGCGCAGGGGCACCCGGCGGTCGCCCAAGACCAAAGTCCGCAATACGTCGAAGTCTGAGAGGGTATCTTGAATCCAACGGCAATCCATTACGACTCGGCCGAGAGCGCCGTCAACGTCACCTGGGAGGACGGGCACGTCTCGAAGTATTTCACGATGTACCTGCGCGGCTGGTGTGCCTGCGCGGCGTGTCAGGGGCACTTCGCGACGGAGTACCGCTACATCAAGAACGACGGGCCAGCCCTCGAGGACGCTGTGCCCATCGGGGCCTACGGCGTGAATTTCCACTGGTCCGACGGGCACGACAGCGGCATTTTCACGTTTCGTGAGCTGCGCGCCATGTGTCCTTGCGACGAGTGCAAGGGTCACGCGGTGGCGCGGCAGGTCTCTCGTGGTTCGCGCAGCACCCACAAGGACTAGGAAGAGTTGGATTCTCTTGCTGGGCGTCGAGCGCTGGGCCTCTCGAGTCCTGGTGGTTGGCCGCTGAGCGACGACACTTTGTGATAGGGGGGAGAGATGAAGCTCGTCGAATGCGTACCGAACTTTAGTGAAGGCCGCGACCGCGTGGTCATCGATGCCATCGCCGCGGCGGCGGGCAGCGTGCAGGGAGTCGACGTGCTGGATGTGGACCCTGGCGCGGACACGAACCGCACGGTGTTGACCTTCGTAGGCGCGCCTGACGCGGTGGTCGAGGCGGCGTTTCGGGTCTTCGCGAAGGCTCGCGAGCTCATCGACATGCGGCAGCACAAAGGTGAGCACCCTCGCCACGGTGCGGTCGACGTCTGTCCCTTCGTGCCGGTGAACGGCGTCAGCATGGAGGAGTGCGCCGAGCTGGCGCGGCGTCTGGGGGCGCGGGTCGGCAGCGAGCTGCGGATCCCGGTCTACCTGTACGAGCACGCGGCGACACGCCCGGAGCGGCGCAATCTGGCGACGTTGCGGGCCGGCGAGTACGAGGCGCTGCCGAGAAAGCTGGGGACCACGAAGTGGGCGCCAGACTTTGGGCCCAATGTGTTCAACGAGGCCGTGGCACGCACGGGTGTGGGCACCATCGGGGCGCGGGAGTTCCTCGTCGCCTACAACATCAACCTGAACACGCGCGACAAGCGCTTTGCCTTGGACATCGCCTTCGACATCCGCGAGAAGGGGCGCTCGGTGCGCGCCGGAAACATCGTTCCCGACTACTTCCGCGGCGAGATCGTGAGGTATGAGGTCGGGGCAGGGAGGCTTCCTTGCGGTCAATGCGCGCATGTGGCCGGCGACGTCGAGGCGCTGCAGGGGCACTATGGCGAGGCGCACGATTTTGACTGGCTGGCGTTCCAGAAAGTCTGGGAGCAGCCCGTGGACGCGCTGGAGGGCGCCGCGGTGAAGCGGCCCGGTCTTTTCAAGGCGTGTAAGGCGACGGGCTGGACCATCGAGGATTACGGCTGCGCCCAGATCACCATGAACTTGACGGACACCAAGGTGACGCCTGTGCACGAGGTGCTCGAGGCGTGTCGCCGCATCGCGGCCGAGCGCGGCCTGGTGGTGACGGGTTCGGAGGTGGTGGGGCTGATCCCGTTCGAGTCGCTGTATGCCGCGGGGCAGTTCTATCTGCGTCGGTTCGGCGGTCCGACAGGGTTGCCGTGGCGCGATGTGCTCGAGGTGGCGGTGCGGTCTATGGGGCTGGACGACGTGGCCGAGTTCGACATCGACAAGAAGGTCATCGGCCTCCCCGAGGAGCCCGCCAAATGCTTGATGAGCCTGACGGCGCGCGGCTTTTGCGACGAGGTGAGCAGGGAGTCGCCGGCGCCGGGTGGGGGCAGCGTGTCGGCGTTGGGTGGGGCTCTCGGGGCGTCATTGGCGTCGATGGTGGCCAACTTGAGCGTCGGCAAGGTCGGCTACGAGGCCGTCAGCGCCGAGCTCGACGGGCTCTCGGTGCGCGCTCAGCGGCTGAAAGACAAGCTGGTGCGCGCGGTCGATTTGGACACGGAGGCGTTCAACGGGGTGTTGGTGGCGCTGCGCATGCCCAAGGGCAACGACGACGAGAAGGCGCGGCGCACGGCGGCGATTCAGGAGGGTTACAAGGGCGCCTCGAGGGTGCCGTTGGAGTCGGCGCGCTGTTGCTTGGAGGCGGCCGAGATCGCGCGGGCGCTGATGGGCAAGGGAATTCCCTCGTCGATTACGGATCTGGCGGTGGGGGTGTTGATGGCGACGGCTGGAGTCGAGGGGTCGGTGTACAACGTGCGGACGAATCTGCCTTCGATCCACGACGCCGCTTTCCGCGAGGAGATGTCGCGGGAGCTGAGCCAGTTGGTGGCCCGCGCGAAGGCGCTGCGGGTGGAGGTCGAGGAGTTTCTGCAGGCGCGATTCTGAGGGGGGGAGGCAGGGCTGAAGCCCTGACCCGCCGGGGGACTTTGTCCCCCGGACCCCCTTTTGCTTTCTTCTTTTTTGCAGGTCAATCAAGCCATGCCGGGGCCGCGCCCAGCAGGGCGAAGTGGACGTTTCCGGGCCCGGATCGAGTTGCGCCTTTTTGCCCCGTGAATTACCATCGACGCGGCTATTCGGACTTTCTGCAATTGCCGGCTTCTTTGGGCGTAGGTCTCTGAGAACGTGCAGCAGTGGATTGCAGCGGCGA
>PFUG01000495.1 GCA_002789955.1 Deltaproteobacteria bacterium CG_4_9_14_3_um_filter_63_12 | reverse complement strand
GCGCAGCGTGGACCAGATCACCCGCAGCTTTCGCACCGCTTTCGGAAAACCGGTCCGGGCGCAGGTAGTGGCCGACTTTGCCGCACAGATGGTGCGCGCCAAGGTTCTGGTCCGGGCAGATGAGCTGCGCCCGCGCGATCCGCCCCCCCCGCTTGCGTTGCCCCCGGCGGCGACCGATGGCACCAGAGACGCGCCGCAGCCGGAAGCCCTGACCGGCGAGATTGTCGATGATCTGCCGCCCGAAAGCGCGAACGACGACGACGACGACATGCTCGGCGATCTTGAAGCGCTGGTTTTTGAACGTGCGGCAGCCGCGCCTGCGGCAAAGCCTGCTCCGCAACAACCCAAGCTGCCGACGGATCGCGCAACCGCTGCGGCCAGCCCGCCGACGGGGGGCGCAAACGCGGCACCTGACCGTGCTGATGCGGCCGACATGGCAAGCCGAATGCGCCAGGACTTGCCAGACGCCGAGCCCGCCGCCACTTTCGGCGCGGGGCGCAAGGTCCGTTTCCGTCAGAAAGAGCGGCCCGCCGCAGCCTCGGGCAGCCACGGCATGATCCGTCTGTTCGACCCGACCGGGATGCTGCGGTTGCTGGCGTGGGGGCTTGGCTGGTGGAGCCATGTGTCCTGGCTGGTCTATCCGCTGACCCTGCTCGCCCTGATGACCGTGTTACACCGGCTGGGCGAGTTTTCGCAGGACCTGACGCTCAGTCACCGCGGCTTTGGCCTGGTCGGGATCATCCTGATCTCGCTGGTCACGGCGAACCTGCTCACCCAGCTTGTGATCGGCACGACCATCCGACGGCACGGCGGCGAAGTTCGCAGTTTCGGCATCCGGATGGTGCTGTTTGTCATACCACGCTTTGCCATCGACCACAGCGCCATGATGAAGCTTGATCGCGACGGCAAGCTTGCGGTCTATGCCGCCACCCTGCGCTCGCGGCTGATGCTGTTTGCGCTGGCAACGCTGGTCTGGGCATTGACCCGGCAGTCGCCCACATTGGCGCCGGAAATTGCCCTGGTCGTGGTGCAGATTGCCGTGGTCAGCTTTTTGCTGACCGCCTTTCCGCTGCTCGGCGGCGACGGCTACAAGTGGCTTTCCACCTATTTCGGCCAGCCGCTGCTGCGCCAGCGCGCCTATGGCTATCTGTTCGGCACGTCGTCAAAATTCCTGCAAAATCAGCCGCCCCCCAGCAGCGGCGAGAAATGGGCCTTTGTGCTTTACGGCGTCGGCTCGATCCTGTTTGTCGGCCTCCTGGTGATGACGGCCCTGTTCTATCTTTCGACCACCCTGGTCGGGCATTTCGGCGGCACCGGGGTGGTGCTGTTTGCAAGCAGTGTGACGCTCATTCTGGTATGGCTGACGGTGATGAAGGCCAGCCAGCGCAAGGTGCGACAGGCGATGGTGCAGCAGATGATGGCCGACAAGGCCGCCGACCGGGCGACGGGGGCCGACAGCGGTCTGGCACCGGCAATGCCTGCGGGCAGAACCAGATCGACGGATCAGCACGCGGCACGCGCCGCCAATCGCCCGCTGCCCGGCATCTATGCGCACGACGCCAAAACCGCGCGGCGCAAGCTGTGGCTGACCCGGCTGGTGCTGGCCGCCGGGCTGGCGGGCCTGATCTATCTCGGGTTGTTGCCCTACACCTACGACGCCGGGGGCAATTTCACCATTCTTGCCGACATGCGCACCGAAGTGTCGGCGCGGGTTCCGGGTGAGCTGGCCGAGGTGCTGGTGGATGAAGGCGACATTGTTGAGCCGGGGCAGCTTCTGGCGCGCCAGTACACACAACCGTTGCAATATGCGGTCGATACCAGCCAGGCGCAACTCGACCAGGCGAAGGCCCAGTTGCAACTGCTGATCGACGGGGCCACCGCCGAGGAAATCCAGCTTGAGCGCGAAAAGGTGGCCCGCGCCGAGGCCGAACTGCCATTCCTCAAATCGCAGGCTGAACGCGCGGTAGAGTTGCTGGCGCGCAAGGCGATCTCGAACGTCGAGGCCGAGCGTTTTCAGTCACAATACGCGACCGCCCAAGCCGATCTGCGCACCGCGAAGGCTAACCTTGCTGCAGTCGAGGCCCCGGCCACCGCAACGCAGATCGCGATCCGCGAGGCCGATATTGCCAGCCTCGAGGCCGATCTCGCGTTCCGCCTCCGGCAACTGGCGGAAGCCGAGATTCGCGCCCCGGCGGCGGGCCGCATCGTGACCGAGAATGTGGCATTCCTGCGGGGCCACTTTCTCGATGTCGGTGACGTCTTTGTCGAAATCGAGGATCACACGATGGCCCGCGCCGACGTCAAGGTATCCGAATCCGATATTGGCGTGATTGCGGTCGGGGATCGGGTGTGGCTGAAGGCCTGGGCCAATTCGGATCGCAAAATCGAAGGCACGGTGATCGCCGTTGCGCCGATGGCTGAAGCCGAGGCGTTCGGCATGGCGGTGCGCGTGAAAACCGAGTTTCCCAACACCGACGGCTTTTTCCGCCCCGGCATGACCGGCTTTGCCAAGGTCGAGGGGGCCGAAATGGCCGCATGGCGCGCCTACACGCGGATGTTTGACCGGTTCTTCCGCATCGAGGTCTGGAGCTGGATCCCCTGAGGCGCGACGCCAGTGCGTCACGCCCGATTGCGGTACAGCTCGGGTGTGACCACCTCCGCCATTGCCGCAGTATCCATGGGCAGCCCGAGAAATTGCGCAATCTCCTGCGCTGCCTTTTTCGGGTCGGCAATCACCCGGGCGTGGTTGGCATAGAAGATGCGGACATTGGCCTGCGCCTCGGCCCAGCGACGAAACGCGAAAATCTCGGCCTGAAACAACTTGATCAGCACCTCGCGCCCGATCTGGTCGGGATCAAGCCCGGACCGCCGCAGCATCGCCTCTTGCGAAGCCTGCACCTCGTCAAGATCGCGTTCCAGAAACACGATCCGGTAGGAGATGTCGGCGGGCAGATCATAAACCAGCTTGTAGATCACCTTGAGCGCCTTGCCGCGGGCCTGCGCCACCCACGAGCTGTCCTGCCTAAGGG
>PFUG01000008.1 GCA_002789955.1 Deltaproteobacteria bacterium CG_4_9_14_3_um_filter_63_12 | reverse complement strand
CTCCTCGCAAGCCAAGGACACAAGTCGCGCAGGAACATCGCCTCAACCCTTCCCCGAATATTCAGCTCATTGCTTGGCCCTCCTTGGCGTTCTGCTCTTTCGCAACACACAGATCGCTGAGGAACCGCGCAGTTACAAGTGTGCTGCAAAGTTGAAATCTGACGCGAGGCCCGCCTACCGAGCGCTAACGGAAGCCGTTGCGAGCCGGGCGTTGCAACAAAATGCCCCCTCTGGGCCAGCAAGTCGTCTTGGAGCTCTTGGAGCCTTCACTGCTTTCGGCTCACGCGTTATGCTGCGGCGGCCGTGGCTTCGTTCGGCTCTGCTCGATCGGCTTCCGATTTCGCGCGCTGCCCGGAACAGAGGAGGCCAGAAGCGAGCCACCTCGCGTCCCTACGCGCGATCGCTCGGCTCCCCCCCTTTTCTCCCCTCAAAACCCCGTGCTTACCCTCATGTCGGAGGATTTCAAGACATTCGAAGAGCCCCCCGAGACCGAGTCGGAGACAACGCTGGTGGATGCGGCGGACGCCCGTTCGCTCGGTGACAACGGCAGGGCGGGAGACCCTAGCGAGGCCAACGCGGGCGCCGTGAAGCGCTCGATCCCCTCACCGATGGTGCTGCCAGCGCCTCCACCAACGGTACGAAGGGGGCCAACCCCCACGAGCCCTTGGTTCGACATGCGCCGCTGGCGTCGGCGCAACAAGATCTTTGTCGGGCTCGCTGCTTTCCTGCTCACCACCCTCTTGGCGACTTGGCTCTCGATGCCGTTGATCGTTGCCGCGTTGATTCGGCGCGAGCTTCCGAAGTTCGAGGAGAAGCTCGGCCGCGACATCGAATTCTCCGATGTCGACCTCCATGGTCTCACCGGCATCAGCCTCAACAACGTCGTGTTGCGCGACACGAACGGCAGCGGAGAGTTCGTAAAGATCGACCGTGTCACGCTGAGAACCGACAAGAGCCCGGCATTCTACGTCGACTTCAAGATCGCTTCGCTCGATGTAGACGGCCTCGACCTGTCGCTGAAGCGCTTCGAGGATGGCACGACCAACTACGCCGACATCGAAAAATACGTCGACAAACTGCTGAACAAGAAGCCTCCGAAAGTTCCTCAGGAGCCAAAGAAACCTTCCCCGCTCGCCCGCTACTTCAAGCCCCTCCCGAAGCTCCATGTCACCCACGGACGCATCACCTTCCAAGACGCGCTCGAGGGGGAGTACGGGTTTCGTACGCTCGATGACCTCGAGCTCGAGCTCTCCCAGGCAGCGCCCAACGCCCCCGTCGTCTTTGTGGGTGGATTCGAGCTCTCAGCGATCTTGGCTGGCTCTGCCGAGTTTCGGCACGTGCTGAAGTTCGAGGGGTCGGTCAAGAGCAAGAACGAGGGGTCGGTCAAGGTCGATTTCGGCGGTGGGCTCGACCTCCCGCTGGTCGACACCCTGATTGGCCGACAGGTTCGTATCCAGCAGCTCACGCTCGACTTGCCTGCGACCTTCACCATCAGCGACCTCCTCGTCGCGGGCCCCAATGGCTTGAACAGCCCGATGCTGTCGGCGGACAAAGTGCGCGTCGCCCTGACACAGCTGCCGCCCAAGAAGATGGGCGGCGTCTACGTCAAGGAGACCGAAATCGACGGCCTCTATCTCGACGTCGGCATCGCTGAGGATGGCTCCTTGTCCTTCGACGACATCCTGCTCAAGCTCATGGGCACCCCGCCGACCGAGCTGCGGAAGGTGGCCAAACGCTTGGCTGGCCAACTCGAGAAAGGCGGGCGCGCCGGCGCCGGTCTCGCCCAGCGAAAGCCCGATACCTTCAACGTGCGCGACTACTTCGTCACGCAACGGCTCTATGTCAGCGGCGGCGAGGTGCGCGTCGCGGACGAGCGCAGAGGAGGTGTCGGCGACCTACACCTGCACAACCTCGAGTTGGGCTTTGGCTACCGAGGAATCCGCAAGCTGATCGAGCTGGAGATGGGCTTCGACCTCGAGGGCGGCGGCAAGCTCTACCTCGAGGGCGAGTATGGGCTGCGCTCCCACGACGCGGAGCTTTCCCTCGAGGTCGAGACGCTCGCCTTGCGTCCCTTCCACGTCGAGATCGAACGGCGACTCCAAGAAATGAGGCAGCATCCGCCAGAGGGCGAACCGACGAGTCAAGAAGAGAGGCGCAAAGGCCTGGTGAGCAATTTGCTGCTCAATGTGGTGGGCACCGCGCTGCGCCTCGAGGACGCCGTTGTTGGAACCAAGCTCCACCTCGCACTCGACACCGACACCTTCAAGCTTGCCGCCTCGGGCGACGTGCGCGTCGACGAGCTCAGGATCGAGGAGCCCAGCATCAGCAAGTTGCCCCTCGATGGGATGGACATCCACACTCAGTTCGAATTGACCTACGACCACGAGGGCGCCCGTCTCGAGGTCCCCAAGCTGTCGACCCAGTTGAATGGGGCCAGGATGGAGAGCCGAGTCACTCTACAGCCTTTCCGGCTGGGGGAGACGTTTGTCCCAGTGGACGCAGCACCGACGAACTTCGACTTTCGCTTTCAGCTCCCAAAACAGCCTGCGCAGACCATCGCCAACGGAATCCCGTTTGGCCTCAGGCCTGCGCTGGATGGCATCGAGGTCGAAGGTAACTTGCAGTTCGAGCTCACGGCGAAGGGCAACTTCGACACGCTGGCGGACACCGCGCTCGAGACCCAGGTCGAGCTGGACGGCTTCAAAGTGACCCGCTGGCCCGAAGACGCAGACATCGGCGGCCTAAACCAGGGAATGACCATGAAGGTCAGGGATCCGCACGCGCTGTCCGAGCACGCCATCTACGTCCCGCCGTCGACCCACTCGGGCCCCAACTTCCAAGCCACGACCACAGCAGCAGAGAGCCGCAGCCGTTACCCAGAGTGGGTCGTCTATGAGGACTTCAGTCCGTGGTTGGTGCAACTGATCACCACCACAGAAGACGGCTCGTTCTTCAGCCACGATGGCTTCAGCCACACCCAGATCCTGTCCGCCCTACAGAAGAACGTCGACAAAGAGGGGTTCGCCCGCGGCGCCTCGACCATCAGCATGCAGCTGGTCAAGAACGTCTACCTCGGTCGGCAAAAGACCCTCTCGCGCAAACTTCAAGAAGTCATCCTCACTTGGATGATGGAGTCAGTGGAGCAGGTCCCCAAGAAACGCATCCTCGAGGTCTACTTCAACGTCATCGAGTTCGGCCCGGAGATCTACGGGATACACGACGCCGCGCTCTACTACTTCGGGAAACGCGCCGACGATCTGACTTTGCGCGAGGTGGCGTTCCTGGTTTCCATCATCCCCCGTCCCCGTACGGGTGGGGATCACCGCCTGCGCGAAACGGTTACGCCGAAGACCTCGAAGCGAATGAACTGGTACATCGACGAGATGGTCCGCCGCAAATGCGACCCCGAGAAGAACGCGAAAAAACGCCTCACCTACGAACGCCGGGGCGTCGACATGCCCTACGAGCCCTGCTGCCCGAGCGAGAGCAACCTGGAGGCCCTCAAGAACGAGACGGTGGAGTTCTTTCTTTCGGAGCCAGGGGAACTTTCGTTTCGGCCCGACCTCTACACCAGCACCGGACGCAGACTGACGCCCGAGCCCGACTTGGGTTGCGGGACCAGCTGGGATCTCGATGTGCAAAGGGAGACGGTGGTCCCGACCGTCCCTTGACCCAGTTGGGCTCGCGGGCGTGTCCGAGAGCAGGAGATGCACGAAGGCTGAAACTTTTCCGGAACAGCGACGTAAACAAGAGGTGTTTGCCGCGTTACGGTTCGTGGAGCGCGCGTAAGGAACAGAGGGGGCTCGCTTCGAGCCCCCTCTGTTCAAGTAACGCGCGAACTCCTGATCGACGGCGGTGTGACGTCGCGTTACAATCGCCAAACTTACAACTTTGGGAGGCTGGTGTGGTTCCCCATCCGCTCGGGCCTCACTTTGCGACGGTGGAATGACCATGGCTGAGCTCCAGACCATCGAAAGACTGATCTCGAAAGCCTCGCTCCGCATCCGACTCCAATTCATCATGGATGGGGTGGCCCTGGGAGGTGCGGCTGGGCTGTTCGCTGCGACAGCAGTAGTCGCGGCGAACAAGGCCCACCTCTTGAGCGACGCCCAATTCGTACCGGCGCTCTGGTGGTGTGGTCTGGGGCCCTTACTAGCCTTGGTCTGGGCGTTCTCGCGTCGGATCAATCGGGTCGCGGTCGCTGCCGCCATCGACGCCTCGAACGGCTTCTCCGATCGCCTCGCCAGCGCCTATGAGTTCGTCCAGTCCAACGACGTCACCCCCTTCATGCGCGCTCAGATCGACGACACCATGAGGCGGCTCGGCGAGCTGGATCCTGGCAAGGCCCACCCCCTCCGACGCCCCAAAGACCTCGGCGCGGTCGGAGTCTTCGCGGTCTCTCTCCTCGTTGTTCTCTGGGTGCATTTCCCAGAGCCCCGCGTCCTTACTGAGAGAGTGCCGCAGCCACGCCCTCCTGTGATCGCGGAAGAAGAGCTCATTCGTACGAACCTCGATCCCGGGCTGGCGACCTTCCGCAAGGACCAGGTCGAGGAGCTCATCAAGAAGGCAGAGAAGGCCGAGAACGAGGAGGCCAGGGAGGTGGCCGAAGAGCTGCGCGACCTCCTCGACGCCGACCAAAAAGGGGAGATGACCCCAGAACAGTTCAACGAAAAGCTCGAGGCCGTGGCCAGCAAGCTCAAGTCCAACTGCAAGGAAGTCGATCTCGCGGGGCTTTTGGGGGCACTCGCCCCGCTCAGCCCCAAGTTCAAAGACGACAGCTTCGTCGATCCCATGGTCGCCAAGATCAAGGACGGCAAATTCGGCGAGGCCGCCGAAGCCCTCGACGAGCTCTCTGAGAAGGTCGTCGACGAGAAGGCTTACACCGAGGGAATCGAGACCGCCGACTTCTACGCGAAGGTCGACGCCACCCGCGAGAAGTACTTGGTCTGCTACGCCGAAGAGCTCGAAAAGGTGACCGAATCCCTAGGCACGGCAGCAGAAGAGCTCGCCAAGGACGAGCTGACGAAAGACGTCGCTGACGCCCTAAAGAAGGGCGACATGGAGGCTGCAGCGAAGGCCCTCGAAGACATCGCCAAGAAAATCGAGAGTGGCGAGTTGCAGCCCAAAGACGTCGAGAAGCTCGCGAAACTGCTCGAGAAATTCGCGGACAAGCTCGACCTCGACGACCCCAAGATCAAGAAAGCCATGGAGCAGCACAAGAGCCTGCTCTCGAAGCTGCAGAAGAAGATGAAGCAAAACGGCAAGCTCACGCCCAAAGAGAACAAGCAACTGAACGACTCCAAGAAAGCCCTCGAAAAGCTCACCCGCGATCAGGAGAAGAAGGACCGCGACGAGTCTGGTCGGCGCATCAAACGTCTCGTTCGACAGAGCCGCGATGCGGCCGACGAGCTGCGCAAGTCGCAGCAGAGCCAACTCGACAAGAACAAAGAGAACAAAGACGGCGAGGGCGAGAAGAAAGACAGCGAGAAGAATGACGGCGAGAAGAAGGACGGCGAGGGCGAAGAACCCGAAGTCAGCAACGCCGCGGATGAGCTGAGGAAACTCGACAAGGACCAAAAGGGCGAGGAAACCAAGGAGCAGCTCGACGAAGCCGGTAAACGCCTCAAGGAAGACGCCCAGAGAAGCCAGGGCGAAAAGAAAAAGAAGAGCATCGGCGACGACAAGCGCGCCAACAAGATCGACGAGTACCTCCGCCGCGCCAAAGGCGAGGAGCCTCAGGGCGAGGAAGGCGCAAAGAAGGGGGAGGGCGGTCAGAAGGGCGACAAGAAGGGCGGCCAAGAGGGAGAGAAGAAAGACGGCACGGAGAAGGGCGGAAACGAGGCCGGCAAGGGCCACGAAGAGGGCGATGGCCCCCGCACTTCCGACCTCGACAGCGCCCGCGAAGACACCAAGGTGAAGGGGCAGAAGGGGACGGGCCCCAGCCGCGCCGAGACCATCAAGAAGGCCAGCCAAAAGGGCTTCGCCAACCGCAACTACAAAGAGGTCTACGACGACTACGAAAAAGCCGTCGAAGACGTCCTCGAACAAGAAAAAGTGCCGCCGGGATACCGTCACTACGTGCGGCTGTATTTCGACTCCATTCGACCCCAAGAGTAGAGACCTGTGTCGATCATTCACGGGCTCGATGACGTAGGGTCGAGATCAATGGTATTAGAACCGAATCGAGATGCAGTTCGGCGCCTGTGGGAGCCACAGGGGACGCTCATGTCCGGGCAGGCTCTGTGCTAGGTGGCCGATTGGCGGGTCCGAGTCAGAACGCAAGGCTGAGTTTCGCTGTCGAGGGTGCGCATCGAGCGCCGACCCTCAATCCGAGGGAGAGGTATGGCTGAGGAGAAAAAGGGCGAGAAGAAAGGCGCGGAGAAGGACACCAAGGAAAAGAAGGGGTCTTCGGCCGACGTCGAGGCACTCGTCGACGGAGTTCAGCGAGACATCACCAAGCTCCGGCAAGAAGTCGGCAAGATGATCGTCGGCCACGAAGAGATCGTGGAGGGCGTCGTCATGTGCCTGCTCGCCGATGGGCAGGTCCTGCTCGAGGGCGTTCCCGGGCTCGGAAAGACGATGCTCGTGCGGACCCTCTCCGAAGCACTCGATTGCGACTTCAGTCGAATCCAGTTCACCCCTGACATGATGCCGGCCGATATTCTCGGAACGAACATGATCGTCGAGGACGAACACGGCGGAAAGCACTTCGAGTTCCAGAAGGGACCGATCTTCACCAACATCTTGCTCGCCGACGAGGTGAACCGCGCCACTCCAAAGACGCAAGCCGCGCTGCTCGAGGCGATGCAGGAGAAGAGCGTCACCATCGGTAATACGACCTACAAGCTCGACCCTCCTTTCTTCGTCTTGGCGACCCAGAATCCACTGGAGATGGAAGGCACCTACCCGCTTCCTGAAGCACAGCTCGATCGCTTTTTGTTCAAGCTCAACGTGAAGTTCCCTTCGCGCGACGAGCTGCATCTGATCATGGAGCGGACCACCGCCAAGGACACGCCGAAGGTCGAGGTCGCGACGAAGAAGTCTCGGATTTTAGAGATGCGCCTGATGGCGCGCGAGGTTCCGGTCGCGCGACACGTCATGGACTACGCTTTGAAGCTCATCCAAGCGACGCACCCGAACCTCCCCGAGGCGGTCGAGGCGACCCGGCGCTACGTGCGTTTCGGCTCCAGCCCCCGTGGCGCGCAGGCCATCATCATCACCGCCAAGATTCGGGCGCTGATGCAAGGCCGCTTCAACGTGTCCGTCGAGGACGTCCGCCACACCGCGATGGCGGCGCTGAGGCACCGCATCATCCTGAACTTCGAAGGTGAGGCCGAAGGCGTGCAGACCGATGAGATCCTTCAGGAGATCATCAAGAAGACGGCTGAGACCAAGCCCTGATCTAGCCTTGCTTGCCTTCGGCGAACGCCCTCCCCCTTACCGGCTCGGTAGATGGCCAAACTCAAAGCCACATCAGCGCGACAAAGCGAACTCTTCGACGAGACCTTCCTCAAGAAGATAGAGTACCTGTACATCGTCTCCAAGAAGATCTTCGTAGGGCGGTCTCGCGCCGAAAGAAAGACACGCAAAGTCGCCAGCGGCATCGAGTTTGCCGACCACCGCAACTACACGGCTGGCGACGACTTCCGCTATCTCGACTGGAACGTCTTCGGGCGCACCGAGAAGCTCCTCCTGCGGCTCTTCGAAGAGGAGGAGGATCTCTACATCTACTTCCTTGTCGACACCAGCACCTCCATGCAGCTCGGCTCCCCGAGAAAGCTCGACTACGCCAAGAAAGTGGCCGCCGCCCTGGCGTACATCGGTCTGAGCAACATGGACCGAGTGTGCATCGTGCCGTTCAACGCACAGCTCGCCGGCCGCCTGCCCCCCAGCCGCGGTAAGGGCCAGATCTTCAAGGTCTTCGACTTCCTCCAAGACCTCAACGAGGGGAAGCAGACCCTAATGTATGAGGCCTTCAAGAGCTTCGTTGCCCAGAACAAGCGACGGGGCATCGCCGTCGTGATCAGCGACTTCTACGATCCCGGTGGCTACGACGCTGCGCTCAACCTCCTGAGATACCAAAAGTTCGAGACCTATTGCATCCAGATCTACGACGATCTGGAGCTGCGACCCGGACTGCGAGGCGACATCGAATTGGTGGACTGCGAGACGGGCGAGCGCAGGTCCGTGACCGTGACCCCCAAGCTGCTCGACAGGTACCGGAGCGCGCATCAGGGCTTCTGCGAAGCGCTGGAAGACTACTGCATCAAAAGAAACATGCTCTACTTCCGAACTCCCATTCAGATGGACTTCGACGACCTGATCCTCAGAGTCTTCAGGGCGGGTGGGTTCATCGCATGAGCACGTTCATCGTCGCCAAACGGGATGGGGAGGCTTCCACATGAAGTTCATGGGAATCGGCCTCCAGAGCGCCATGATGATCGCCGGTGGCTTCGCCCTCGGCCTGCTCATTCTCTATGTCCTGAAGCTTCGCCGACGAAGAATCACGGTTCCGTTCACGCCGCTGTGGTCCCGAGTCCTGATCGACAAGGACGCTTCGAGCTGGTTCCAACGACTCAAACGACTCCTGAGCCTCTTGCTCTGGGTCCTCGTCACGCTCTTGATCGTTCTTGCCATGGCCGATCCGCAGCCCGAGCAGGAGCTCGAACGGGGGACAAACACCGTGCTGGTGATCGACACCAGCGCCTCGATGGCGACCCGTGAGCCCCTCGAGGGCAACCGGACACGACTCGCCGTTGCGGTCGGCAAAGCCACCGAGTTCGTCGATGCGATGAGCCCCCACGACAAGGTGATGCTGCTCGCCGTCGACGGCCAAGTGCGCTCGCTGACTGGGGACTTCACCGATGACGTCGCGGTGCTCCACGAGGCTTTGGAGTCCCTGCAACCCTCCGCGACAGAAGCGCGAATGCTTGAGGCCCTGCGGACCGCAGTGGACTCTCTCACGGACCGAAAACGCCCGCAGATCCTGCTCTTCTCTGATGGAGCCCACTCAGAGCTCGCCCGCATCGTCGACGCTGGCGAGGGGGCTGGGCCTGGCACCACTGAGGGAGAGGTCAATGCCGGGGTCGGGGCCGAACCGACGATCGAGTACGTCCTGCCCGACAAGTTGATCCGCGACGAGATCCAATTTGACCATGAGGTCGTGGGCTCGGAGTCTGGCAACATCGCCATCAGCGGCTTCAATATCCGCCGCTATCTGTCGAACAAGCTCGACTACGAAGTCTATGTGCAGGTGCGCAACTTCTTCAACCGACCGGTCTTTGCGGAGCTCACGCTGTACAACCTGATTCCAGACGAGAGCACCGCCACGGGTTTCTTCTACAAGATCATCGAGAAGCGCACATTGGAGCTCGGCCCAGGCAGCAGCGAGCTGCGTTTCTACAAGAACCTCGCCCTGGCCAGCGACCACCTCGCCGCCAAGGTCGAGCTGAAAACCCCAGGGTTGGCTGACGCTCTGGACCTCGACAACGAAGCGTTCGTCCTCGTACCGAAGTTCAAACAAGCCCGGATCTTGGCGATCACTCCAGGCAACCTCTTCCTCGAAGCCGCACTGCTCCTCAACCGCAACTTCGAGGTGGACGTGATGACTCCGGATGATCCATTCCTGCACCCAGGAGGCAGCGAGGAGCTCCGTGTCACGAACCTCAACAAGACCCCGTACGATGTGGTGATCTTCGACAACTCGTTCTGGGACGAGGACACACCACCCATCTCTCCTGCGATCGAGGTGCCCGGCAACTTCCTCTACATCAACCCCAAAGGTGCGGCCTCGCCGTTCCAGGTGAGCAACGTCGATGAGCCGCTCATCGAACGCATCGATCGCAAACACCCTATCGCCCGTTGGCTGGTGCTCAAAGACCTCAACCTCGTGCGCGGGTCCAAAATTCGAACCCAGAGCGGCGATCGAGTCGTGGTTCGATCGGTCGACGGCCCCCTCGTCGTCGCGCGCCGTGAGGCGGGCTCCAATCTCGTCGCCATTGGCTTCAGCATCGTCGAGAGCGACCTCGTCTTCAGAGTCGCCCTCCCTGTGATGCTGATCAACACCGTGGATTGGTTCCTCGACGAATCGAACAGCCTCATCCAGGCCTACCGAACCGGGCAGAACTGGCACGTCCCCGTACCAGTGGGACTCGGCGCCATCAATATCAAGAACCCCCATGGTGCGATCGACAAGAACCTGCCGACGCACGAAGGGAAGGCCGTGTACTACGGCGCATATACCGGGTTTTATGCGCTCTCTCCGGCCGAGGAATTCGCTGGGATGGAGGGGGTTCCCGAACAGTGGGAGATCGCGGCAAACTTTAGCTCAGCTCGAGAATCCGACATCACACCAGCCTCGAAACCCATCCCGTCTCATGAGGCCGTCGCGGTGGGTGAGAAACCGACTGAGGAGAAGGACCCTCAATTGGAACAGTGGTCGTGGGTCTTCAACCACACGGACTATGACATCTGGCTCTACTGCGTCTTCGCGGTTTTGGGCCTGCTGCTCCTCGAGTGGTTCACTTATCACCGCCGGTGGACGGTCTGATGAGAACACGAGAAACAGAACGCGCCAGGGATTGCGGAGAGTCGTGTAAACCCGAAGGGTTGCGGCCGGGAAGCGCGCAACGACTGACCCCTGACCCAATTCGCGAGAATGGAGCCGACGCCTCATGAAGCCTTGGGTCAAGAAACTGGCGTTCGCCTCCCTGTTCTACGCCCTTCTTGGCGTGTTCTGGGTCGCTCTCGTGTGGCTGTTCTACGAGAACATTGTCAAGCCCGAGCGCTACACTTTCGCCTTCACGGATCACGAGTTCTGGACCTGGCTCGCCTGGGTGCCTTCACTCGATACCCAGCCCTTTATGCAATGGGATCCGGTCCGCTATGAGTTCACCGACCTGAAGTGGCTGGGGCTTCTCTGTGGCCTTCCCGCTCTGATCCTCTTCTACCGATGGACGCTTACCGACCTCCCCTTCTTCCAACAGGTCTTCAACATCCTCGTCCGCGCCCTGTTGGTCATCTGTCTGGTCGGTTCCCTGCTGGGCTTGAAGCGCACCGAGTTCGAATCGCACGTCTCCACCATCTTCCTCGTCGACGTCAGTGAAAGCGTCCCCGAAAAGGTGCTTGTCGAGGCTCGCGGGTTCATCCAAACGATTTTGCGGGCCAAAAAGGACTACGACGACCTAAAGATCGTCACGTTCTCGAAGAGACCGCGCTACCTCCGAATCCCTGCCTCCGGTGAGGTTCCTGTGCTCGAGCGGCACAGTGAAGAAGAGGAGGAAGGCAAGCCGGTCGGCAAGGCGGCGAAGCCCGCCACAGACACTGCTGGCACTGCAGACACCGCTGAGGAGCTCAAAGCCGATGGCGTCAACCAGCACACCAACGTGCAGGCGGCCATGCGATTGGCATACGGCCTCTTCCCCCCAGAGCATCTCAAACGAATCGTGCTCATCACCGACGGCAACCAGACCGAGGGGGACCTGCTGGGGGAGGCCTACAACGCCCGCACCTACGGCGTGAAGATCTTCGCGAAGCATTTCCCCTTCGAGCCGCAACCCGAAGTCATGATCCGTACGGTCACCGTCAAGGACCGAGACGCCTTGCGGGTAGGCAAGCCCTTCGAGCTCGAGGTCGAGATCTTCTCCACCTATGAGGGCGAGGTTGCTTTCACGGTCTGGCAAGGCGAGTTCAAAGAGGAGCAGAACTCGAAGACCATTGCGGTCGCGAAAGGTGAGACCTTCGTGACGTTCACGTCCGAACCCTTCAACCCAGGCCCAATCACCTACCAGATCAAGATGAAGCCCAAGGGCGAGGACCACTACGCTGGGAACAACGTCTACTCAGAACGCCTCGTGATCGCCGGAAAGCCTCGTGTCCTCTACGTCGAGGGCGATCCGAAGCGGGCGCACTACCTCACTCGCGCCCTCGAAGGCGCGGATGAAGCCTCGGGGCAGAACTTCATTGTGGACGTTCGCCCTCCCGGCGGATTGCCCAACAGCCTCGAAGACATCTTGCAGTTCGACTGCGTCATCCTCTCTGACACGCCCACTCAATCAGCGGCTGGCCGGACCTATGTCTCGACCCAGAACATGGCCGTCCTCGACGACTACGTGCGCAAACATGGGGGTGGCTTCATCGCCATTGGTGGCGAGTCGGCCTTTGGACTGGGGGGGTACCAAGACACGCCCATCGAAAAGATGCTCCCAGTCAAATTCGAAGCCGACCTGAAACGCGACCATCCCTCTCTAGCCCTCGCCCTCGTGATCGATCGGTCGGGCTCCATGGATGGCGTCAAGATGGAGTTGGCCAAAGACGCGGCTAAAGCCACCGTCGAGGTGCTGGGGACCAATGACCGCGTCATGGTGGTCGGGTTCGACGACCGGCCGACGAAGTCGGTGCCACTGCAGAGGGCGTCGAACCGAATGCAGATTCTCGACAAAATCAGCCGCATTCGTGCCGGAGGCGGCACGGACATCCAGCCCGCTCTCGAGATGGCGTACCTCGATCTGGCGACCACCCCCGCCAAGATCAAACACGTCATTCTGCTCACGGACGGACAGTCTCCGTACGGAACGATCTCCGAGCTCGTACACCAGATGAGCAGCGAGCTGATCACGGTCTCAACCATCGCAGTCGGCAACGGCTCCGACACGGTGCTGTTGAACATGATCGCTGACAACGGCGGTGGTCGCGCCTACTTCACCAACGACCCTCGCTCCATTCCGCGGATCTTCCTGCAGGAAACCAGCATGGTGACTCAAAACGCCATCGTGGAGGAGCCATTCCACGTCAAGGTCGCGAAGAACCACGCCATGATTTCCGGGGTCGGGATGTCCTCCGCTCCAGACCTCCTGGGCTATGTGACGACTCAGGCCAAGAAGGGCGCTGAGGTCATCCTCACCAACCCGACCCATGGAGACCCCGTCCTCGCCACTTGGCGTTGGGGAATCGGCAAGACGACCGTGTTCACGAGCGACGCGAAGAATCGCTGGGCGACCGCTTGGGTCACCTCGCGGACGTTCTTCCCCAAGTTCTGGGCGCAAGTCGTTCGAGAGACCATGCGTCGGAAGGATGAGACGTTCTTCGAGATGAGCGCAACCCTTGACCACGGCCGCGGGCATGTCACCGTAGACGCCATCGACGACGACGACGACTTCATCAACGGGCTCATCTCGACGGTGAAGGTCACCCCTCCCAAGGGAGAGCCCTTCATGATCGACCTCGAGCAGAGCGCTCCTGGTTTGTATGAGGGGGACTTCGAGCTCAGCACCTTCGGCCCTTATTACCTCGAAGCCGTCCACAGCACCCAAGGTGAGAACGGCAATGCTGGAGACAAGGTCGCAGAAAGCCGCGCCACGCTGAGTTACCCATACCCAGCCGAGTATTTCGCGCTCGAGCCCAACCTGTCGCTGGTTGACAAGGCGACCGAGTTCACTGGTGGAAACTCCAAGCCGACGGCCGAGGTCCTGTTCGACCCGGAGGGCTCGAAGGTGAAGTTCCAGAAGCCGCTTTGGCAGTATTTCCTGTGGCCCGCGTTGTTCTTGATCTTGCTGGACGTGATGTTCCGCCGAGTTCGCTTCTACGGAAAGACGAGCGTCCCATGGGAGAAGGTCGCCGGAAAGGCCTAAGCCAACGCATCGCCTGGGGTCAGAGGCTCGAGAGCCGTGCACGTGTTGGCTGCAGACTTCGTCGTCGATGGACGAGGGGCACCAAACGAGCGGGCACGACCTGACTGCAGACGAAAAACGGCGATGCGACACAGTGTCACACCGCCGTTCCAGCCGTTCCAGCCGTTGAAGCCCTAATCCAGAACGAGGACGTTCTAGGGTCTAGGCTTGCTCGATCTCTTCGACGACCAGCTCGAGGCTCTCGAAGACCACCTCGTTCCCCTTGCCATCGAGGCCACCGATGTTCCACTTCGTGGGTAGGCACCGATAGAGGTTCCAGGTTGCCACGCGATTCCCGGCGTTATCCAGGAGATTGATCGCGCCATCTTTGCGCTTGTAGGTCCCCATCTGGACCTGTTTGATCCAAGCGTTGAACTCCTGATTGACGATGTACCCACGCTTGAGCGTGAGCCGTCCGAACTTCGGAAGTCCCGGGCGGTATCGCGGCAGCATCGGTTGATCGCTCACCCGATATTCGATCATCTCAATCTCGAAACTCAGGCCATCCACTGCGGCAAACTGCCCCGTAGTGATTCCGTCCATTTCGATTTCGAACATGTAGTTCCCAACTGGGTCGAATGACCTTCTGGTCGGCATGAGATCCTCCTCGGAGAGCCTTCAACGGGTTGCCAGCCGGATTAAGCA
>PFUG01000557.1 GCA_002789955.1 Deltaproteobacteria bacterium CG_4_9_14_3_um_filter_63_12 | reverse complement strand
AGAACCTCCACAGTCCACATCGGTCTCGTCCCCGTTGAGCACGGTGTCGGCGCAGCTCGCCGCCGCGCAGACCCCGTCGCCACAGTAGCCGCTCGCGCAATCCGTAGCGGCCGCACAGGCGCTGCCCTCGGCGCAGACCCCACAGCTTCCGCCGCAGTCGACGTCGGTCTCGTCACCGTTCTTGACCCCATCCGCGCACGAAATGGTGACGTCTCCTTCGGTGTCGTTGAGGCTCATGGTGTCGGCGGGGTTGCTCTTGGCCGCGTCGTCACAGGCAGCCAGCGCTCCGACGAGCGCCAGGCTCGCGGCGGTCAGCATAAGCGGGCGTGAAATACGGACTGCCTTGATGGTGAGCCCCTCGAGCACGAATTGAAAACCACCGAGCCCGCCTCTTGGCGGGCTCGGTGGTTTCTTGAGGTCGAGACACAGCGGGTCAGAGGGCACCGCAATTCCCGCGCTTCACAAAACTTCACAATGCGGAAAGAACCCCGACACGAGCCCTGGTCAGATTGGGCAACATCGCAAAGGGCATCACCCAACTGACCCACCCCGACCATCGGGACACCAAGGAGAACTCGCCATGACCCTAAGCCTCAGAACCCTTCGCTGGCCACTCTTGTTCGCCGTCGGCCTGGCCCTCGCCGGCCTGCTCTCTGGATGTCGCGGTAAGCACCGTGACGTCGACCCCGAAAAGGCCTACAAATTCGTCAGCTTCGCCGTCGACGACAAACTCGACGACCTGAAAGCCAGCGACGAGCAGCGCGTCAAGCTCCACGAGGTCAAAGACAAGGTCTTTGACGCCGCCATGGCGCTCAAGGACAACGGCAAAGAGTGGCGCAAAACCCTCGTCACGGAGTGGCTGAGCGACAAGCCCGACGCCGACAAGATGCACGAGCAGGTCGACCTGGCGGTCGAGGAGCTGCGCAAAGCCGGCCACCTCGCCGTAGACTCGTCGCTGGAAGTGCACGACATTCTCAGCGCAGAGCAGCGCAGCGATCTGGCGAAGATGATCGCGGAACACGCCGAAGACCGCTGAGAGTTCGCAAACCGTGCGCGCGCTGCCTCAGGGGCAGCGCGCGTTTGCAAGGCGAAGCATGGTCGAAAGCCAGCATCCGAGCCCATCGCTGTTGATCCTTCTCGTCGAGGACGATCCCCGTCTGGCCGACCTGACCAAGCGCTACCTCGAGAAGCAGGGCGCGCTGGTCAGCCACGTGACGCACGGCGCTACCGCTCTCGAGCTGGTGCAGCGCGTCGATTTCGACGTGGTCCTGCTCGACCTGACGCTGCCGGGGCTCGACGGCCTCGAGGTCTGTCGCAGGCTGCGAGAGCGCCTCGACGTGCCCATCATCATGCTCACCGCCCGCGGCGAAGAGGCCGACCGCGTGATGGGCCTCGAGCTCGGCGCCGACGACTACATGCCCAAGCCCTTCTCGCCGCGCGAGTTGCTGGCCCGGATCCGCGCGCTCGTGCGGCGCGCGCGAGGCAACGTGGGCCCACAAGTCAACATCCTGAACCTAGGTGGCCTCTCCATCGACCCCGGCGCACACCGAGCCAGCGTCGACGGGCAAGCCCTCGATCTGACCTCACACGAATTCAAGCTGCTGGTCGCTTTGGCCAACAACCCGGGCCGCGTGCTCAGTCGCGAGCGGCTCATGGAGCTGGCCGCCGGCAGCGCCGAGGAGTCCTTCGATCGCTCCGTCGACGTCCACGTCTCCCGGCTGCGCAAGAAGCTGGGCGAAGATCCGAGGGCTCCTCGGTTTATCAAGACCATTCGAGGGGTCGGCTACCAGTTTCTGCTCCAGGACCACCCGTGACACCGCAAAAACCCCGCAAGCGTCGGCTTTTTTGGCGCATCTACCTGTACGGGCTCCTGTTGCTCTTGGTGGCGTCGCTAACGGGGGTGGTGGCGCGCTCGCTCTTCGCGCCAGTCGTGGGCGCGCCGGCCGACAAGCTCGAGCTCCTCGCCGAGTGGGAGTTGTCTCGCTGGGGAGAAGAGCCCCAAGACGACCCCCAGCGCTTGGAGCGCCTCCAGGCCTTCTCCGAGCTCGACCTCTCCCTCTACACGAAGTCCGGGACTTGGCTCGGAGGAGCGGGCGAGTCGCCGCCGATGGCGCCTGACCCCGAGGAGTTGGCCACACTGGAGGGGAAGGAGCGAAGTCGATTGTCCCCGGGCCTGGTGGCGCTGCCGTTGAAGACCCGCGCCGGAGAGGACCTGGTCTTGGTCGTGGCGTGGGACCCGCAAAAGGGGAAACGACACCTCTTGGTCGTGCTGGCGACCATGCTCGGGCTCTGCGCGCTGGTCTTCTACCCGCTGGCGCGCGGTTTGGCGCGTCCCCTAGAGCGCATCGCCAGCGCCACCGAGGCCTTTGGACAGGGCCGCCTAGAGGCGCGCAGTGAGGTCGCTCGGCGCGACGAGATCGGCGCCGTCGCCCTGGCCTTCGACCAGATGGCCGAGCGCATCACCGCGCTGCTGCACAGCGAGCGCGAGCTGTTGGCCAACATCTCCCACGAGTTTCGCACGCCGATGGCCAGGATCCGGGTGGCCCTCGAGCTCTGCGCCGAGGACGAGCTCGAGCCGGGCGAGCTCCGCGCCAACCTGCAGGCCATCGAAGAGGACATCATGGAGCTCGATCAGCTGGTCGAGGATGTGCTCACCGCGTCTCGCCTAGACCTCGCAAAAGGCGACGCGGTGCTGCCACAGGTGAAGCGAAGGTCGATTTCCCCAGCCCAGCTCGTCGGGTCCGCCCTGAGTCGCTTTGCGAGAATCAGCGATGAGCCCGTCGAGGTCGACGTGGCCTCGGGCCTGCCGGCGGTCGAACTCGACCACAAGCTCATGGAGCGGGTCCTGGTCAATTTGCTCGAGAACGCAGCAAAACACGGGGTCCTCGATAGCGACCGCGGGCACGTCAGCTCGCTCGCCTCGAACGAGCTCGACGCGGAGAAGCGAGCGAACCCCGATCGGATCTTTCGCGCGTTGCTCGGAACAGAGCTGACTCGAAGCGAGTCAGCTCGCGTCCCTACGCGCGATCGCGCAACGATTCGGTTGAGCGTGCGAGCCGCGCCGTCGCTGACCTTCGAGGTGAGCGACCATGGACCTGGCGTCGCCGAGGCCGAGCTGAGCCGACTCTTCGAACCCTTCTTCCAGGCCGATCGCAGCCGTCGCGTGGGCGGCGTGGGCATCGGACTGACGCTGTGCAAGCGCATCGTCGAGGCGCATGCAGGGAGAATCCAAGCCGCCAACAGAGAAGGGGGCGGGTTGGCGGTGACGGTCGTCTTGCCGTCTTGAGAACACGCTAGGGCGGGTCGAGGCCGCCGCTCATCTCGACCATCAACGCCAAGCCAAAGAACCAGGGCGCGTCTGGGTCTCCATTGACCGCGAAGAGCCGCTCTGCGGAGAGCTCGAAGCCGAGCGCGCTGTCAGCCCAAGCTTCGTGCGCGAGCCCCACGCCCAGGTGCAGCGCGCCTCCGTGGTACTCCGCGTGGCCGCGATAGCCGCCCAGCAGGTTGGCGCGCAGGCCCAGCGGGTTGGGGACGTAGATCCCCTCGAACCCCATCAAGTAGGCTCCGGAGAAGCCCGACTGTTGTCCGCTCCCGCCGATCAGCCCACCGGCGCTCACGGCGGCGACGGCCATGACCCCGCCTTCCTCCTCGCCCACGCCGAATCCCGCGGCCATCCCGGGCTCGATCGCCACGCTCGCCTCGGTGTCGATGGAGCTGTGCACGCCGGCCCGCAAAGTCGCCACACAACCAGTGAGAAGGGCGGTGAAACACGCCATGACGAGCAGGATGTGGGAGCCCTCGAAGCGTCTCCGGTTCATTCCACACGAAGCTGCCATTCGACCTCTCCTCAGGCTCATGCCGATTCGCCTTCGAGCAAACCAGACCGACGCGATCCTGGGCGATTCGCTGGCGAACCGCAAGGTCAGCGCTCATTCGAAGCAGTTTCAGCATAAACTGGAAGTCTGGCGTTGGTCGTCGCGCCGCTTTGTGGCAAAGTGCGTGCGCGCGAGACAGGGGAATTCACCCAGGGGGCTCGCTGGGAGCTTGTGGATATGAACACCGCGCTGTTGTTGGGGACCGCCGTCGTCATCGTATTGGCCGTCATCGCCAGCCTCTGGGGCCGACGGGCTACGCCGCTGAAGAAGGCCATCGCCCAGTCCATCGAGATCCACAACGTCGCCCCCATCGTCGAGGCCATGCGCGAGCTCAAGTTCGTCGACAGCGCCAGCACCTGGCACAAGACCCTCGGGTCCCTCTGGCTGGTCTACGAGCGCGAGCTCGCCGCCAAGCTCCTCATCGAGGCGGCCAGCATGCACACCTCCGACGTCATCGTGACCTGGACCCAACGCATCGTCGAGGTCGAGCCCGAACACGCCCTAAAGTGGTTGGGTCGTGAGTTCATCCTCGAGAAACTGCAGCTCCCCGACGACGCGATCCCCGTGGCGCCACCGCGAAAGGGACAGCGGGCGACCAAGAAGCCGAAGAAAAAGTGAGTGGCATCACCGCGAGGCACTCCGCCTCCGTGAGCAGCAGCGCCACCTGCCGCCGGGCCTCGCTCTCAGAGGTCAACGCCGTCGAGGCGCACCCAGCACACCCAACAGTCACGCATTGCGTCGGCTCGCTGGATCCACTAGCACTGCAGGACGTTGTCGCCGAACTGCAGCAACCCCACGCGGCAGAGACCGACGCTCAATGACGGCTGATCCAAGAGGTGAGAAAACCAAGACCCCTACTCACCGTTGGCCCCATGAGCTCACGACGAGACAGCTCCTTATCTCAAACTCTCTGCGCCTCGGCCGCCCTCTGCGCCTCTGCGATAAGATCGAAGCAATATCGACAACATACCGCTCGAACCCGCCAAAGAGAAGCGCCGGGTCGTCGGCGAGCTCGCGCTACTGGCGCAGCGTGATGGACTCGACGCGGCTCAGGCGCTGAGTCGGACCTGCGAAGATCAAGCGCACACCGCTGTAGTTGCAGTCCAAGAGCGTGGCGCCCGTGTTGTCCTGCTGTTCACACGTGCTGATGTGCGCCTTGCCATACAAGGAAGCCACGTCGTCGGGCACAAGGTCGACGGTGAGCACGCGGTTTTGCACGCAGACGTTGGTCTTCTCGCTCAGGTCGGCGGCGGCGTTGAGTTTGCTGGGGCCGCTCGGCGTGCCGGGTTCGACCCAAGCGTTGCAGGTCTCTTTCTCGAGAGCCTTGGCCTTCTCGACCCGCACGGTCTTGCCAGCCATGTGCTCGAGGAACACCACACCGTTGTCGCACTGCAGGACGGTGGCGCCGGTGTTGTACTGGATTGGAGCGCAAGCGCCGCCAGAGCCCACCGCCAGCGACTCCAAAGAGGTCGCGGGCAGCTCGAAGTCGGCAGAGCCGAGCTTGATGCAAGAGTGGTCGGCGGAGTCGACGCCAATGGTGACGACGGCGTCTTCCTCGAGCCAGACCTCGTAAGGACCAACCTCGAGGACCTTGTCGGTGAAACCCTTTTCGATCGTGAGGCCAGTGGCTTCGAGCGCGGCGCGATTCATGCCCAGGGTCAGCGGACCGACGCCTTTGGAGGGCTGCACCTCGGTGCAGGTCGCGCCGGCAAAGGCGCTGGACGAGAGAGCGAGGTGGGCAAAGGCGATGAGCAACGGGGTGAGAGTGCGCACGATAGTCTCCTGAAATGGGCTCGAACGGTTCGTGTTCTGCCACATGGCTCGATTTAGGTTTCTTGCCTCGCTTACCACGACCGATTTTGCGCGTTATTTCAAAAGGTAGTCCCGCGAAAATCGGTCGTCCTCTCGGCAATTTGCGCCGTGGACATTACTGGAATCTGCCCATTTGTGCATCTCCTCCTAACAAGCCGAACAGGCCCTGTGCCATTTCTGGCGGATTCGGTATCTTCTTCGGCTCGGACACGATTCAGTTCGACGAGACGCTGATTCTACAGCTCTCTCAGTCCCCGAGCCGGTCGCGGCCTTGGTGGTCTTGGCGCACGAAGCCGCATCACGTCGAAGTGCGGGACAGCGGCTAGACGACTCGTCCGTGATGGTCCCATCTTCGCCATCGCTGGGATTAGCAAAGACTGGCCTCTGTGGGGCATCCATTGCCCGGCCTCGCAAGTTCGCCTAGTGTTCGGGGACTTCGCTGAGGAACTCCAAGGGGTACGATGTGGCTGGGCAATCCGCGTTTCTGTGTCGCTGGACTCTCGTGGTGGCAGTCATGCTGGCGACGAGCTGCACGTCCGAAGCGCAACGTGGCCCCGAAGAGTCCCACAGCCCAAGCTTCCCGACCCCGCAGCTCGGGACCCAACTTCTGGCCAGTGACGCCGACGTGGTGTTCCTCGGCGAACAGAAAGAGGCTTATGCCGGGTGGAGCGTCGACCTGGCTGGCGACCTGAACGAGGATGGTCATGCGGATGTGCTCATCGGTGCTCCCTTCTGGGGCGGCCAGGTCTACATCTCCGAGGGGCCATTCGAGAGCGAGGAGCTGCTGAGCGAGTCGGTCCACCTCGAGAGCAGTGGGGGGTGTTTTGGCGCCCAGGCTTCCGATGCTGGCGACCTCAACGGCGACGGTCATCGAGACCTGGTGGTCGTTGGGACGGCGATCTGCACCGATGTGGGCGGTATTATCATGACTTTCGTTTACTATGGCCCTCACCCCAGTGAGCCTGTAGCGACGCTGAAAACCAATGGAGATTTCTCTTTGCCTCTCGACGTTGGACACGACCTCAATCTGGATGGCTTCTCGGACATCCTTGTTGGAGACGGGACAAAATCGAGGCCTGGGATAAGTTCGGCGGGGCAGGTCCTCTTGATAAACGGCCCCATTGGGCCCGAGGCTGAGTTGCAGCCTGGCGAGCTCGACCGCTTTTCCCTCGTCTCTGGTGAAATCGCCGCGGCGAACTTGGGCGAGTCTATTGCGACCGGCGATCTCAATGGCGATGGCCACCTCGATCTCCTGATGGGAACCCCAGGTTGGAAGACGACGAGCAACCCCGATTACCGATCGGACGGGGGTGCGGCCGTGCTCTTCGGGCCGCTGGTCGTCGGAGCCGAGCCCAGTCCGCCCGACTTCCTCTTCTCTCACACAGGGGGTTCGGTTCGTGCCGGGGTCTCGGTGGCGATCCCAGGCGACACCAACGGCGACGGCAACGACGACTGGGCCGTGGCAGCGGAGACTGACACCAGCCGGTATGGGGTCGAGAGCCGTGTCTACCTCGACACCAAGCCGATCGTTGGGGACCTGAGGCTCGAAGACTCAGAGACCATCCTGATGGTGCCGAACGCCGACGCACTTTGGCTCAAAGGCGCAGGCGACCTCAATGGAGACGGCTTCGACGAGCTCTTGGTCGCGCGGAGCAGTGATTTTGGTGCCGACGGCGATCCCATCGATTCCGTCTTTGTGGTCTTCGGCCCCGTGCCCAAAGGGACGTACCCGATCGCCGACGGGACAGCGGCCAAACGCCCGAACCCACGACGTCGAACCGCATCCGACCTCCCGAACCCACGACGTCGGACCGCATCCGACCGCCCGAACCCACGACGTCGAACCGCATCCGACCGCCCGAACCCACGACGTGGAACCGCGTCCGACCGCCCGAACCCACGACGTCGGACCGCGTCCGACCGCCCGAACCCACGTCGTGGGCCCGCGTCCGACCGCCCGAACCCACGACGTGGAACCGCGTCCGACCGCCCGAACCCACCCCCCTAACCCTTTCGCGTCGCACACACCCGCATAGAACCTCAGGCTGCAGCATTCGACGACTTGTGAAGACGGTAGAGTCGAGCGTACTCGCCACCGAGCGCCACGAGCTCGAGGTGGGTGCCACGCTCGCACACCGAACCATCCTTGAGCACCAGAATCTCGTCGGCGTCGAGGATGGTGCTCAGTCGGTGGGCCACGACGATGCTGCTTCGATCGGCGAGCAGCCGGTCGATGGCGCGCTGGATGATTTGCTCGGTGCGGGTGTCGACGTTGGCGGTGGCTTCATCCAGAACCAAAATCGGCGGATCGGCAACGAGCGCTCGGGCGAAGCTGAGCAGCTGCCGCTCGCCTGAGCTCAGCGTTCGACCTCCTTCCTCGAGAACATGGTCCAAGCCCCCCTCGAGGGAGGTCACCAAGGCGTCTGCACAGACGGCCTCGAGGCAGGCGTGAAGGTGTGCGTCGGAGACTTGGGCGCCCAACGCGATGTTGTCGCGAATCGTTCCAGAGAAGATCACCACGTCTTGGGGGACGATGGCGATACCGGCACGCAAGGCTCTCAGCGGGTAATCTCGAACGTTGGTCCCGTCGATGCAGATGCGGCCTGCGGTCGGGTCGTAGAACCTGGAGAGCAGATGAGTAATGGTCGACTTGCCAGCCCCGGTGTCACCCACCAGCGCGAGCTTGCGTCCAGGGGGCAGGTCGAAGCTTAGCCCGTGCAGGACCTCGACATTCGCTGCGTTGGGGTAGGCGAAGCGAACGTCCTCGAAGTGGACTTGCCCGTCAAGGACGCGCAATCCAGGGTTTACGGACGGCGAGTCGAACATCTTCGACGGCGTGTCCAGAATGGCCATGACCCGCTCGGCCGAGGTCAGTGAGGTCTGGATCAGGTTGAACTTCTCGGCCAAGTTCCTCACGGGGCGCCAAACTTGGTTGGTGTACTGGATGAACGTGAGCATCACGCCCAAAGTGGTCAGGCCCTGATCCACCCGCCAAAAGCCCACCAGCACGATGCACGCCGTCGCCAAGGCGGTGATGAAATTCATGCTCGGCCGCACGATGGCCCAAGCTTGAATGACCTTGATCACCGAGATCTGGTGGGCCTGAGTGAGGGACTTGAACTCGCTCTTGCGCTGCGTTTGCTTTTGGAAGAGGTGGTTCTCGCGCATCCCGGAGATGTTCTCGGAGAGCCAGGAGTTCATGCGCGAGAGCAGCGCAGAGGTCAGGCGCAGCCCGGGTCTCGCCCGCTTGCGATAGTGCAGCGCGGCGACGCTGAGCAGGGGCAAAGAGAGGAGCAAAACCGTCGTCAAGACCCAGTCGAGACCCAACATCACGACGAACAGCACGAGAATGAAGAGCAAATCGCGCGCGCCCTGCGCGACGGCGTCCGAGAAGAGCTCTGAGATCGACTGTGTGTCGAAGGTCGTGCGATTGACCAGACGTCCCACGGGATTGGTGTGGAAGTAGGACATCTCCATGTCGCCGATGTGGGAATAGACCTCGACCCGCAGCTGGTGCACGACGCCTTGCCCGACGACCTGGACCAAGTAGGAGGTCGCGACACCGATCAGCCACTTCGAGGCCCACGCGGCGGCGACGAAGACCCCGAAGATGAGGACGATGCCGTGCTTTTGGCTGTCGACCAGGGAGGCGACCAGGGGTTGGAGGTGTGCGGTCGCGTGATCGAGGGTCTGGGTGACGAAGGAGGCTCGGTGGGCGCTGTCGCCGACTCGGTCGATGGCCAGCCCGATGAGGTAGGCGGGGATGGTCATGACCAACGCTTCGCAGGTGGCCAGGAGGACAGCCAGCCCGGTCAGGCCCTTGCGCGGCAGCAGATAACGAAACATGCGGTAGAGGAGCGAGGTGTCGAACTCGTCGGAATCGACGCGCTCCTCGGCGAGCATCTGCTCGAGGACCTTGTCCTTGGTGAGCTCCACGATCTTGCGGCTCGCCTTCTCACGCGCCATGGTCGAGCCCTCCGTCCTCTGGCTCCTCGCCGCCGAGCTGCTGGCGCGCGATCGTCGCGTAGAAGTCGTTGGTGGCGAGGAGCTCTTCGTGGGAGCCGAGCCCAACCCGCGTTCCGTGCTCCAAGACGGCGATGCGGTCACAGCTGCGAACCGCAGCGACGCGATGCGAGATGATGATGCCGGTTCGTCCCTCGAAGACCTCCCGGAGGTTGCTGAGGATGGCCACCTCGGTCTTCGCGTCGACGGCGCTGAGGCAGTCGTCGAGGATGAGGATGTCGGGATCGGCGGCGATGGCTCGGGCGATGGCGAGGCGCTGTCGCTGGCCGCCGGAGAGGGTGATGCCGCGCTCGCCGAGGATGGTTTGGTAGCCGGCTTCGAGGGCCTCTACCTCGTCGTCGAGCTCGGCGAGCCGCGCGAAACGGCGGATGTCGTCCACATTCGTGTTGGCGTCACCTTGGTTTGCGAGACCGAGATTGTGTTGGATGGTGTCACTGAAGAGGAAAGTTTCCTGTGGAGCGAGACCCACTCTGGAGCGCAGAGCCCCCAAGCTCATCTCCCGGACGTCGACTCCGTCCACGAAAATGCAGCCCGGTGGCGGGTCGTAGAGCCGTACGATCAGGCTCGCCAGCGTGCTCTTGCCGGAGCCGACGGGACCGACGATGCCAAGGGTCTCGCCTGCGGGGACCGTCAGCTCGACGTCGTGGAGTGTGTGGGCGCGCCCAACCACAGCTTCCGCGCCGACCTCGAGGGGGACTGGATAATCGAAGGTCAGGCCGCGGATGACGAGGGTGCCAGGTCCCTCGGACGAGATGGGCTCGGCTGGGTCCTCGATCTCGACGGGTTGTTCGAGAAGCTCGTCGATGCGATGCAGCGAGGCGCGTCCTCGCTGCATGAGCGAGATGGCCCAGCCCAGGCCGATCATGGGACCTGAGAGGAAGGTGATGAGGAAGAGGAAGGCGACGAAAGTCCCGAGGCTGAGTGTGCCTTCGACGACCTGGAAGCCACCGAAGATGATGATGAGGATGGTCGAGGCGCCGAGCATGAGGTCGAGAGTCGGCTCGAAGAGCGCCTTGACCTTGGCGAGGTCGAGGTTCTTCTCGAGGTGCGTTTGGGAGTGGTCGCGAAAGCGGGCCCTGTCGAAGTCTTCGCGGGCGTAGCCTTGGATGATCCGCATGCCCACGAAGCTGGCCCGCACGCGTTCGGTGAGGGCGGCGATGTCCCGCTGCACGCTGTGGAAGCGCCCGTATTCGGCGTGGGAGAGGCGGTTGGTGATGACGCCGATGAGCGGCAGCGGGATGATGGCCACGAGAGTCAGCTTCCAGCTCAGGGCCATGAGCATGGCGACGACGAGGTTCATCATCAGGAAGGTGTCGAGGCCGACCATGACCCCTGGCCCAAGCAGCATCCGAGCGGCGTTGACGTCGGTCGTCACCCGCGACATCAGGTCACCGGTCTTGGCCCGATCGTAGAACGGTTGGGAGAGGGCGAGGAGGCGCTCAACCAGTGAATTGCGTAGAGTTTGCCCGATCTCGTGAGAGGGAACGGCGAAGCGCATGATCATCTGGTACTGGAACAGTCCGCTGGCGAGGTGCAGGGCAAGGAACACTGCGATGGCGGAGAGCAGCGTGAACTGGTCGATGTGCAGACCGATGGCTCGGAAGACGGTCGGGTTTTCGGCTGCGGTCTGGGTGGCGTTGGCCTGAGCGAGGTCGATGGAGACGGCGAGGAAGAGAGGGGCCAAGACGCTGGTGAAGTTCGAGAAGGCGAGGGAGCCAAAACCGAGGAGGTAGGAGCGCCGATGGGGCCGGATGAGGCCCCAGATTCTCTTGCTGTCCTGGGAAAGCGCCTGCCTGGTTTTTGGGTCGCTGGACAAAAGAAGCTCACGGAGTTTGGGAGCACTAACCGCGCCGGGCGAACACCTTACCGCACTTTCGTGATGTGGGATTCGAGAGCGATACGTTTGGACAAAGAAAAACGGCGCTGGCCAAGTCAGCGCCGTTTTTTCGGAACTCCACGGAGGTGGAGGTCTTGCGTATACTAACAGTCTTGGATGCAAACGGACGAGGTGCCGGTACAAGCCGCGTCCAGACAGTAGCAGGTGAAGCCAGTTGCGCAGCCCGCGGTATCACAGCCAGTTGGGGCGCCAGCGGGGACATTCCCGCCATCGACGCAGCCGTTGTTGCCTTGTCCGGTGACGTCGGTGCAGGTCAGGGTTCCGGGGCAGGTTCCCGTCCCCTCGTTGGTGCACATCGCCGAGCAGCCGTCGCCGCTGGCGGTGTTGCCGTCGTCGCATTGCTCGGCGCCTTCGCGAGTGCCATTGCCGCAGACCGAAGCGGTGAGTCCGCAGTCTTGGATGCAAACGGCCGAGGTGCCCGCGCAAGTGGCGTCGAGGCAGTAGCAGGTGAAACCAGTTGCGCAGCCGGCAGTCTCACAGCCGGTTGGGGCGTTTGCGGGAACATTGCCGCCATCGACACAGCCTCCGTTCCCTTGACCGGTGACGTCGGTGCAGGTCAGGGTTCCGGGGCATGTCGCCGTCACTTCGCTCGTACAGGTCGCGGAGCAACCGTCGCCGCTGGCGGTGTTGCCATCATCGCATTGCTCAACACCCTCGCGAGTGCCATTGCCACAGACACCAGCGGCGAGTCCACAGTCTTGGATGCAAACGGCCGAGGTGCCCGCGCAAGTGGCGTCGAGGCAGTAGCAGGTGAACCCAGTGGCGCAGCCGGCAGTCTCACAGCCGGTTGGGGCGTTTGCGGGAACATTGCCGCCATCGACACAACCCCCATTGCCTTGTCCGGTGACGTCGGCGCAAGTGAGGTTTCCTGGGCAACTCGAAGTCGTTCCCTCGTTCGTGCAGTTGGCCGAGCAGCCGTCGCCGCTGGCGGTGTTGCCATCGTCGCACTGCTCGGTGCCTTCACGGGTACCGTTGCCGCAGACCGCGGTCGTGGTCGTGAAGGTGCAGTTGTTCTCGCAGCCGTCGCCCGGGATGGTGTTGCCGTCGTCGCACTGTTCGGTGCCCTCGACGGTGCCGTTGCCGCAGATCGGGTTGGTGGCAGTGTAGCGGCAGTTATCCTCGCAACCATCGGCCGCGACGGTGTTGCCATCGTCGCACTGCTCGGTGCCTTCGACGGTGCCGTTGCCACAGACCGCCGTGGTGGTGGTGCTCATGCAGTTGTTTTCGCAGCCGTCGCCCGCGACGGTGTTGCCATCGTCGCACTGCTCGGTGCCCTCGCGCGTGCCGTTGCCACACACCGCCGTGGTGGTGGTGTTCATGCAGTTGCTTTCGCAGCCGTCGCCCGCGACGGTGTTGCCGTCGTCGCACTGCTCGGTGCCCTCGCGCGTGCCGTTGCCACACACCGCGGTCGTGCTGGAGATGGTGCAGTCGTTCTCACAGCCGTCACCAGGGGTGAAGTTGCCGTCGTCGCATGCTTCACCCGGGTTGGGCGTGCCGTCGCCGCAAGAACCCGCGAGCGCGCAGTCTGCGGGGCAGTTGATCACGTTCTCGCCGGCCTCGCACGTGCCATTGCTGTTGCAAGGGTTCGTGACTTGGTCGGTGGTCTGATCGGAACTCGAAAAGGTGTCGTTCGGTGTGCTCACGCTTCCGTCGTCGCAGGCGGCGAATGTGAGTCCAAGAAGGGAGCCTAGAAAGGCCAACAGGAGTGCGCGTTTCATCGAATTCCGTCCTCGAAAAGAGTGTGAGGTGACCTTCCCTCTAGAGGGCAGCGCAGGATGCGCAATTTTGACGGGAGTCTTTATAGAACCGCCGAACGTGCATTCATAGAACAACTTTTCTTGCGCGAAGTTTTTCTGCTCGGGTGAAAGCTTGACTGGCATCAAGTATTCTTCCAGGGCCGAGTCAGGAACGGGTCCGAGTCGATAGAGCATGCGGGCGCCGAGCGGTTCGACAGACCTCGCCAGCTCAACCCACTCGAAGCCCAGACTTGATGGCGCGCCAGTCGAAGCTGTCGTTCTTTTCGGCGTACATGTCCAGATCGGCTTCGCTCATCAGCGCTTGGGGACAAGAATCGGCGTGGTAGTGGGCTGTTCCCACGGAGCAAGAGATATCGATGCGTCGGTCGTTCCAGAGAATGGACTGGGAGTTGAGCACCACTCGAATCTCTTGAGCGCGGCGCATTCCATCGTCCAAGTCCGCGTCGATGAGCAGGGCCGCGAACTCGTCGCCCCCGATCCGAGCCACGACATCTTGTTCACGGGTGTGCTCGGCCAGCAGCCGCGCGACGGTCTGCAGGACCCGGTCGCCAGCTTGATGCCCATGGGTGTCGTTGACCTCCTTGAAGTCGTCGAGGTCGACGAAGATCAGGACACCCTCCTTGTTCTCGGTGCGCGCGGCCGAAAGCGAGGCTTCGAGGTGCTCGTCGAAACCACGCCGGTTGAACACACCAGTCATCTGGTCGCGTTTCGCCAGCGTCTCGAGCTCAGCGATCCTCGCCGCCTGAGCCTGCAACTGGCTTCGCAGCTGCTCGAGCTCCCGTTCGGCACGGCAGAGCTCCCCGTTGGCATCACCGCTACCGTTGATGGGAGCTTCCTGGTGTCGCAATGTGCTCGCTAGGCTATCGGTCGCAGTTCCAGTCGCAGTTCCAGTCGCAGTTCCAGTCGCAGTTCCAGTCGCAGTTCCAGTCGCAGT
>PFUG01000227.1:34385-37481 GCA_002789955.1 Deltaproteobacteria bacterium CG_4_9_14_3_um_filter_63_12 | reverse complement strand
GGCCCTGAGAGGGCCGACCATACCAGCCCAGGGCAACGCCCTGGGGGTGGCGTGATTTTGGGCGACCGGACAGGGTTCGGCGTCGTGGGTTCGTGCGTTCGGACGGGGTTCGACGTCGTGGTTCGGGCGTTCGGACGGGGTTCGACGCCGTGGGTTCGGGCGTTCGGACGGGGTTCGACGTCGTGTTTTCGGGCGGCCGGACGGCGTTCGACGTCGTGTTTTCGGGCGGCCGGACGCGGTTCGACGTCGAGGGTTCGAGCGGGAATCTGCTCAGCGACTCAGGGCCTTTTCGATTTTGACCTTGACCGCGTCGCTTTTCACACCAACCAGAGCCGCCTTCAGCCTGGTCACGCCCGTCTCGCCGCTCAGCGAGAGGGCCTCGACCGCCGCCAGCTGCAGCTGCACGTCCGCGTCGAAGAGGTAGGCCTCGAGGCGGTCGGCTTTGAGGCTCCCGAACGCGCGCCCCATGCCCACGATCGCCCGCGCCTTGAGGAGCGTGTCGGCGTTCTCGTCCGCCAAGATGGCCTCGTAGTGGGCCGCGACGCGCTCGTCGGGCCAGGCCGCTAGGCGGCTCGCGATTCGCTTGTGCATCGTCGAGGGGACGTTGGGGAGGGAGTCGATGAGCAGCATCGTGCCGACCGGATCGGTCGCGACCGACTCGAATTGCGCGTCGCTGACCGCCGTGTCGATGCCGTTCAGTAAGCCATAGACCGCCTCCACCTCAGCGTCGCGGGGTTGCAGGCTCTCTTGAGCCGCCGCCCACGGCGTGAAAAGGAGCAGAATAGAGGCTGTGAGCAGGAGCGTTCTGAGGGTCTTCATGGCGTTATCTCGACCAAACGGCGTGGGGGGGCGTGGGGGGGTGGGCAATACTGCGGTCCGCAACACTCACGGGCGGATCAGGGGATTGCCGAGGACTCGCAGGATTTGGTCGTGCGAGAAGTTCTGGGTGCGCAGGCCCCGAACCATGGGAAACATGAAATTCTCTTCGTCGGCGCAGGGGACCGAGTCGATGGCGGTGGCGTCGGGACATTCGGGCGTGTCTCCGAACGAGTCGAACTCATACCCGTTGAACTCGGAGGTGTGCGGCAGGGCGAGGAAGTGTCCGGCTTCGTGGACGATGACTGAGGCCAGAGCGTCGTTGCCCGAATACTCCTGGTAGCAGTTGTTCGGCGGATTCTGGGTCCGGCACTCGGAGCGGAAGTTGTCGAAGTCGCTCGAGGTCAACCCGAGATAGTCGCTGGCGGCCACGACCAAACCGCTGTTGGCGATGCCGTGCGCCCCGGCCACGCCGGGCATGGGGGAGATGCCGACGGCGTCGGACCCCGGGATGTCGATGTCTTGCACCAAGAAGACGTTGAGGCGCAACACCTCGCCGAGGTTTTGCGAGAGGGGCGGCTTGGAGAGTCGCTGCAGGGCGTCCAGGTCGTCGTAGGAGCGCGCCACGGTGTAGAGCGCGGCGTTGGTGGCGTCCAAGTCGAACGTGCGGACCGTCCCCAGGATCAGCCCTTGGCGGCTTAGGAGCACACGGAGCGAGGCGAGCATGGCTTGCCAGTCCGCATCGTTCTGCGCCGTGGCTGCGGCGAGGGTCGGCAGACCGACGAAGGTGAAGTTGATGCCCAGCGTGGTCCCCGCCACGGGCTGCTCGAAGACGAAGTAGCAGAACTGGGAACCGTCCGAGTAACCGGAAACCCTCGCCGGACTCGCCGAGAAGGGCGTGAAGGCCGGGTCGAGCCCAGGCATGATCAAGTCGGTCCCGTCGCCGAAGGACGAGAAGGGCCAGCTGCCACTGCCGATGTCCATGGCCGACCCGTCGCCAGCGATGAAGGTCTGGAAGGTGGCGTCGCCCTCGCTCGCGTCGCTGAGCAGCGAGAGCTTATGGGCGAACGTCAGGCTGACGGTGTCTTCGGCCCCGGTCGCCACACAGCGGCGCTCAACCAGGCCGTCGGGGCAGTCGGCGCCGACGCAGATGGAGACCCAAGAAATGGGCAGGGTCGCCACCCGCGTCCGGCCCGAGAAGAAGTGCAACGCGCCGCTGCCCTCCATCACGGCCGTGGGGCTGAAGGTGATGTCGAGCGTGGCGGCCTCGCCAGCGGCGATGCGGTCCACCGGTGAGGTTCCGACTTTGAGGGGGCCGACCTCCAGCGCCACGTCTCCCTCGACGACGACGCCTGCGGGGCTCTCCAGCGCCATCAGCGCCAGGCCGGTGTTCGCCAGGTCGAGTCGCAGCGTCATGCTCTCGCCGACGGCCGCGAAGAAGGTCGCAGAGGCGGGGGTGATTTGCAGCTCGTGCAGGTTTTCGTCCAGCACCCAGCTCAGGCGGACCTGACTCTCGCCGCCGTTCTCGGAGACGATGAAGAGCATGGCTTCGCCGCTCTGCAACACGTCGGCGCCGAGGCTGACTTGGAGCGCGGCGTTGTCGCCGGGCGCCAACCAGTCGATGGCCTCACCCTTCTGAGTTGCGTCGCCGATGGTGAAGGGGGCGTCCGCCGGCTCGAGCCGCCAGTGCGCGCCGTTGGTCCAGCACAGATTGCCGGCTTGGCCTCCATTATTGACGAGGAGCTCTTTGCTGTCCGGTCCAGGTCCAGCGGCGAACTGCAGGGTCAGCGGCGCGGCGCGAAGCGGGCCGGCTGTGGTGGCGCACTCTCGAGCCACGACCTCGGTCGTGTCGTCCACGGCGTCTTGGGGCGTGGGTTTGGCGTCGTCGCAAGCGGCGAAGGCCAAGAGCAAACAAGACCAAGAAAGGGTCGAGAGGAGGCGCGTCGTCATGTCGGCCTTGGTGAGGGCGTGGGGTCGCCGAGGCGTTGTTGCGCGGCCGGGCAGAGCGCGGCAGAGCAAGGGGGCTCGCGGTTTGGAGGATGGCGATTGTGGCGGGCGAAGTCAAACGAGGGTTGGGGGGGAGTCCCAGGGCGGACGTGAGTTCCAGGGCGTTGCCCTGGGCTGGTAGAACGGCCCCTTCAGGGCCGAGGCCCAGGCCGGACGTGGGTCCCAGGGCGCTCACGGTTTGGGAGACTGTAGGTCGCCTGGACGCGGCGTGCGGCGCGTCGATAGAGGTGCAGGTGGTCTTCGCTGGGCGTGGATTTGATGACCGTTGCAGCA
>PFUG01000227.1:10814-34306 GCA_002789955.1 Deltaproteobacteria bacterium CG_4_9_14_3_um_filter_63_12 | reverse complement strand
TCTGACTGCCAGGGTGCGGTGACCGCGCAGTCGATGTAGGCAGCGATGAGGTCGTCTGGGTGCGGGGTGTTCGTGGCGCTGCGCTCGCGCTCGCCTTCGAGGTGGCGCAGGATGCGGTCTTTGGCGCGAACTCGCTCTTCCCACAGGGCGTCCGTGCTGACCGAAGCCTCGCGGTCCTGGGCAATGTCGCAAGTGATGACCAAGAGATATCGGACGTCTGCTGTATCGGGCAGAGATTTGACCTGCTGTTCGGCCCCCGAAAATGGCGACGGCCTCAACAATGGCGTCGATAGGGTAGCTGGCGATGGCGGTGATAAAGTGTCCTGTGGGATCGTCGAGGTGCAGACGTGCCAGCGCGTCGGCGACATAGGCCCGCATCACGGGGTCTTGGGACGCCGCGCAGAGCGCGCGGGCCGACGCCACCCGCGTGGCGAGCGAGACCGACCCGTACGACACCATGGAAGGGCTCTATTTCAAAGTGGAGATCGACGGCGAGGTCGTCGAGCGCTACAAGTTCGTGGGCGCGATTCGGGCAGCCATTGGCAAGATCAGCCACTGGTCGCCAACCGACTGCGGGACGACGTCGAGCTGTTTGGAGTGTCATCGTGTGCGTCAACTGGTTTCGTAGGGGCGCAGCGTGCTGCGCCCGACCGAGAGTCGTCCCAAGTTTCCTGGACTTGCTCCCCCGCGAGCCGCAGCAAAGCCTGCCGTGGGCCGCGTTCAGGGAACGCTACGACTTCATCGACGCCCTGCACGGCTGCGAGCAGACCTTTGTCTACCATCAGGAAGGTGACGTCGGCGTCCACACGGCGATGGTCTGTGAGGCCATGCGCGCCAGCGAAAGCTATCAGGCCGCACCTGAGTCCGAGCAGACGCTCCTCTTCGCGGCGGCGTTGCTGCACGACGTTGCCAAGCCGGTCTGCAGCCAGCGCGGCGCGGACGGCAAGGTCCGCACGAATGGGCACTCCCGCGTCGGTGCCCTGATGGCGCGCCGAATCTTGTGGGAGATGGACTTTCCCTTCGCCCAGCGCGAGGCCGTCTGCGGCCTGATTCGGGCCCACCAGAAGCCCCTCTTCTTTCTCGAACGCCCGGACACCGAGCGTCTCCTCATCGAGCTCGCCGATACCACGCGCCTCGACCACCTCGCCGCTTTGGCCGAGGCCGACATGCTCGGCCGCATCTGTGACGACCAGCAGGAGCTCCTCGAACGGGTCGCCCTCTTTCGCTTGGCAGCAGAAGAGCTCGGCGTGCTGCACGCGCCCTGGCCCTTCGCCAACGACCACAGCCGTTTTCTCTACTTCCGCAAACCGGGCCGCGACCCGCGCTACGCCGCGTTCGACGACACCAAGAGCCGCGTCGTCCTGATGTCCGGGCTGCCAGGCGCCGGCAAGGACCATTGGCTGCGCGAGAACCTGGGCGAGCTGCCTGTGGTCTCGCTGGACGGCATCCGCGACGAGCTGGACCTCGCCCCGACCGGCCCCCAAGGGCGCGTGATTCAGGAAGCCCGCGAACGGGCTCGGGTCTACCTGCGCAGCGGCGCCAACTTCGCATGGAACGCGACGCACCTCAGCCGACAGGTCCGCGACGAGGTCATCACCCTGCTCGCCGACTACAATGCCCACGTCGAGCTCGTCTACGTGGAGGCCTCGGCCGAGCGGTTGTTCGAACAGAACGCGCAGCGCGAAGAGCCCGTCCCTGTCGAGGTGATCGAGCGCTTGCTGAGGCGCTGGGAGGTGCCGACGCGCGCTGAAGTGCACAGCCTGCGGGTGGTCATCAACCCCTACTAACACTAACACCCATCACCCACGTCGTGTCATCACTTGCACCATTTCTCGAGAATCTTCTCTGCTCCCGGACATCCGAACCCCACAAGATGTCTCTCGCACATCGTCGCGGTGTTGTCCTCGCATAGCTGCGTGTTGTCTGTCGTCCCCTCGATTTCAAATCCACCTGTTGGGACATCTCCCTTCTCCCGCAGGCATTCAATCAACACCTTGTCTTCCATGACCGCTGAATAGAGTGCTGTGTTTTTCTGGCAAATCTCGTCTTTGCAGGCTGGAAGCACGAAAGCGGTCAGAAGGAGGAGTAGAAAGAACGAAGGTCGCATGGTGGCTCCAAGTGTATGGGGGCGGCCGTTTTCGCAGCCAGCTCCAAGCAGGCAGGCGAGGAGAAGCAGGAGCAGCAGGCCCCTGGCCTGAGTTGTTGAGAATCCCACTTGTAATGTCATCAGGGTGTGGCTCCTTTAGTAGGGCTCCAGGAAGAAGCAGCGCCCCCTTTGAATGGCGTTGATTGGAGGATACTCCCCGATGGAGAGCTTCAATCGCGTCGCACAGCAACGCATCAAACTCCCAGGTACCACCTGGACGATCGAAATGGCGCAGGCCATACTGAATCTCCGGCTGATGAGTGTCATCGGAAACGACGAACGCTTCTGGAACGACCCGGACACTGTGCGTTAAACACCGGTGAGGTTCCGCTAATGGCGGGCCCGACCTGGACAAAGATCACTCCCTCCGACGGTGAGAAAGAGATGTATGAGCCAATCCTCCCCGTTCCCCAAGACAGTTCTTTTGCACAACCAGAGCTCTCCGCGCTGGCTTCGGTCTGGAATGATCGTCGGGAGTCCCTCGAGGTGGAGGGGACATTTCAAGAATTCCTTCGAAGAATGCAACGTGAGTGGGCGATTGAAACAGGGATCATTGAACGTCTCTATCAGTGGGATCGCGGTGTCACTGAGCTCCTTATTGAGCATGGAGTCGAGGCCACTATCATCTCGCACCGTGGCGGATTGCCAGAGCAGCGTTCGCGGCATGTTGCGAACGTGATTCAGGACCAACTCGACGTGGTGGACGGTCTATTTGCCTTCGTGAAGGGCGAACAGCAACTCACCGAGCACTACATTCGTTCGATACACCAACAGCTCACCGCTCACCAAGAGCGCACAGAGGCCCGAACCCCCTCTGGGGAGACGGTGTACATCGAGCTGCGAAGGGGTGAATACAAGAAACACCCGAACAGTCCTCGAAAGCCCGATGGCTCCACTCATCATTATTGCCCTCCTGAGTTAGTCACCGACGAAATGCAGCGACTCGTCACATGGTATCAGGAGGCTTCGGACTCAGGCGTCCCTCCTGAAGTGTTGGCCGCATGGCTGCACCATCGTTTTACTCAGATCCATCCATTCCAGGATGGCAATGGCCGTGTGGCGAGGGCGCTTGGCTCGATTGTCTTCTTAAAGCACCGGCTCTTTCCACTGGTGGTTCGCGACAAGGACCGCACTCCATACCTTGATTCGCTCGAGGCGGCTGATCGCGGTGAGCTGCGTCCGCTCATCACTCTCTTCGCACAACGGCAACAGAGCGCCATCCTCGACGCGCTGAACCTCGAGCGAGACGCTCACAAGGCGAAGTACGCCGAGCAAATCCTCGAATCCGCGTTCTTGCGGCTGAAGTCTCGAGCCGCTCGAGAGAAGGACCGTCTCAACGCGGTTTTCGAGACCGCAGCAGAACTTGGAGTGATGGTCCAAGAGCGTCTACTTGGCCTGAAATCCATTCTGGATGAGACGTTGACGGAAATCGGCCAAGGCGATGTCAACTACTGGGCTGACGTCAAACACGCGGCGGACAACGAAGATCGGGCTCATTATTTCTACAACCAGATTGTCGATGCCGCTCGGCAGCTGAACTACTTTGCAAACACAAACACCTATCGCTCTTGGACACGGCTCGCTATCAGCACAAGGCAACGCTTCGAACTCGTGGTGAGCTTCCACGGCTACGGGCACGAGTTTCAAGGGGTCCTAGCGGCGTCCGCCTTTACTTCGTTGCGAATCCCCCGTGAAGACGGAGGCACCGAGTTCTCTCATGTGCGTCCAGCGTCGACGTCACTGTTCCAATTTAACTATCAAGAACCGCTCGAGAGCACGAAGAGCCGGTTCAGTCACTGGCTCGAATCCTCGTTGGCAATCGCCCTGACGGAGTGGTCCAATCTACTGGACACACCCTGAGAGCTTCCCTGCAAAACCTCGAGCCCAAGGCCTCCGAGTGCGACCGACTGCAAGAAAGAAAAGAAAAAGCAAAAGGGGGCCCGGGGGACAAAGTCCCCCGGCGGGCCAGGGCAGAGCCCTGCCTGGCAGAGCCCTGCCTCCCCGCAAACCTAAAACGTACACCCCCCCGTCACGCCGGTGACGTTGTTGATCCGCATGCGCTCGGCGTCGAAGTAGTCCTCGGGCCCGATGGTCTCGTGCTTGCGCAGCTGGTCGATGATCACGTCGGTGAGCAGGTCGCGGGTAAAGCCCTCGGAGTTCGGCAGCGCGACATAGCCGTCGCCGCCTTGGGCGAGAAAGTCGATGGTCGCCAGGCGGAAGCGCTTGCCGTCGGGTTCTATGACCGTCCCGTCGTCGAGCTCGATGCGGCAGACTCGGCTGCCTTCAGGGCGGTTGAGGTCGAACCAATAGCGGAACCCAGAGATCTGCAGGAACGGACCTGCGTCCGGTGTGGTCGACACGGCCACGGAGTGTTCGACGGTGGCCCAGAGATCGGTCCCGGTGATGTCGAGCTCGACGATGAAGTTGACGAACGGCAGCATGGCCTCGACGTCTCCGCGCAAGAGGTTCCACGGCGCAGCGCCTGGCGGGCGCGAGAGCGACGAGTCCTGGGGGATATAGTCGGGCGATGGCAGCGAGGAGCGGATGCCGCCGCTGTTGATGATCGCGATGTCCGGCGAGCTGCCGTATTCGAAGATCATGTCGGCGATGAGGTTGCCTGCGGCCACCTCGCGGCTGCGGATGTCCTCGGTAACCACGTCGAAGTTCCCGGTGATCATGCAGACCTGCTCACTCTTGGCCTCGTCGAGCCGCTGCCGATAGTCGGCGAGCGCCGCTTCGACCGAGGCCTTCGGCGTGACGGCGTCAGCAACCGGGACGACGAACTCGACTCGTCGGTCGGTGATCACTCCGGTCTTGGGCACGATGGTGAGAAAGATGCGCGTGTAGGTCTTGCCCTGTTCGCGGTTCTGCACGAGGAACATGCCCTCAGGTCCAGGCGTCATCGGCGTGACGGCCTCCTGCTGCGGGCCATACGAGCAGCTCGCCGACTCCCCGATGGTGCAGATGAGCGGCGCGGTAGCGGCCTCGCCGATGAGGATCCCGCGGTCGCTCATACCCGCTCGGTGCAGCGCGCCGGCCAGGTCGAGAATCGGCCCCTTCAACCCGCCCGCCTCAGTGGTCTCGCTCCACAGGTGCGCGATCACGACGAACGAGGTGGCGCCGCTGTCCTGGGCCATTTGCCAGGCTTCGAGCACGGCGGGCGCCGGGGCGGTGACGTCCATGGTGCCGAACGAACCCGGGAACACCAAGGTGGGAGCCTGCGGATCGATGACGCCGATGAAGGCGACCGGCACACCGCCGACGTCGCGCACGGTGTACGGCGCGACGCTTCGCAGATTCTGTGGGACCCGCGTCAGATTGGCGGCGAGGTAATCCCACTCGGCGAGGTCGATCATGGCCTGGAGGTGCTCGAGGCCTTGGTCGAAGTTGTGGTTGCCGAAGGTGTCGAGGTCGAGCCCCATGAGGTTCAGGGCGATGATCGCGGGCTCCTCGTTGAAGAACGAAGCCAACGGCGGCGACGTCCCGAACGAGTCTCCGGTGGCGAGGACGACGGTGGCGCCTGGGTAGGCGGCCCGGTCGAGGTCCCAATAGGCCGCCAGCACCGCCGCGCCGGCAGAAGGCACCGACACGCCCGCGATCTTGCCGTTGACGGAGTCGATGTGCGAGGTCCACTCGGACATGGACACAATCTGGAGCTCGACCGGCTCGTCGGAGAGGTCGAGCTGAGCGTGGGCGTCCGGCTCGACGGCCGGGTTGGACGAGCAAGAAACCAGCGCGAAACCTGCCAGTAGCAACAAGATTATCGGGTGAGTCTTCATAGATTGACAGGGGGCACAGACGCGGTCGCCACCAAACCAGGAGAGAGCGTTCGACAAGCAATAAGGTAGCGACCTTAGCGCCAAATGGCGAGGACTGTCATGGAGGCGGCATCTGCCCTTTTGGGCGCCGTGTCGTAAAGCGCACGCTCGACCCGCAACTTGTCCTTGGAGCGCGAAGATCATTGGGCTGGCGGGCAAGACCCCCGCGAGCAGGGTGCGGCCGTCAGGAACCGAACCAAGAGTTGAGGCTCAGCGGCCAACTTCCGCGCGAGGGGCAGACGCAGCCCCCGCAAGTTGCCGGAAATACGTCCGTTCCCCAGCGTCATGAAGAAATCTCAAGAAAGTAGGAAACCTTTGTGCTCGATTGGCCGACAACCCTCTGTCACGAATTGACAGGTGCGCTTCGAGGTCTGCCTCAACCTGGGGATGTGCACCCCTAAACGGAGAATGAGCCATGTACGACTCGATCGAAAAACGTCCTGCGGAACACGTGAATCCGCCGCAGTCAGCGCCGCAGGACGGTGAGCGTGCGCACACTGTTGGACAAGACACGAGCCTCTCGAGCAATCCGAGCAACCTCCAAGCGATGCTCCTGCAAGCCATGGAGGAGGAGTACGGACTGAAGAAACAGGGAGACCTTCGTGAGACCGCCGCGCGAGGGGTCTCTGGCTCTGGAGGCGCGGTCCCTTTTCAAGGCGAGATGGAGGCGCAGCTCGGGGCCGACTTCTCAAAAACCCGTGCGCACGTTGGGGCCAACGCGACAGAGGCCTGCGAAGAGATGGGGGCTGAAGCCTACACTCGCGGCGAAGACATCGTTTTCAGAGACACAAACCCGAAGAAGGCGACCGTGGCTCACGAGCTGACCCACGTCGTGCAGCAACGCGGCGGAGTGAATTTGCCTGGGGGCGTCGGACAGCCGGGCGACGTGTATGAGCGCAAGGCCCAGGCCGCCGAACGAGGTGAACGCAAGCCAGGTGAGTCGCCGGCAAAGGCAGCCGACGCCACGGCCAGCGTCACGGCCAGCGTCACGGCCGGCATCCAGATGAAGACCAGCGAAGACGGCGAGTGGACGAGTGAAGAACGGCAAGTCTCACAGGCGTCGGCGACCTACTACGTTGGCGCGACGACAAATCCGGGCTACACCTTCGACAAGGGAACGGGCAGCGGGTCAGCCTATGAGCGTGGCGACGCCGGCTTCGCCGAAGAGGCGAGCGCTGCAGCCTCGGACATGACGATGGCCGCAGGCAAGACGGGCGAGATTTTTAGCATCCCAAAGGTGTTGCCCTACGGCGACGACCTCAGTAAGGACTCCGATGCGCGGGCCGAAGAGGCCGTGAAGTACAGCGAAAAGGCCAAAGACAACCGGAACTCCATGGGCATCGATCGCTTCAACGAAATCAGCGCCTGGTGTGCGGATGACTCGGAGCAGCTCAAGCTGCGACAGACGGAGCAGGAGAGTCGGTTCCAGGACTACAACGGGTGGACAAACCTCGCCAATCAGTTCTTCGCCTCCGAAACCCGCGTCGAGGCGCTGCTCCAGATTTATGGAGTCGAGGACGCCAACCTTATGGTCGATGTGCTCTCCAAAGGCCTCGACGACGTCGAGGCGACGGCGAAGCTGGACAAGGCCGCGAAGAATTCGGCGGGGGTCACAGAGACCCTCGACATTCCTCAGCCCGACGAGACCCTGGCGGCCGGGCTGGACGACATCGAGATTTCCCTGGACGAGCTGCGCACCGCATATCTCGGCTTCCAGGCCGCGCGCCTCCTCGACGAGAAGGGGGCGATCGGCAAGCAAGACGACGACGCTGAAAAGAGGCTCACTGACATCAAGACGACCAAGGAAGTCATCGGAAACGTCGCGAAGACCATCGATGGAACCATGGGCGTGATGAATGGAGCCGGCAGCGCGATCGCCTCTGGCGCGAACAAGGCGAGAAAAGGGGAGGCGATGCTCAACGCTTACGCCGCAAAACTCGATAGGATGGACGGCGGCACCAGCAACTACGCGACTCAGCACTTGAGCTTCGACGCGAGCGGCGACCCCATCATCAGCGACGCCCTGACAGGCGGCACGTTGAATACGGAGACCGGTGTGCAGAAGTCGCCCGACCCTTACGAGATGAACCAGGAGTCGCTCACGCTGCCCACTGGAGTTGGCGGGGTGCTCGTCTCAGCCGCCGATTTCTATTACAAAGACGAAGTGGATGCCTGCCTGCACGAGATCGCCGTCGTTCAGAAGAAGTTGGACTCCGTGAGCAAAGTGATTGAGGTCACCAAGCAGAAAGCCGCGCTCGAAGCGCTGGCCTCGGCACTCACCAAGACCTCGAAGAAGCTGGCCGCGCTCGAGGCCGCGACGGTCAGCCGCAGGAATCGTCTGAGGATTTTTGGTCAGCAGCTCGACAGTTTTGCGTCTTCGCCGGCGCGCGAGCAAGTGCTGGAGCAGGAACGCGGAGTGTGTAGAGGGGAAGTAGGTAACGAAGCAGCGTCACAAGGGTGCAGCCCGATGTTCGAAGACGACGCAAACTCCCAAGGCACCGAACCTGGGGAGGAGCGCTACGCCGCGATCCTGACCGTGAGCGGAGCACTCGATGAAGCCTACCAGCTGGGAGCACTGGCCGCGGGGAGACCCGGGATGACCGAGGCCGACTGGTCCGAGTTCAACGCGGGCCAACACCGGGCCCATCCACCCTATCCCGGCCTCAAGACGCTGAAGACCAGCACGAAGGAGAGCGCCCAGCTCGTGGCGGTCCGTACACACGTCCGCGAATTCGAGCGGAGGTGGCAGGCCTTTGGTCCCAAAGTCGCTCCGCTCAGTCAAAAGCTCTCCGGAGTCCTCAGCCAACTCACACGGGGGTAGAGCGATGCAGAAACCAATCCCCTATCTTCTGGCAGCGCTCGCGCTGGTCTGCCTCGCGTGCGAGCAGCCTTCTCCGAGCCCCTCCGCCGATGTGCGGACATCGAAAGCACAGAGCGCGGCGGACCTTTCGGAGAGCGATCAAGGTGATGTTTCTGGCACGAGCGACGTCTCGAATGACGCCGACATCATCCCCCCACCCCCCGCAGAGTTCGAGTTCGAGTGTCCGCCGGGAACAACCTACAAGAACCGCAGAGGGGGGGGCTATGTGACTGGCAGGTTCGAGTACTGGTGCGACAATGAGGCGGGAGAGAAGGACGGCATGCTTTTGTACGTGAGCGACTCGAAGTATGTGCTGAGTGAAACCATCCCCTATCGTTCGGGCGTGCACCATGGTCGCTACCAAGCGTGGCTCCATGACGGAGAACTCTTGATCGAAGGGAACTACGTCGACGACAAGAAAGACGGAGTTTGGTTCTGGTACTTCCGCAACGGTGAAATCGAGCATCAGTGCAAATTCAGCCGTGGGGTGGTCGACGCTGGGTACAAAGACGACCAGTTCTGTGTCGACGCCATCACGCCCCGCAAGCCATACCAGAAGCCGCCTCCCTTCGTCCTGCCCGAGCTCGACTGCCCAAAACACACGGCGTTCCGCGCCTACACGTCGTACTACGCCGCTCTGAGCGGCGCGCGCATCATGGGCTCGGAGTGCGGCCGTTCATTCGCTCGCCGCGCGCTCAGGTGGGGCGCCCGCAGGCTCGGCTACTCCCTCGAGGCGCAGCTTCCCGACTTTCGCCATGGTCCTGCCGCAGACTATACCGAAAAGCGTGGAACCAAGGTCTTCGAGGGCCAGTTCGACCACAACCGCCGAGTCGGCAAGGAGACTCGCTGGTTTGCGGATGGGCAGATGCTCAGCGAAGGCAATTGGGTCGAAGGCAAACGCCAGGGCGATTGGACTTGGTGGCTGTCGAGCGGAGACGTGCTCGCTCGATGCACGTTCGACGATGGTGTCCTCACCAGTGCAGAGGCCAAGAAGGAGCTCTGCAAGAAAGCCGAGGTGAATGAAATCCCACTCAAGCTTCCTTGATTGAGACCCATACAGAAAAAATGAAAGCAATAGGGGGCCCGGGGGACCAAGTCCCCCGGCGGGTCAGGGCAGAGCCCTGCCTGGGCAGAGCCCTGCCTACGGTGCCCCACCTTCGGGCGCCGTCTGGTACAGCGTCCGTTCGACTCGCAGCTTGTCCTTGAGCACGAAGATCACTGGGCTGTTCGGCAAGACCCCCTCAAGCCCGTCGATGGCCAGCTCGGCAGCGAGGGTTTGGCGCGCCCGAATCAGGGCCTCAATCTCCTCGCGAGCCCGCCGCTCGACGCATCGACTCGCCCGCTCTTGCACCGCCGCGCCCGCCGGTAGAGTTTGCGCCAAGCGCAGGGCCTGCAAGCACTCCCCTCGCCGAACGAGGACGTTCGCTTCGCGCTGCGTCTCCTCGGCGCTCAGTTTCTTGCTCGGCTGCACCTCGCGAGGTTTGGCCCGGGTTTCTTGTACGCCCGTCGCCTCGTCCTTCGATTTTGGCGCGGCGGGCTGGACACCACCGCCAATGATGAGCTTGAGCGCGACGGCCAAGGCGAGCACCGCCACGACCAGCAGGAAGATCTGGCGGGCGCTGGTTCCGGGGCGCTCGTTGCGGGCTTGTTGCAGGGCCTCTTGGGCTTTGCGCAGGTCCTCTTCGGAAAGGTCCACGTCTGGAAAGGGGATGTCTCCCTCATCAGGGAGCTCTCGCCCTTTGTTGAGCCCTTCTCCGCCTTCGTCGTTGTCGTCACTCATCGTGAGGTCCTCTGGCGCTTTGAGAGCGCGCGCTCCGTGTCCTCGCCGACGGAGCGGCCGCCTAGCGAGGCGGGCACGACTCTATTGGGAAGCCATGGCAAAAGTGAAGGGTGTTCAACGCGCGCAAAAGGATGTAGAACGCCCCGGTAAGCCTCGAGGTCGAGGTTTTGAGCCTCGAGGTCGAGGTTTTGAGCCTCGAGGTCGAGGCTTTGAGCCTCGAGGTCGAGGCTTTGAGCCCCGCCCAAAGAGCGAGGCCCAGGCGCTCGATATTTCTGTATTGCCTCGCTTCCCCACGACCGATTTTCGCGTTGTTTCGATGAGTTGCGGTGCGAAGATTGGTCATCCGCTCGGCGACCTTGGGTGGTTTACATGAAAGTTAGAATCGGAACCCGCGCGAGCAAGCTCGCCTTGTGGCAAGCCAACGAGGTCAAACGGCTGTTGGAGGCCGCACACCACGGCATCGAGGTGGAGCTCGTGCTGATCTCGACCCAGGGAGACCGGGTCCTCGACCGGGCCCTAGCGCTCATCGGCGGTAAGGGCCTCTTCGTCAAAGAGATCGAGCAGGCGTTGCTGGAGCGCGAGGTGGACATTGCGGTGCACAGCGCCAAGGACCTGCCAGGCGAGATGCCGCCAGGGCTCACGCTCGGCGGCGTCATCGAGAGAGAAGACCCGCACGACGTCTTGGTGAGCCGCGAAGGCTACCGACTGGACGAGCTGCCGCCGGGTGCGCGAGTTGGCACCGGCAGCCTGCGACGCCACTCGATGTTGCTCCGAGCCAGACCCGACCTCGACATTGTCGGGCTGCGTGGCAACCTCGACACCCGTCTGCGCAAAGTCGCCGAGGGCGCCGACGAGCTCGACGCCGTGATCCTCGCCTATGCCGGGATTCGACGACTGGGATTCGACGCGCAGGTCACCGAGGTGCTGGGCTTCGAGACCCTTTTGCCTGCAGCGGGTCAGGGTGTCGTCGCGATTCAATGCCGCGAGGACGACGTCGAAATCCATCGCGTGCTCGCCGCCATTCACCACGAACCCAGCGCGTTGGCCCTCACCGCCGAGCGCGCCATGCTCGCCGAGATCGAAGGCAGCTGCCACCTCCCTGTGGCTGGGCACGCCTGGTTGGAAGGCGAGACCTTGCACTTCGAGGGTCGAGTCGTGTCGCCGGACGGGTTGAAGGCCATTTCGGGTCGCGACTCGGGACCGGCCTCGGAGGCGCGCGAGATCGGCCTGCGAATGGCTCGCTGGCTGCTCTCTCAAGGCGCTGACGCCATTATCGCGCGCGTCTTGCGCGAGATGGACCAGGCGGCGCTGCGGCTCGACGGGGTGCCGGTCATCGTAACCCGCAGCAAGGCGCAGGCCGGAGCGCTGTCGGAGCTGATCGCCAAGCGCGGCGGGGAGCCCATCGAGATCCCGACGCTGAGCGTCGAGGCCGTGAAGCCCGCGGTCGTCGCCGAAGCTTGCGAAGAGCTGTCCGAAGGCGCCTATGACTGGGTGATCTTCACCAGCACCAACGGCGTGAACATGACCCTCGCCGCCCTCTCGGGTCCTTTGCACGTCGGCACCACACGGGTCGCCGCGGTGGGGCTCGCTTCTAAGGAGGCGTTGGAACAGCACGGCGTGCGGACGGATCTCGTCCCGGCGCTGCAGACCTCGGAGGGACTCCTCGAGGCGCTGCTGCAGATGGGAGTTGGCCGTGGCTCGCGCTGTTTGCTGCTCACCGCCGAGCTGACTCGCGGTGTGCTGACTCGCGGCCTGACCGAGGCGGGCGCCATCGTCGACGAAGTTACGGTGTATCGGACCAAGGCGAGCGAGGGCTCGGTGAGCGAGCTCAACACGCTTCTCGCGCGCAACCCGGCGGGGTACCTGACCTTTGCGTCGGGCTCCGCGGCCAAGAGCTTCTTCGCCTTGATCGACGGGGTGTCGGCGATTGCAGGTTGGAAGGTGGCCTGCATCGGCCCAGTGACCGCCAACGTCGTGAGAGCGGCGGGGGTAAACGTCGAGGTGCTCCCGAAGAACAGCACGATCGAGGAGCTGGTCGCCGCGATCGCCGAACACCACAAGACGACTCTGTTGCAGGCGGCCGCCGAGGCTTGACCCACAAGAAACCTGTGCCCTAGGAGTGAGAGATGCCGTTTCCCGAAGAGAGACCCCGAAGACTGCGCGCCAACCCAACGATCCGCCGCATGGTCCGCCAGACGCATCTGCGGGTCGACGACCTGATTCAGCCTTACTTCGTGATGGAGGGTGAGGGCATCCGCAACCCGATCCGCTCGATGCCAGGCCAATTCCAGCTTTCTTGCGACACGCTCGTCGAGGAAGTGCGGAAGCTGTACGCCTTGGGTGTCCCGGCGATCATTCTGTTCGGGCTGCCGAGCGACAAAGACCCTCAGGGCAGCGGCGCCTTTGCCGAGGACGGGATCATTCAGCAGGCCATCAAGGCCGTGAAGGCCGCGGTCCCCGAGATGTACGTCATCACCGACGTCTGCATGTGTGAGTACACCTCGCATGGGCACTGCGGTCACGTCGATGAGAAGGGCGAAGTGGTCAACGACCTCTCCTTGGAGATGCTGGGGAAGACCGCGCTGAGCCACGTGGTGGCGGGCGCCGACATGGTTGCGCCCAGCGACATGATGGATGGCCGGGTGGACCACATTCGCGAGATTCTCGACGATGCCGGCTACACCAACATCCCGATCATGGCCTACTCGGCGAAGTTCGCCTCGGCGTACTACGGGCCCTTCAGGGATGCCGCCGATTCGGCTCCTCAGTTTGGCGATCGGCAGGCCTACCAGATGGATCCCGCCAATAGCCGCGAGGCCATCTACGAGATGACGCTGGACGACATGGAGGGCGCCGACATCCTCATGGTCAAACCCGCCTTACCCTACTTGGACATCCTGGCCATGGGCCGGGAGCGTTTCCACCAGCCCTTCGCCGCCTACCACGTCTCGGGTGAGTACGCGATGATCAAGGCGGCGGCCGCGAACGGCTGGATCGACGAGCGCCGCCTGGTGCTCGAGACGCTGCTCTGCATCAAGCGAGCGGGGGCCGACCTGATCTTGACCTACTACGCCGCAGACGTCGCCGCTTGGCTGGCAGAGTAGGTTCAGGCCTCTGAGTCTTCGTTGCCGTCCGTCCGCTCGACGGGCGGCACCTGGATGGGCTCTGCGTCTGCGGTGGTGGGCTCGCCGTCGTGGGTGAAGAAGAGAAACGCGAACGTCGGTCGCCGCACGCCGTCTTGGCTGACGAAGCGAATGTCGTCGAACTGCCAGCCTTGGTTGCACCACTTGTTGAGCTCGCCTTCGATGACGTCGTCGACGACCAGACTCACCTCAACCACTTTATATCTCACGGGTCCTCACGGAAGGTTTTGGGACGGCTGGCGAGGCCCGACAATTTCGCACTCTTGCGAGTGGCCCCGTGTTCGGCTGTCAATGCTGAAAGAAGGCGTGGGAGAGTGCGGTCTCGAGGCGAGCCCGCTGCGGCCTATGGGCGATCCCGAAAGAAGACGTTGCAGCACAAGACGATGAGCGTTACAAGTCGTTTCGTCTTTGGTTTTCTGCGCTCGCCGTCGGTGATCGCCCAAGGCTGCCCGTCCCCCCAGAAGACCGCGTGAGTGTCGAGGGCAGCCGGCGAACTGGCCGCTGACCGTGGCGCATCGTGAGCCAAAATGGCCGGCCACGCAGAGCTTTGAGACTACGCTTCCTTTCTGCTTCGAGCGAAAGCGATGAACCCACATTCGAAGAGGCCGATCGCGAGCGCTGGCACTCCAGCTCACTCGCTTCGAGCGAGCGCCGTGCCGGGAAGCGAGCGACGTCCGAGCGCTTCGGCGGAGCCGGAGCTGGGTCATGAGTTGGAGAGCGTGCTTTGGCGCTCTGTGCTCACCCACGCGAAAGACGCCATCATCATCATCGACGCGCGGGGCCTCATCCGCATGTTCAACCGCTGTGCTGAGGAGATGTTTGGATACGGGGCCGAAGAGGTGCTGGGCCAGAACATCTCGATCCTGGTCCCGAACAGCTTCGGTGACCATGACGCGCACCTGCACCGCTACTACCAGACTGGGGTGCGCATCGCCATCGACAACACGCGCCCAGTGACCGGCAGACGTAAGAACGGCGAGACCTTCCCGATCGAGCTCTCGGTGTCGGAGACCAGCTTGGAGAGCGGCAAGTACTTCACCGGAATCGCGAGGGACTTGACTCGAATTCGTGAGCTCGAGGCGCAGCTCCGCCAGGAGCGAGACTTTGCCACTCGCCTGGTCGATACGGCGCCGACGATCGTGCTCGTGCTCGACAGTGAGGGCCGGACGGTCCAGTTCAACCGCTACTTCGAGGGTCTGACGGGCCGAACCTTGGAGGAGACGCGCGGGCAACCCTGGGCCAAGACCTTCCTGGCCCCCCAGGAGCAGGAGCGATTCCATCGGGACGTCGGGCGGGCGATGAGTGGGCTTCAGCTCCGTGGCGAGGTCTTCCAGATCCCGAACAGCGACGCCAAACCGCGGGCCATCGAGTGGTGCATGACGGCGCTAGAGAGCCACGACGAGTTCAAAGGCGTGCTCTGTGTCGGACAGGACATCAGCGAGCGCCTGAACGCCGAGGAATCCGCTCACGCCTATCAAAGGTTGGCCAACGATCGCGAGCGATTGGCCGATTTTGCAGCCCTGATCGCGCAGCTCGTGCACGATCTAGGCAACCCGCTTGCCGGACTGTCGGTGCATGCCCAACTGATCCGGGACACGGCGCGACGGGAGCTCGAGACTGGCGGGCAACTCTACCTCGACTCCGCCGAAAAGATCCTCGCCGAGGCCCGTCGACTCGAGGTGCAGGTTCGTGGCCTGTTGACCTTCTCGCGCAACCAGCAGCGGTTCGAGATTCGGCGGATTCAAGCGGCCGATTTCGTGGACTCGGTCGCGGCGCTCTGGGGCCCAGTGGCGCATTCGCACGGCATCGTCTTGCATCCCTCGATCGCCGCGGAGCTTGAGAGCTTCGAGGGCGAAGAGGAGACCTTGAGGCGAGTCGTCGAAAACCTCATCAAGAACGCCATCGAGGCCATCGGTACGGGGCCTGGCTCCATCGCGCTCGAAGCGTCCAGCCTCGAAGAGGGCGGGCTGCGGATCGAGGTCTCCGATGACGGGCCAGGGGTTGCCAACGAGGCTACGATGTTCAGGCTCTTCGCGACCTCGAAGCCCAAAGGCTCAGGGCTCGGGCTCGCGCTGTCTCGTCAGCTGATTCGATCACAGGGGGGGGAGCTGAAATTTACCCCCAACCTCCCGCGTGGAGCGAGATTCATCGTCGACCTACCGGCTCGAAGCGACTTCTGAGCGGTCAGATTTTCGCGCGTTCCTCGGAAACAGAGGTGGCTCGCTTCGATCCCCCTCGTGTCCCTTCGCGCGATCGTCGAGCGTTCCCCAGCGAGAAGACAGGAAACCCATGCACAAAGAGAGATTGCTGCTCGTCGAGGACGAGCCGATCCAACGGGACGCCCTCGTGGAATACCTGCGGCGCAACGGCTACACGCTGGATGCAGTCGGTTCGGGCGAGGAGGCCATGTCCATGCTGGAGGTCAACGACTACAGCGTGCTCGTCACCGACCTGCGGCTGCCCGGCATCGATGGGCTCGAGGTGATTCGGCGAGCGCGCAAGCGCGACTCCGCCCTCGGCTTGCTGCTCGTGACCGCCTTCGCCTCCATCGACTCTGCCGTCAATGCCCTGCGCATCGGGGCTCACGACTACCTTCTCAAGCCGCTGATGCTCGAGGATGTTCAGCGCAAGATCGAGAACCTGCTGTCGCACCGAAGGCTGCTGATCGAGAACGCTCGACTGCGCCGAGCGGTGCAACAGCAGCGCGACTCCACCGAGTTGGTTACGACCTCGCCGGCGATGAAGGAGGTCCTTCAGTGGGTCGAGCGCGCGGCGCGAACCAACGCTACTGTGCTGGTCACGGGAGAGACGGGAACTGGCAAGGAGGTGGTCGCGCGCGCCGTGCACCGGCTCTCGCCGGCCTCCGAAGAGCCGTTCCTCGCCATCAACCTCGCCGCGGTCCCCGAGAACATGGTTGCCAGCGAGCTTTTCGGGCACGAAAAGGGCGCCTTCACGGGGGCGGAACGCCGGCGAGAAGGCCTCTTGCGCGCGGCTGGGAAAGGGATGGTCTTTCTCGACGAGGTGGGGGAGCTGCCGATCGCGGTCCAAGCCCAACTGTTGCGGGCCCTGGAGGCCAAGGAGGTGCAGCCTCTGGGCAGCGATCGGGCGGTGCCTTTCCAGGCACGCGTCGTCGCGGCGACCCACCGAGACCTGCAGAAATCCATGGCCGATGGGACTTTCCGCGAGGACTTGTTCTTCCGGCTCAACGTGATTCTGATTCACCTTCCGCCGCTCAACGACCGGCCGGAGGACATCCCTGAGTTGATTCAAGAACTCGTGGAGCGCCACGCAAAACGTAAGGGTGTACCGGTACCGGTCGTATCGGCGGCTGCGGTGCGTGCGCTCTGCCGACACCCATGGAGAGGAAATGTCCGAGAGCTATCCAATGTATTGGAAAGGGCGCTGATTCTCGCCGATGATGGCATGGTCGACCTGGACCGGCTGCCCACCGACATCACGGACTCGGAGGAGCTGGGTTGGGAGCTCAAGGGGGCGGTCGAGCGCTTCGAGCGTGCCCACATCGCGACCCTGCTTAGGCTCTGTCGAGGAAACCGCGAGAAGGCGGCGGAAGAATTGGGACTGTCACTTGCGACACTCTACCGCAGACTCGAGCGCTACGGACTCAAGGGCTACGAGGTCCACAGGGGCAGCCCGCCAAAAGAGATCGAGCCATGACAGGTCCATCGTAGCAGCTCGGGCACGGATATTGCTGAATTGCGCCACCCCAACGTCACCCGCTTCGTCGCTGGGCTGCTGCAATGGCACCGACAAAGAGCAAAACCCAAGAACGCGTGCGCTCAGCGATGCTGACTCTCGAGGCGAAGACCGCGCGGGAGATGATGGTCCCGCTCGGCAGCACTCTGCGGCGCGAGACCACCATCGATGCGTGCACCGCCTTTCTCATCGAGGAAGGGCTTCACTTCGCTCCCGTGGCGGACGCCAATGGGCAGCTGGTCGGCGTCCTGAGCCGCATCGACGTGTTGCGCTTCGAGAGAAGCTGTGGGCGACAAGTCGTCAGCGACGAAGATCGGGTCTGGTTCGCGCCCGGTGTCGACCTCGACGACCTCGCCCTCATCGAGTGCGCCCAGAACTGCGTCCACGAGCACACCGCCGCCGACTTCATGTCTGCCGACATCCAGAAGGTCTCCCTCGACTCCCCGGCGCAGGTCGTGGTCAATGCCCTCTTCGAGAACGACGTCAACCAGATCTACGTGCTCGACGAGGTCGGTCAGCTCGTCGGGATGATCGGCATGACCGAAGTGTTGCGACACCTCACCCCCGGCTGAGCCGTCGGGCACCGCTTTCGCGTACTGCGTCGACCGCACGGGAGAGTATCGCTACACTCCCTTCCAGCAACGACCTACGGAGAACTGGTGAGCAGCCTCTACATCGTCCCCCTGATCCTCCTCGCCTCGTTCGTGCTGATGGTCATACTCAGCATGGCGCTGCAGGCAATGCTGAAGCGCTGGACCAAGCTCGGGCCTTTTGGCGCGGGCAGCGTCGGCTGCTTGGCGAGCGTTCTCTTCTTCACAGTCTACGCGGGCGTTCGGTCGGGGGCGGTCGCCATCGTCGTCTTCCCGTCGCTGGGGATCTTCGCCTGGTTTGCGGTGCTCATCCTGGTCACTCTGCAGGAGAAGCGAGCCAACAAGAAAAGAGCGCGAGCGAACTGATGCACCATGCGCCACGGTGGGGCAGCGGCACGCTGCCCCGCTCTTCACGCTCTCGTGTGGCTCAGACCTGGATGAAATCTACGTATTCGCCGTGCGTCAGGCAGTGGGCGTGGATGCGCACGGTGTCGCCAGGACTGACGTCGCTGGGCAGGCCGACGATGTAGATGGTGTTCTTGCCGCTGTCTTCGCTGAGGTCGCCGCCGCCGAACACCACGAACTGCTCGCCCGTCCCAGGCCAATCGGCGTAGGCGCTCTCCTGCTCCTCGGCGTCTCCATCCACGGCTTTGCGGATTTTGATCGAGTTGTACCAATGTCCCGTGGGATTCTCCTCGCTCTTGGGCGCGTTGGGGTGCTTGGCATAACCCTTTGCGGGGTCGCCCCACATGATCGCCAACATGCCTTGGGGCATCTGGCCGGCCTCCACCGGGACGATGTAAGGCAGATGCTTGCCGAGGTGCTGGGTGTCGCCATCTGGACCGTTGATCGAGGGCAGATAGGATTCGGGGATCGCGCCAGCATTGCCGCGTGCTTTGTTGAACGCTATGGGATCCCAGTCGGCCGGCGGTCGGGTCGGGATCGCCAAGGGGTCGGCGCCAGCCGTCGGGTCGGCGTTCACCGCCTTGCTTCCACAGGCCACCAGCTGAGGCAACAGAACCACCGCGCTTGCCCCCATGGCCAACGATTTGAAGAACTCTCGTCTATCCAACATTGGTCATCTCCTTTGGAAAGTATTGTTTCGACACCAAAGTTGCTGTCGGTCGCATACGTAGAGCAGTGTAGAATCAGATCGCGAATCGTATCGCCTATCCCCAGTAGACATTTGGAGCAAAACACTGCGGTGGTTGACGCCAGAGCCGAAGGGCTCGTCGCGAAAACTCTGGACTATCACCGCAAACGCGCTTCAAAGTAGGGCGCTCGACTCGTGACCCGTGACAATCCCCGTATGTTGGTTATACTGCGCAGACGTTCAGACCACAGGAGCAGGGATGAACGGTCAGCAGTGGAACCCGTGGCCCGTCAAAGGGCATAGCGATCGCCGAGTGGTCGTGGGCAAACGAAGCAATACAGTCTAGATGAACGTTCGGAGCGGCAAACCATGGATGGGGATCGGATGAGCGCCTCAAGCGACATGGTGCTGAAGGTGCTGGCGAGCGGCTCGTCGGGCAACTCGACCTATGTGGAGATCGCCGGCGTGAAGCTGCTGGTGGACGCTGGCATCTCGGCCAGGCGGATCATGTTGGGGCTCTCGGAGATCGGTGTGGACGTCGCAGAGCTCGACGCCATCTTCGTTACGCACGAGCACATCGACCACATTCGCGGACTCGAGACCCTCCTCGCCAGAGCGCCCCGCGCCTTGGCCTTCGCGACCCGAGGCACGGCCCGTGCCTGTCGGAACCGTTTGGGCGGCTCGTTGGGACTGCAGGTCATCCAAGGAGGTTGGTCCTTCGGGCTGGGTCCGGTCACCGTCACACCGTTCGAGATCTCTCACGACTCGAATGAGCCGGTGGGTTTCCGCTTCGAGTCGAGCGCCTCGGCCATCGGTGTGGTCACCGACCTAGGCCAGACCAACTCGGACGTACGCCACTCCCTCTTCGATCTGCAGGCGCTCGTCGTCGAGTCGAACCACGATCTCAAGATGCTCAAGAATGGGCCCTATCCCGCTCGGCTCAAGCGGCGCATTGCCTCCACTCGCGGGCATCTCTCCAATCAACAGACCCGCAAGCTCATCAAAGACGTCATGGGGCCACGGCTCGAAGCCGTCGTCCTCGCCCACCTCAGCGAGGAGAACAACGAGCAGAGCATCGCCTTGGAGTCGGCCAAGGGCGCCCTCGAGGGAAGCGCGACCAACGCCTTCTTGGCGACCCGAGAGGGTTCCGACCTGTTCACCTTCGCGCCGTCGGCCCCCATTGGTCGCCCTCAGCCACCTCCTCGTTCGGCGAGGCAGGGCATGCTCCCGTTTGACCAAGAACAGTGGGCCGTGCCGAGCTAGATACGAGATAAACAAAAGAAAACGACAGGTTGTGCGACGATTCAATCCGAGTCTGGCTGGCATCCAGCTTGGCTGCTATGGTCGAGCACACTGTCTGGACGTGAACGCGAACGTTGCGTTCACACGGGTTTCGCTTCGTCCCGAAAGAGTGAGTCATGGGTAACATCGTAGAGACCTTCTGTGCTGCACCGGGCGTGTTGATCTCTGTGCCACAGCTCAAAGACCCCCACTTCGAGCGCTCGGTCGTGTTGATGTTCCTGCACACCTCCGAAGGCGCTCTAGGTCTCGTGATCAATCACCAGACGCCCTATCTGGCCGCCGACATCACGACGATGTTCGGGCTCGACTGGCCCGGGACTCCCAACGCTCCCCTCCTCAAGGGAGGGCCCGTCAATCCAGATGGCCTGTGGATGGTGCACGACGACGAGAACCTCTTCGACGACTCCATCACGGCTGGACAAGGGTTGGTCACCTCCAACAGCCCCGAGGCGCTGACCAGGTTGTGCGTGACGAAGGTCTCACCGCTCTGGCTCGGCGTCGGTTGCGCCGGCTGGGGTGCCGGACAACTCGAATCCGAGATGGCCTCCGGTGCCTGGATCAACGCTCCCGCGACCGCCGAGATGGTCTTCGAGTGGCCCCGGGAAGAGGTCTGGGATCGCTCACTGCGCTCGCTGGGGATCGACCCCGCCCTCCTCATGGCCAGCGGCGGACTGCAATAGTGACCGACCCCATCGAGCGCTGGAGGGTGCTGGCGAGCGGAACCGTGCAGGGAGTGGGTTTCCGGCCGTTCGTCTATCGACTCGCCCACGACGAGGCCCTGCTCGGAGAGGTGTCCAACGAGGGCCTCGGCGCGAGCCTGGAGATCCAGGGGCCAACGTCCGCCCTCGAGCGATTTGTCGCCCGCCTGCGTGTAGAGCTCCCCCATCCAGGGGACGTCGAGAGGCTCGACGTCGAGGCCATGCCCCTCGATCACCAAGCTCGCGCCTTCGTGATCGCCCCCAGCTCCGAGGCTGTTGGACGACGACTGTCCCTCGCCCCCGACCTCGCCACCTGCGCCGCCTGCCTGGCAGAGCTCAGAGACCCAGAAGATCGGCGCTACCGCTATCCCTTCATCAACTGCACCCACTGCGGGCCCCGCTACACCATCACCTCCGCGTTGCCTTACGACCGTCCGAAGACGACCATGGCGGTGTTTCCGATGTGTGCGAACTGTCGGAGCGAGTACGACGACCCTTTGAATCGCCGATACCACGCCCAGCCGATCGCCTGCCCTGAATGTGGCCCGGCGATATGGTGCGTGGAGGCCGCACGGCTCAACGACGCCTCGGCCCTCGAGCCCCCAAAGCTCGCGCCTGGTGACTGGCTTCGGCACACCGAACACGCGCTGCAAGCCGCCCAACGGGTACTCGAGAGCGGCGGCATCCTGGCGGTCAAGGGACTGGGCGGGTTCCACCTCGCCGTCGACGCCCGCAACCCAGACGCCATCGCTCGCCTGCGACAGCGCAAACACCGGCCGACCAAAGGGCTCGCCGTCATGGTGGCCAATCTCGAGGTGGCGCGCGGATTTGGGCAGCTCGACCCGAGCGCCATCCAGTCGTTAGCGAGCTCGGCGGCGCCCATCGTCCTCGTACCCAAAGCCGCAGGCGTCGACCCAGGCCTCGCCCCCGTCTCCAATGACATCGGACTGATGTTGCCTTACACGCCGTTGCACTCGATGTTGCTGGAGGGGACGCTGGACGCTTTGGTCATGACCTCCGGGAACCGCAGCGCCGAACCCATCGCCACCGAGAATCGGGTCGCTGCGCTCGAGCTCGGTGCCGACGCCGTGCTGCTTCACAACCGGGAGATCCGCGTCGGCTGCGACGACAGCGTGCTGAGGTGGAGCGAGAGCGGCCCGAGTCTCATTCGCCGCGCCCGCGGCTTCGTCCCGAGCGCTCTGCGCGCCGAGATGCTCCCCAACCGCAGCATCTTGGCTCTCGGCGCTCATCTCAAGGTCACACTAGCGACCTTGTGCCGTGGGGAGCTGGCAGTGGGGCGGCACCTCGGAGACCTGGACAATCCGGCGGCCGAGGACGCCTACCTGGACGAAATCGAGCGGATGCTGCGCTTTGGGCAGGTCGAACCCGAGGCTGTGGCCGTCGACCTGCATCCGGACCTGTTCTCGACTCATGTGGCACAGGAGCGCTTCGCAGAGCTGCCCATCGTGCGGGTTCAACATCATCATGCGCACCTGGCCTCGGTCATGGTCGAGCACGGATTGGGTCTCGATCGCCGGGTTGCGGGGATCGTGCTCGATGGCCTCGGCTTCGGCGAGGACGGCACCATCTGGGGCGGAGAGGTGCTGGTCGGGGGTTATGAGCGGGTGGAGAGGGTTGGCCATTTGCGTCCCATCGCGCAACCTGGGGGAGACCGCGCGGCGCTGGAGCCGTTTCGCATGGCGACGTCGTTGCTGCTCGCGGCTGGCCTTGGCCCCGAGCATTGGCGCTTCTTCGACGAGGAGCTCGCAGCGATCACCGCCCTGCGCCTGGTTTCCCCGCTGACCAGCAGCGTCGGGCGGCTCTTTGACGGGGTCGCCGCCTTGCTCGGCGTGGCGCCGCGGCGCCAAACCTTCGAGGGCGAAGCAGCCATGGCCCTCGAGCGCGTCGCCGATGAGCGCTGCTCCTCGGCCTACAGTTTCCCTGTCGAGGCAGGCGTCATCGAGGTCCGTGAGATGGTGCAGGAACTCTTGCGAGATCCTGACGACGTCTCTTTGCGGGCCGCCCGCTTCCACAACGGCCTGGCCGATGCGTTTGTCGAGGTGGCCTGTGCGGCGGGAGCCGACGTCGTCGTGCTGTCGGGCGGCGCGATGGTCAACCGTTTGTTGTCTCGGCGACTGGGCACCCAGCTGCAAGCCAGGGGCGTCGAGGCGTTCTGGCCTCGTCGACTGCCGGCTGGCGATGGGGGTTTGTCCGCGGGGCAAGCGGCGATTGCGTCGGTCCGCCTCTCAACCTGAATTCGTGCTACAGTCCGTGAGGCCGAGTTCGATGCGCGCAATGACCGAGCGGCCGTCCCAAAGGAGCAAGAGATGTGTCTAGCCGTCCCGATG
>PFUG01000227.1:180-10803 GCA_002789955.1 Deltaproteobacteria bacterium CG_4_9_14_3_um_filter_63_12 | reverse complement strand
TACGCAATTCAGTTCATGTCGGCACAAGAGGCCGAGGAGAATCTGGCGATCTTGGAGCGTCTGGAGGCATCGTGGCGGACCTGAAAGCGGAGACGCGTGAGTTGCTGGAGGGGCTTCAGGGCTGGTCGGGCCGCCCGCTGACCTTCATGGAGGTTTGTGGGACCCACACCATGTCGGCGGCTCGTTTCGGCCTGCGGTCGTTGCTTCCGGCCAACCTCCGTCTGATTTCGGGGCCTGGATGTCCAGTTTGTGTGACGCCAGTCGACTACATCGATCACGCCTTGGCGCTGGCCAAAGTCCCAGGACTGACGCTCTGTACGTTCGGCGATCTGGTCCGCGTTCCTGGGTCTGCGGCGAAGGGTCAGGACAAGGCGCCGCCTAGCCTGCAGGGCGCGAAGGCCAGTGGCGCCGACGTCCGCGTGGTTTACTCGCCTACGGACGCACTCAATCTGGCGCGAGAGAGCCCTAAATCCGAGGTAGTTTTCTTGAGTGTCGGCTTCGAAACGACCACCCCCACCATCGCCGCAACGGTGCTGCGAGCCCGGTCCGAAGGGCTCGAGAACTTCAGTATTTTGGTCGCCAACAAGACCATACCAGAGCCCATGCGAACGCTGGCGACCGCCCCCGAACTGGGTCTGGACGGCTATCTCTGCCCTGGGCACGTGAGCATCGTCCTGGGGCCCGAAGTGTTCGAGCCCATCGCGCGGGAGCTCAAGGTTCCGTGCGCCATCGCAGGCTTCGAGTTGGTCGAGATTCTGCGCGGGATACAGGCGCTCGTGCGGCAAGTCGAGGCGGGCGAGTCCAGGGTGGACAACTGCTATCCCTACGCCGTCAAAGCGGGCGGAAATCCTAGGGCAAGAGCCATGGTGGACGAGGTCTTCGAGCCCGCGGACAGCCGCTGGCGCGGCCTCGGAATGCTGCCCAACAGCGGACTGAAGGTGAGGGAGGAGCTCGCCCGATTCGACGCCGCCCTGCGCTTCGAGGTCGAGGTATTGCCTGCCGTCGAGCCCAAAGGGTGTCGCTGTGGCGAGGTCCTGCGAGGGCTGATTGACCCTCTCGAGTGCGGCCTCTTCGGCACCCGGTGTACCCCGGACGCTCCCAGAGGCGCCTGCATGGTGAGCAGCGAGGGCTCTTGCGCAGCGCGTTACCACTACTCCGAAGGGGACTGGCGATGATCCTCATGGGGCACGGGGCGGGGGGACGACTCAGCTCGGACCTGATCTCCAATCACTTTTTGCCGCGCTTTCAGAGCGCGACCCTGTCGCAGCTCGCCGACAGCGCGGTCATCGGCGACCTGGCCCTGACGACGGACAGCTACGTCGTGACCCCTCGGCAGTTTCCCGGTGGGGACATCGGTCGGCTGTCCATCGCTGGCACGGTGAACGACCTGACGATGGTCGGCGCGCGGGTTCTTGGGATCACCGCAGCGTTCATCATCGAAGAGGGATTTGCGCTGCAAGAGCTCGACGCGATCGTCGCCTCGATGGCGGAGACCGCCAAGGAGGCCGGGGTCGAGATCGTCGCGGGGGACACCAAGGTGGTTCCTCGAGGAGCTTGTGATGGCTTGTTCATCACCACGTCTGGACTGGGTCGGCTCGACGCCCACTTCCGTCCGATGCCCCACCGCGCGGTGGTCGGCGACGCGGTCCTGTGCACCGGCACGCTGGGGGACCACGGGATGGCGGTGATGGTCAAGCGAGAGGGGCTGGGGTTTGAAGGAGAGCTCACGAGCGACGTGGCGCCACTGTGCGGACTCCTGGATCTGCTGCGCGATCTGGGCGACGACGTGCACGTGTTACGAGACCCAACGCGTGGAGGCGCAGTGCAGAGCTTGCTCGAGGTGGCGAACGCCTCTGCGGTGCGCATCAGCCTCGAGGAGGCGGCCATCCCCGTGCGCCGTGCGGTTCGAACGGCTTGTGAGCTGTTGGGTATCGACCCGCTCTACGTCGCCAACGAAGGCAAAGCCCTGGTCTGCGTGCCCGAAGGCTCGGCGGACGAGGTGCTGCGCCGCTTGCGCTCTCACCCCTATGGGGAAGAGGCGGTAAAGATTGGCCACGTCGTGCCCGGACGTCCTGGCTGTGAGCTGCGCTCGGAGTTTGGTGGCTTACGCAGCCTGAGGATGGCGACGGGCGAGATCTTGCCGAGAATCTGCTAACTACGCACGAACCAACGACTTCACGCGTTTGATACGGCCTTCGAGCCACTCGCACCATGCCTCGAACCCGGTCTGCGCCCGGCTCGAGAGCTGGAAGACCTGGAGGTCGAGATTGAGCACCCGTGCGTCTCTGAGCGCGCTCTGAACGTCGAAGTCGACGTACGGCAGCAGGTCGACCTTGGTCAGCAGCAGGGCTTTGGCCACGTGGAACATCACGGGATATTTCAGCGGCTTGTCTGCGCCCTCGGTGACCGAGAGGAGCATGACCTTGTCGTGCTCGCCGAGGTCGAACTCCGCGGGGCACACCAAGTTCCCGACGTTCTCGATGATGAGCAGGTCGAGCGCGTCGAGATCGAAGCGCGGCATCACGTTCTCGATGAGGCGCGCGTCTAGGTGACAGGCTCCGCCGGTGTTGATCTGCACGGCTGGGACCCCGTGCGCGGCGATCCGGTCGGCGTCGGCGTGGGTCTGAACGTCCCCCTCGATCACCGCGATGCGAAACCGGTCCTTCATCATGTCGATGGTGCGTTCGAGCAGCGTGGTCTTGCCAGCTCCTGGGCCGCTCATGAGGTTGAGCACGTAGACGCCGTGCTCGATGAAGTGCTGCCGGTTGTGCTGTGCGCACATCTCGTTCGAGGCCAAGATGTCGGACTCTATAGAAATTTCATGCATCTTGTAGGTCCTCGACCTCGATTGAGAGCACGCGGAGCTCGCGCCCTTTGAGAATGCTCAGACTGCTTTGCTCGCAGTCGGGGCAGAATAACTCTTCGCGGCTTTGCGCGCCTTCGAATCCGCAGGCTGCGCACCGCACGACGAGCGCAACGGGGTGGATGTGGAGCACACAGTTGGCGGCGACCGTGTCTTTTCGAGCGACCTCGAACGCGAAGCGAAGGGTTTCTGGATCGACGCAGGTGAGGTCGCCGAGCTCGATCTCGGCCGACTCTACTCGAAGTGCGCCGTTTGCGGTCGCAGCATCGACGATGGTCCGAACGATCTCGATGGCAAGTGAGACTTCGTGCACTGAATTTCCTTGTTCCTAAGAGCTCCCTTGGGGTGATCGCCAGGTTTGGTCTGTCTCGGCGTTATCCAGCGGAGCGCCTGGCGCAGTCGAGGACGGCGTTCTTGGCGCCCTCGACGGCCTCCTCGACTTCAGCTGAGAGCCCTTCGCCGAGGCGATTGAAACAGGTCCCCTCGACGCCGACCAAGACGACGTGTCTAGGCGTACGCTCTGGATAGAGGCAACGGCCCAGCTCGACGACCTGCTGAACGCCGATCCCGTGCACGCTGACGGGGCGGCCCTCCCTTTCTGGGAGCTCGTCCCACTCCAGGACATGAATCGTCCCCGGGGCTGCCCCCAAACGCACAGCGTCCACGACGATCAAGGTGTCCTCTCCGTTCATTTCGTCCAGGAGCGCGAGGCCCGCGACCCCGACTCGCTTCACTTCGACGTGAGCGGGGAGGGCGAGGGCAGAGAGTCGTTCGAAGATCGCGACGCCGACTCCATCGTCGGCGATGAGCGCGTTTCCGATGCAGACCACGAGAACAGGCTTGCTCAGCGCCGTCGGCGAGCTCATCGCAAGCGGCGCCCGGAGGTCAGGCGGAACTTGCATTCCTCGCCGACGGCGGCGTCGCCGGGCCGTGTGGCGCAGCCGTGCAGCTCGGCGGCGATACCGGCGAGGTAGTAGTGGAACATGGTGCAAGTCTGCTCGCCCAAGGCGAGGCCTCGGTTCTGGCAGACTTCGCGAATCGCGCAGCGATTGATGGAGAGCTCAGCGCCCGTCTCGTCGCAGACGTACTCGATCTCGAAGCCGGCCTTCATTTGGTTCGCGATTGCCGCGAGCACCTCTGGGAGCTCTGGGTCTTTCAGATAGATCGGCATGCGCTTGGCCATCTGTCGACCCGCGTTGACCCCCAATGAGGGCGCGGAACGTCCGACGACGTTGCCAATGGTTTTGGTCAAGATCTCGAGAAGGAAGCTGGTCTCGGTGAACGCCTTCTGATGATCTTCACTGGAGACGTCCAGTTCGGTTCGCGGTTTCATAAAAACCTCTCTACGCGTCGACAGAAGTCCAGGTCACGGTAGAAATTCTTCACGTGATGAATGTTCGAGTGGGTGATGGCTCCAGAGGGGCAGATGAACGCGCAGCTGAGGCAGGCGATGCAGTCGCCCACGTTTTGAATTGTTGCTTTGTGGGCGACCTTGTCGAAGGCCAGGACGTCTGTCGGACAAACATCGACACACAGCTCACAGCCGCGGCAGGATTCGTCATGAATTTTTATCTCTAACATGGTCAGTGTCCCCTGCCGAACGAGCGAATGAGGTTGCTCCCATGCCGCAGCTCGATTTCGATGTCCATCTGTCCAACCGCGTGCGTCGCGCATGAGAGGCACGGATCATAGCAGCGGATGGTGTACTCAATCGTGTTGAGGAGCGCCTCGTCGCTCCCCTTGTGCACGGCGCGTCTGGCGGCCTGCAGAATCGAGGTGTTGATCGCCACGTAGTTCTGTTGGGTGGCGACGATGAGGTTGGCGGCCCTGATGATCCCTCGCTCGTCGACGGTGTAGTCGTGGTAGAGCGTGCCTCGCGGGGCTTCGACGTATCCTACGCCCGAGCCGCCCTTGAACTTCACTGGGACGCGGGTCTCGCCCAGGATTGCGGGATCGTCGATGAGGACCTTGGCTTTCTCACAGGCGTAAATCAGCTCGATGAGTCGGGCGTAGATCTGCAGGATCGTGACGTGGGAGGTGCGCCCGAAGGCCGCTCGGAAGGTCTCGAGCTCGGCTTGAGCCAGCGGGGTCTCCATGCCGTCGGCGACGTTGATGCGAGCGAGGGTTCCGACACGGTAGAGGTGCTCTTTGCCGCCGTGCTCGAAGAACACCTGCTTCATGTACGACCAGTCGAGAGCCCGCTCGACGATGTACTTGTTGTAGTCTGGGGCCCTGAACTCGACCTGCGTGTCTCCTTGTTCGTCTGTGACCCGGACTGGCCCGTCGTAGAAGTTGACCTTGCCGCTGGCCACGACCCCCATGTTCCAAGCGGAGACCACGAAGTCGGAGAGCAAATGGGAGTTGGCATCGATTTGGGTGGTGAGGAGTTGCTTGGCGACGGGAGCGAGCTTCTTGACGAGGTCGAGGCACTCGCCAGCCATGGCGCGGAGTTTGGCGCGGCGGGCGTCGTCGAGGCGGAAGGACATGCCGCCGACGAGCGCGGTCACAGGGTGAATGCCTCGACCTCCGACCTCTTCGTTGATCTTCTGACCGACGGTGCGGAGGCGCAGCGCCATCTTCGTGATCTCGGGTTGCGCTGCGGCCATCCCGACGATGTTCTGGTTTGCAGGGGCGCCGTCGATGCCAAAGAGTAGGTCTGGCCCAGTGAGGACGAAGAGGGAGAGGGTGTGGGAGTGGATGAAGTGCCCCATGTAGAGCAGCTCGCGGAGGAGCTTCGCGGCTGGCGGCGGTTCTACGCCTGCGGCAGCGTCGAGCGCCTTCACGGCGGCGAGGTGGTGAGCGGACGGGCACACACCACAGATTCTGGCGGTGATTTGTGGCATACGGTCGGCTTCCATTCCGACGAGAATGCGCTCGAAGCCGCGCAGTTCGTTGACGATGATGCCGCCGCCCTTGATCTCGCCGTCATCTCCCATGTCCAGCACGACGCGGGCATGGCCTTCGATTCGTGTTAACGGATCAATGGTGATCGTTCGACTCATCCTCGGCCTCCACATCTTCAATCCATTTATTGATCAGGAACGTTGGCTTATCGCCAATCATTTTCGTCGCCATCGCGTAGGCGTAGTGGGTCTTTGCGGCCCGCTCCATGGCAGCCATTAGGTCTGCATAGGGGATCGCGGTGAGCTTGGACATTCTCTCACTGACCTCGGTGCGCAGATCGTGGGTTGGCTCGGTGAGCACCTGGAGAGTTGGACCGGCGCAGCCGGTGCAGGGAATTCCTTGGTTGGTGCAAGCGCTGTGGCAGCGATCGAGGGTCACCGAGCCGAGGCAGACGTAGCCCTGGCTCAGGAAGCAGGTCTCTGCGTCGGGCATCCCTTCGTGATTGGCCTTGATGGCGCTGACGTCGGTCTTCACCATCTTGCGCCGGCAGCGTGCACAGACAGAGCGGTCCGACGCCTCGGGCGGTCGTTTCTCGAGCAGGGAGGAGAGCGCCTCGAAGATGAACGAGGCGTGTGGGGGACAGCCAGGGAGATAGAGGTCGACGTCGATGACCTCGTCGATGGGCGTGACGAGCTTCTCGAGAAGCGCGACCTGGGAGGTGGGCGCCTCGTGGGTCAGCGTCGTCTTGTTGTTGACGTAGACTCGGTCGAGGATCTCCTCTCGACAGTGGGCGAGCGACGCCCCCGTGAGCCCGCCGTAGACCGCGCACGTCCCAAAGGCGATGACGACGTCGCAGGACGCACGCATGGCTTCAGCGGCGTGACGATCGTGTTCGTTTCGGACGGCGCCAGTGAGGATGCCGATGTCGGCTTTAGGGTAGCCCTTGATGTCGGTCAGGACAGGGCAGTGTTGTATGTTCACCGCACCGATGACGTCGAGGATCTTCTCGTGCAGGTCGACCAGAGCCACGTGACATCCGCCACAAGCACTCAACCAATCGGTGTTCAGCGTCGCTTTCTCTGCGCCCATGAATGCGCTCCAGTATGAAGAGGGTCCTGTGGAGAACCTCGAGTTTCTTATGCCGGCCGCTAACCGCTAGGGCTCGAGTCCAGGCGGTAAGCTGCGAAGAGAACGTTGACCTGGCGTGATTCGCGCCAGGTTGCTGCCGGACTCAGGCGTGGACCTTGAGGCACTTCAGGCAGGCGTTCTCACCCGCGTGAATGATCGCCAGCTCGGCCCGACGCCCCATGATGGCCTCCAGGGCGCCGGCAAAGAAGCCGTACATCATGTAGCAGAGGGAGCCTTTCTGGGCATGACCGTAGCGAAACAGGGATTGCCTGATCATGCAGTCGCGAAAGACCAGCAGGATCTCTTCTGAGCCGTCCTCGCCTTTGGTGATCAGGCTGGGGCGCGTCGAGGGATGGAACGCCTCGAATTGCCAAAGACAGTCATTTTCTGTCAGGACGTTTCGCACCTCTGCGAGTGCTGTTTCGAGGTCGTTGGTTCGCTGCGAGTGTCGCGCGAACTGAGCGCCGAGGGTTCGACCTGCGGAGTAGGCCATACTGCAGGCCCCTCTGCCGATCACGGGCTCGATGCCGGCCGCCAGAGCGGCCATGAAATTCATCGTCTCTTGGAGCGTTTGACGGCTTTGCTCAAGGTCATTCACAACATTCCTCCATTCAAAATTTACCGCCACAGTGGCGATGTCAGTCATTGCAGTCGAAAGGCAGGCAACAACCAAAGAAGAGCGCCCAAACCCTGGCGTTGCCGGGGCCTGAGCGCATCGCCCGATTGCATGCGGCAGACGCACCAAGCACTTACTCTATCCGCAATCGGTCTTTGTCGAGCGAACAGTGACGCAGCAAACTGGCCGAGTCGAGTGCACATCTCCGCAAGGAACGAGCCAGTCCTCGAATCCACTTGAACCCTCCGCAGGGTGTCTGGGCATTCGATAAGGCCCTTGGATCACGAGCGAAGGGACGTCACCTCGCTGCTTCGAGCGAGGTCAGTGCTGGGAAGTGGGACCTGCCGAACGTCGCAGAATCCCCCTCAATCGTGAGAAAGCCCAGGGTGATCGAACTCACGAATGAGACCCAGCTCGCGCCGGGCGGTCCCCAACCTCACCCAACCCACAAGGTCACGGTCACGGGACACGCGAGTCTTGCCCCCTTTGTGTTCGACGGGGCGAGGCTCGCCGCGGGGCGCGGCGAGCCCGAAGGAGTCACAAGACGTCGAGCAGCTTTGGCATCGACTTCTTGACTTGGTATCGAACGCTTCCAAGTTTCGCCGACAAGTCGGCGACGACCGCAAGGATCGCGTCCATTCCCAGCGTACTCATGACGATCACGCCGTTCTTGTACTCGAGCATGCCCTGCGTCATCTCGCCGGTCATAAGCTCGCGTCCCATGACCTCTGCTGCACCAATGCCCGAGGCGACGACCGCGCCAACGGCTTCAGTATCCACGTTGCCCGTCGAGACCCCCTCAATGACGAAGCCATCGCGACTGACCACGACTGCCGTGTTGATACCCTCTGTTCGGACCAAGTCCCCCAACAGGTCCCTGATGTTGTCCATTCGCTACCTCCTTAGTCGACGGGTACTCCCGCGTCTCTTATTCTTCCACCTTGATGCAATAACAGCACATATGATCGTCGAGGACCTTGGTGACGAGCTCTTCACTGTGTCCAGACTCGTTGATCCACTTTTGAGCGAGGCCCTTTGCTCCCCCGGCACTCTTACAGCCGAGTTGGTAGATGACGGTCTTCTTCCCCCCAATGGTGATCCCGTTGCCAAGGGCACTGCGGAGGGGTTGATGAATCGCACAGAACGGACTTACACCCGCGCCGCTCCCAACGCGAAATTTGTCTGTGACGATCCCTTCGCGGTTGAACTCGTTGGTCACCTCGGCGAAGCCTTCGGGCATCCCCTTGAAGACGTCCTTGTAGTTCGCGATCGAGTCCGCGAACGGGCATTTTGGCAAGCCGAAAACTCCGTCACCGATGTGGACTGCTGGTCCTTCGATTCGGGAAATGTTCGTCTCGACGTTCTCCACCGCCGTCAGGAAGTCTTCGATCGAAGGGTAGTCGACGTTGTCGACCTTATCCGCTGCGGCCAAAGCGATCCGTATCAACGTCCCCTTCGTGCTCGGCGCACCACTCTGACCGATAAGGGCTTTAATCATCTCTAAGAAACCGACATGCGCGATGTCAAGTACATCTTCCTTACTCATCGTTCGAAGACTCCCTTTGTGTGAAGAAGCTACAAGGTGCCGATGTGCTTGATGGCCTCTTCCGTCCTTCCTTCCCTGAGCAAATCGAGGGCTCTCTCAAACTTCTCGATGACTTTTGGATCACCGTTGGCTTTGTTGAGCTGACGAAGTCGCTCTCCCAACGCAATTTGTAGCGCAAGAGAACGCTCCTCCTCGTTTTCTGCCTCGGCGAGCATCTCCTTGAAGCGTTCCGTTTGTGGCACGCCGTGACCAATAGGCGCAACGCCCCCCGAAGAGGTGGGGGTCTTAAGGGTGAAATTTCCCTGTTTCGTGATCTCGACCGGAGTCGACAACACGCTGCGCGCCAGCTCGAGCTCGATTGGCACTCCGAGTCTCTCTCGCAAAGCCAATAGCTGAGTTGCCGCGCCTTTCAACCGACGAACACTGTCCGAGATCTGTTCCGCCAGAAAGTCGATCACGTAGTCAGGGAGCGGATGCAAGCCGACGTACTGGCGAAGGATCTCCATCCTCTCGGACTTGTCTCCAATATGCAACGCAACAATCACTCCGCCTCCCAAACGAGAGAGCAGTCGTGATTCCACGCCTCCGAGTCGCGTCGGAGGGACATCGGAGGTAATCACGACGCTGCGATGGTTGCGGATCATGTGGTTGACGACGGCGAAGAGCTCGCGTTGCGAGTCTTCGTGCCCCTCACAGAGCTGTATGTCGTCGATCAGCAGGGGGTCTGCAGAGATTAACCAGCGGCGAAGCTCGGCTCTTCGCCCCACCCGTTTTGCCCGCTCGTACTCGAACTCGATATCCGAGGCGTTGATCAACAGCGGTCTACGATTAGGCGAGGCGTTGGCAATGCACGAGAGGAGGTGGGTCTTGCCCAGCCCAACGTCGCTGTAGATGTAGAGTGGGTTGTAGGCGGTGCGTGAGGCGCCGTCGGCGGCCACGACCCGTGCGACTTCCACCGCAAACGCGTTGGACTTGCAGGGGACGAGCGTTTCGAACGTGAGCTCTGGATCGGGCACCGTCTCGAGCAACGCCGGCTCGTATCCACGACTGTGCAGCTCGACCCGGTCGCCTGGGGTTCCACCTTTCTCATCGCCTGCAATCTCGCGACGCAGAATCTGGTCGATCTCATCTGCGGTCGCTGACTCCAATAGGCCCCTTTCGACGCAAGTCCGCAGGAAGGTCGCCAGATCGAAGTCGTTGAGGCTCTTGCCGGTCATTAGAGCTTCCACTGCCGGAGTTGTGTCACCAACTTGCCCGTGCTCATCATCACCGCACCGATTTGGGCGTCTTCGCGCGCGACCACAAAGACCCCTCCTCCGTCATTTCGACGTATGAAGATCACAAGGCCGAGGCCATCCTCGATGATAAGGCGGCGGGGGCCGCCGCGTGGATAGACCTCTTGGATGACCCGGATGGCCTTGCGGAGCTCGTGCAGCTGTTTGGCGGGGCGGCCTCGATTCGCCTCGGCCCGCAGCCCACCGTCAGGGCCCACGACGATCGCCTGTATGGCCCAGCTGTTGGCAGCGACGTACTCTTCTAAGAGACCGCACATCTCGGTGTGCATTGGACCGTCGGCGACCGGCTTGCCCTGTGGAATGGACAAGCCTTGGGGCGGTCGGAAGTCTG
>PFUG01000227.1:0-147 GCA_002789955.1 Deltaproteobacteria bacterium CG_4_9_14_3_um_filter_63_12 | reverse complement strand
CTGCGAGCTCCTCGTCCACCGCGTCGTCGCCATCGATACGCTGCATTTCGGCTTCCTCTCGAGCCTTTCGGCGCGTTTCCTCGTCCTGGCGGCGAGCCTCTTCTTCGGCCTTGCGCCGGGCCTCCTCTTCGGCTCGGCGGCGTTCTT
>PFUG01000405.1 GCA_002789955.1 Deltaproteobacteria bacterium CG_4_9_14_3_um_filter_63_12 | reverse complement strand
GAGGTCGAGGTAGCTCTCGGCCGGCGGCGTGGGCCCGATGTGGTAGGCCTCATCGGCCTCCCGGACGTGCAGGGCGTGACGGTCGGCGTCGGAGTAGACGGCGGCCGCGGTGATGCCCAGTTCTTGGCAGGCTCTCACGAGGCGGACGGCGATCTCGCCGCGGTTGGCGATCAGGAGTTTGTGGAACATGGCGTTCTTCCTACATCCTGTAGACGCCCCAGGCCGTCGTGGGCTGGGGTGGGAGGCCGCTGGCCAGGGCCGAGAGGGCCAAGCCCAAGACGTTGCGGGTGTCGCGCGGTGCGATGACGCCGTCGTCCCAGAGGCGTGCGCTGCCGTATTTGACCTCGCTCTTCTGGGCGTAGTCGGCCAGGGTCTTTTGGCGCAGGGAGGCGAGCTGGGCCTGGTCGACGGAGGTGTTGCGGGCCTCGTACTGGGCGGTCTTGATGGTGGTCAGGACGGAGGCGGCCGCCTCGCCGCTCATGACGGAGACCTTGGCGCTGGGCCAGGCGAAGAGCAAGTGGGGATCGTAGGCGCGGCCGCACATGCTGTAGTTGCCGGCGCCGTGGGAGCCGCCAACCACGAGGGTGAGCTTGGGGACGGAGGCGTTGGCGACGCAGCGCACCATCTTGGCGCCGTCGCGGGCGATGCCGGCGCGCTCGTGCGCTTTGCCGACGAAGAAGCCGGGGATGTTCTGCAGGAAGAGCAAGGGGATGCGTCGCTGATCGGCCATCTGGACGAAGTGGCTGGCCTTCAGGGCGGCGGCGGCGTCGAGGGGGCCGAAGTTGGCGAGGATGGCGACCGGGAAGCCCATGATGCGGGCGATGCCGCAGACCAGAGTCACGCCGTAGTGGGGCTTGAACTCGACGAAGTCGCCGGCGTCGATGACGCGCACCAAGATTTCGCGCGGATCGTAGGGCTGGGAGGGGTTGACGGGGACGACGCCGGTGAGCTCGTCGGCCGAGCGCAGCGGTTCTTGAGGCGGGTGAGGTGGGGTTGCGGCGTGTGGCCTCGGTAGGGTGGCGACGATCTCCCGCATGGCGGCGAGGGCGGAGGCCTCGTCCTTCTCCATGCGGTCGGCGACGCCGGAGATGCGGCAGTGCACGTCGGCGCCGCCCAGCTCTTCGTCGCTGACGCGCTCGCCGGTGGCCGCCTCGACCAGCGGCGGGCCGCCGAGGTAGATGGCCGAGGCGCCGCGCACCATGACGACCTCGTCGCTCATGGCGGGCACATAGGCGCCACCAGCGGTCGAGCGGCCGAGGACAACGGAGAGCTGGGGCAGCCCGGCGGCGCTGAGTTGGGCCATGTTGTAAAAAATGCGTCCGAAGTGTTCGCGGTCGGGGAAGACCTCCTCTTGCATGGGCAGGAAGGCGCCGCCGGAGTCGACCAGGTAGACGCAGGGCAAGCGGAAGTTGGCTGCGATGGCCTGCAGGCGCAGGTGTTTTTTGAGCGTGATGGGGAAGTAGCTGCCTCCCTTGACGGTCGGGTCGTTGGCCATGACGGCCACGGGCTGGCCGGCGACGATGCCGATGCCGGTGACTACTCCGCCGGAGGCGCAGGGACCGCGTTCGGTGAGGAGGGCGTCACTGTCGCGCTCAGCGAACTCGCGGTAGAGTCCATGTCCGGCGAGCACAGAGAGCTCGAGGAAGGGCGTCCCGGGGTCGAGGAGCTGCGCGACGCGCTCTCGGACCAAGAGCTTGCCCCGCTCTTTGTGGCGCGCAGCGGCTTTTGGCGAGCCGCCGGCCTTGTGGGCTCGGATGACGTCGGCGACCGCGCGCCAGGCGGCTTCGTGGTGCTCTTGGTTGGCGGTGAAGGTGTCGCTGCTGACGTCGAGTTGGGTGCGGAGGAGCAAGGTGTGGCCTGGGGGCGAGTTTATTTGAGAGGAGATTCTTGGAGTGGATACCGTCGCGCAGGAGCTTTTGGATTCCAAGATGACCAGGCTAAGTAACGACTTCGGCACCGTGACGCAAGGACTTCGGAAGAATAGCGCGACGCCAATCGAGCCAAATTTTCCACTTAAGATATTGTTAAACTTAAATAAAGCGACTCAATTGAGCGATATTCATTTTCACGAATTCATGAAACTCCTGAGACCAAGGAGACGACAGTGAAGGCAGACTTTCGGCGGCCCGAGCTGATGGAGCTGCTCGAGGCGATGGGGCAGTTCTTCGAAGGCTTCGGGCTGCGGCGAAACCTTGGGCGCGTTTGGGGGGTGCTCTATCTGAGCGGCGAGCGCGTCGATCAGGCCGAGCTGAGCGAGGTCCTGGGGCTCTCTGCAGGGATGATCAGCTCGTCGTTGAAGGAACTCGAGCATTGGGGGGCTGTGCAGCAAGTCCTGGTGCGCGGCGAGCGCAAGATGTTCTATGAGGCCGAGGCGAGGCTGTTGCGCATCATCGCGACGATCCTTACGAAGCGTGAGCTGCACGCGGTGCGCGCGCTGCGTGAGGCCATGGCCCGAGCCTACGCAGCCAAGGGCGAGCGAGCGCTGAGCCGAAAGATGAAAGAGCGGGTGCGCGCCATCGAGATGGTGACGGACCTTTACGAGGTGCTGACCGAGCTGGTGGTGCGCACGTCGCAGGTGTCGTCGACGATGGTGCGGCGGATGGTCTCGCTGATGAAGAGCGCGCGTTTCTGGAAGTGGCTCGAGCCGACCGAGTCTTGAAGCGGTTTCTTTTCCTGGCTCCGGTCCGTACCGTCCGGAGTCCGCAGCTGGCTCCTGCAGTGAGTCGGAATTCAGCGGCATCCAAGGCAGCAGCCGGCTGAAGCTCTCCAGACATCAGACCGGCCCAGAATCTGAGACTGGACCGGTCACTGAATGGAATGACGATGACTGATTTGTTCGCAGCCCGTTCGATGATGGCCATGGCGTTGGCCTTTCACATCGTGTTCGCCTGTGTGGGCATGGGGATGCCCATCTTGATGGTCATGGCCGAGGGGTTGTGGCTGCGCACGGGGAACCCGGTCTATCTGGACTTGGCGAAGCGCTGGTCCAAGGGGACGGCGGTGCTCTTCGCGGTGGGGGCGGTGACCGGCACGGTGTTGTCGTTCGAGCTGGGGCTGCTTTGGCCGGGGTTCATGGAGTACGCTGGGTCGATCATTGGGATGCCCTTCTCTCTGGAGGGATTTGCCTTCTTCCTCGAGGCGATCTTCCTCGGCATCACGCTCTATGGTTGGGACCGCGTTGGGCGCCGCTTCCACCTCTTCTCTGGGATGATGGTGGCGCTG
>PFUG01000243.1:8041-33335 GCA_002789955.1 Deltaproteobacteria bacterium CG_4_9_14_3_um_filter_63_12 | reverse complement strand
GTCGAGGTCAATGACCGCAAACTCGGTGGAGCGAAGGTCGAACTCGCCGCTCATGACGTCGAGATTGTCAAAGGGCCACTCGAGGTCCTCGAGGCCACTCTCCAGCGCGTCCAACTCCGCTCCGAGGCGTTCCCACTCGTCTTCGGGGCCGGTGCTCGAATCGACATTGCTCACGGCTCCAATCTTCACTTCGAAACTGGTGTGCGCCTCTTGCGTGCCCTTCGGGTTCGCAGGACTCTCCGCCTGCGAGTTGTCGCCTGGCATCAGAAGGTCGTCGAAATCGTCCAGGTCGTCTGTGGAGACCGTCTCCCAGATTTCCGTAGCGGCGTCCTCGATGCGGGCGGTGCCGGATTGGGGTGGACCAGGGGGAGTGGGCTCGAGCAGGCTGGGGTCGATGAAGATGGTCGAGTTCTCGCTTTTCTTCTTCGGGCTGTCGTCCTCGAGCATCCCCATGTCGATGATGATCTTGGGCTCTTCGGCGTCACGACCTTTTGCTGCGCTCTCGACGATCACGGTCTCGCCCTCGACCACGGGATCGAGGTAGTGCTTCGAGCTTCCGCGGGACTTGTTCGCAACCCTGGGCCGCTCTGCCGCGGTGAGTGTCGGTCCGCCGGCCTTGTCGAGCGTGGCGGCGGCCGTCCGCTTTGAGCGGGACAGCTCGATGCGCACGTCCTCCGCGTCCTTCTGAGGAATCCGGATGACAAACTGTTCGACCTTTTCGGCACAGGCCTCGTCGAGCGCGAGGTTGAGCTTGAAGGCGAGCTGGATGGCGCCACTCACCTCGTCGGTGAGAGACTGGGTCTCCGGCAGCAGGTCGGACTCTTCAACCTGCCAGAGTCGACCGGCCAGAGTCGGATAGTGGACAGCAAGTTGTCTCAGGCTCATCACGAGGGGCTTGATTCGTCCCGCCGTAACGAGCCGCAAGTCGTCGAGAACCAAGGCGTTGGTTGGGTCCGCCGTGGCCACGACCATGGCCCCCTCTTCGGCGAGGACCGGCAGCGTCCCGGTGTCGTAGACCAACTCGGCAGGCAGGAGCGAGAGGGTCTTCTCGTCCAACTCGCTGAGACGCTCGTCACCAATGCGGGTGTAGCCCGCCATTTCGGTCAGGTACCGCAGCAAGTCGGAGGACGCGATGGCGCCGACAAGCACGAGGTTGACGGGGACGCTCGCCCCCTTCTTCTCGCGGCGAGACAGAGCGCTTCTCAACGATTGGGCGTTGATCACATCCGTCGCGAAGGTGAACTCAGCGATGTCTACGGAAGGCTCGGTCATTATCCGTGTTGCCCAATCGTGGTTGGATGAGCTGTGGTTATAGAGCGTCGCACCCACAGGGGTCAATCACAACCCTATCTCGGAACCTTGGGTTACCAAAACCCGCTGACTTTGCGGACGGCATCAAGCGCCTTTTGGCAGTCGTCGTCGTCGATGTCCAAGTGGGTCACCCAACGCACCCTTCGAGGCCCAGTCGCGTGAGATCGAACCCCCAACGCTTCACAAGCCGCCACGAACGCCGCGGCGTCCATGGGGACGCCCTCGTCGAGCTCGAAGAACAGAATATTGGTCTCACCGGGCTCGACAGAGAGACCCCGCACCTCGGCGAGCCCACGGGCCAGCGCGTTGGCGCGGCGATGGTCCTCTCTCAATCGTTCGACGTTGTGCTCCAACGCGTACAGTCCGGCCGCCGCCAGGAGGCCGGCTTGGCGCATTCCGCCTCCCATTCTCTTGCGGCAACGGTGGGCTAGGTCGATGGTCTCTACCGTGCCAAGGAGCAGGGAGCCGACTGGCGCCCCGAGCCCTTTAGAGAGACAGAAACTGAGCGTGTCGACGTGTCGACCGAGTTCTAGGGGGTCGGCGCCTTCGACGACCGCGTTGAAGACGCGGGCGCCGTCCATGTGGATGGCGCACCCTCTCGAGCGCGCGAAGGCCGAAACCTCCGCCACGTGAGCGGTTGGAACGATGCGCCCGCCGGCTCGATTGTGGGTGTTCTCTAGGGTGATGAGCCGCGTGCGAGTGAAGTGGTGGTCGTCGCTGTGCACCGCTGCAGCCAAGGCCGCCAGGTCGTAGCGACCGTTAGCGCCTTGTTCCGTGATTTGCACCCCGGCGAAGACCGCTCCACCCCCCCCTTCGTAGTGGAGCACGTGGGCCCCGGTCGGCACGATGACGTGGTCGCCGGGCCGGCAGTGGCACTGTAGGGCGAGCTGGTTTGCCATCGTCCCTGAGGGCACGAAGAGCGCTGCCTCTTTGCCGAAGCGCCGGGCCGCCAGCTCCTGCAGTCGATTTACGCTCGGATCGTCCCCGAAGACGTCGTCCCCCACCTCGGCGTTCGCAATAACCTCGCGCATCTCCTTGGATGGACGAGTGATGGTGTCGCTGCGCAGATCGGTCATCGTATGCATTTCATTCTCCGTTAGAACTCCCGCGTTGCTGGGCACCAAGCCGGCTCGAAGAGAGCCGGTACGGTCCCTACACGCCCTCGAAGTCAAACAATGAGGCGAGCTCGCTCAGGCCGTCTTCGAGGTCGGTCGTGGTCTCGCTGACCGGGGCCTGCCTCGTTTCGACCCCAAACAGTGTGTTACGCCAGCGCTGGGCCAGGGTCAGCAGACCGCGCTTGAGTTCCAGCTCCGCCCGCTCACCGACGTTGTGGTGCGCAACCAAGTGCTCCCTGTCGTCGGGTAGATCGCCCACCGTCACTGGTTTGGTCTCGTCGTAGGGTTTCTTGCGAAGGGCGGTCTCGAGTCGGGAGAGCTGCTGCTTGGAGAGCTCCATCGACTCGATAGGGAGCGTCGCGAGCCGGGGCTCGAAGAGCGTTGATAGACCTCGGCGAAGGGTCGCGTAGTCCAGCCTCTCGACGTGCTCGTCGCGCCCGAGCTCGACGCGAGAGTAGGTCGCCAGCCACCTCTGCTCACGTCGAAAACACACGAACGCCTCGGAGACGTCTTTCGTGCCGGCGGTCTGCTTGGACTCCCAGGCCAAGGCCCGGGAGATGGGCTCCATGGCGTGGACCTCGTCGAATAGAATGTGCTCGGGGGCGATCCCTAGGACACGGATGGGCAAGCTCCGCAGGCCCCGATCCTCGCCACGGCCCCCGTCGGTCAACGAGACGCCGAAACAGTTGGCGATGCGCTCCAGTGGCACGAAGGCTTCCAGCTGTGGGTCGTTCGCTCCGGTAAACGCTCCCTTACCTACCCAGCTCAACGCATCCCAGCGGTGCTTTTCGAGGAGGCTGGTGAGCTCCTCGGTCTGATCGAGGTTCGCCCCATTCGCCAGCAGAGGTCGAAGCTGCCCTCGGCGGTCGCATTCGAGGTAGACCTCGGTCACGAGGTCGGACGGCAACAGTCGCGAAGACGGCCGCATCCGCTGGCTGGCTCTCGGCTGCGGAGACGGGGGTTTCTTCTGGAACGCGTAGGTGTCGCGGACCCACCGCACCGGAGCGATGGCGACGCGCAGGACGAATTCGATGTGATCCTCCCAATACTGCTGAGGCGGAGTGGTCAACGGGAAGGGGCGGTGCCCGACAATCAAGGCGCGGCTGGCGTCGTCCAAGACCCAGGCGCAGACCAGAAACTTGTGTTGCCCCTCGGTCAAGAACCAAGCGAGGTATTCGCCCTGCCCGAACGGCACTCTCGAGGTGACGTGGAGCACGCCATCGATGAACTCCTCCGACGCCACATCGACCCCACCAAGAGGACGCCCCGTGCTGCGGCCGCCTTTGCGCTCTTGGTAGCTCCATGCCCTGAGATCCTGGTTCTGCAAGGACCGGAAGAGCATCCGCTCAGAAGCTTCGAGGCGGTCGATGACGGTCTCTTGCAGCCGCTGTTGACTCGCGCAGAGCAGGGGCTGGCCGAAGAGCGCATAGGAGAACACCAGGGTCGCCATCGCCGAGATCGGGACCGTGGTCGGGTCGAGCTCGAGCATCCGACATAGGTCGGAGACCACCTGCACGCCGTCGCGCTCGAACTCTTCGTGCACCTCGAGGCCAACCTGAATGAGGGCATCGAGGCGATTCGCGAGCATTTGGCGCGTGTCTTCGTGGCCGCTCAAAGGTCACTCCTCGACTTCTCGGGTCGCGCCCTCAACTGTGATGACGCATTCTCTCAAGGTGTCTGCGAACCTCTGAAAATCGATGCTCTCCTCGAGCCAGCTCGTCACGAGGTCTTCGGGCACCATGCCGAGGAAAGGGCCGGGCTGGAGCAACCGAACGATGCGACTGCGGCGTCCCTTCTTCGTCAACACCCCGCGGGCATTGTCGAAGATCTCCTGGCTGCTGCCCCAGCGCAACCCTGCGTCGGGGGCGACATCGAGGCTGCCGAAGAAGGCCTGGAACTTCTCGGCCTTCAAACCCTTGAGTGACAGCATGTGCTCGAGAACCACTCCCCAGACCGAACCGAAGTAGTGCGACAACCCCCACTCACTCTTCATGCGAAACGCCCGCAGCTCTCCCTGTGGCAACCCTTGAAAGCGAGCAAAATCCTGGGCGAGCTCGAAGGAGTAGCGGATCGGTCCGCTCACCGAGAACTCTGTCTTTTGCTGGGCTTGGTTGCCCTCGACAAAGACCTGACCCTCGCGAACCCGGGTCACTCTGCGTCTCTGCCCTGCGAGGACCAGATGGTTCTCGGACGGTTTGGCCCCGTCGGGCTCCTCTCGCCGCACCCGAATACGTCCAATCACTTGCCCAGTCAGCTCGTCGACGACCTCTTGCTCGGGGCTGTCGACAATCACCGAGTGGATTTGACCTCGCTCTTTGAGCTGGCCCGCCTTCTCATCGGCCACATAACGTCCACCATCGATCTGCCGCACATACCCGCCAGCGGCCAACCCTGCCAAGACTCGCCGGCAGTCAGACTCCGACCAACGTGAGGCCGCATAGGCAGGAAGACGGCTGTGAACGGCGCCTGGACTGACCCATCCGCGCGGGTTCTGAAAGACGAGCGAGAGCGCTTGCTGGGCGATGACGGTGGGACGAAACGCCACGCCCTCCGGGAAGAGCAGGTCTTGCGAGGCGCAAGCCGCCAGGTGCTCTAAACGGTGGCGCTCGAACTCGTCCCTGTACACACAGACCACACGGGTGAAGTTCTCGGTGCGATCGCCACGACCAATACGCTGGAGGAAAGACGACACGTTGGGCGGCGGCCCCAAGAGGACGACCAAGTCGACGTCCCCAATGTCCACGCCCAACTCGAGAGTCATCGTCGCCACACAGATCGCCGACGGGGCGTCCAAAAACGCTCTTTCGACTTTGAGCCGAATCGGACGCGCCAGGCTGCCGTGGTGCGCGAAAATACGATGCTCCAGGCTCGGGGCCTCCCCGAGCTTGGAGCTGATGTTCTCCACACGGGCTCGAGCGTTCGCGAAGACCAGAATCTTCTTCGCGTCGCGCTGGACAAAACGGTCGCGCAACCAGTCAGCGACTCGCTCGTCGTCGTCCAGGTATTCGTACCAAGCTTGTATCTGGCGCAACCCGACCGTTCGATCCTTGACGATCGCGGCTTGTTCGCCGAGGAACCGACTTGCAAGGAGCGCCTCGTCGGGCACCGTCGCCGAGGCCGCGCAGCGCTGTACCGGCGACTCAGAGACTTTGTCGAGCCGACTCAGCAGGCAGGCCAGCTGGTCTCCTCGGGGGGTGTGGTCGAGCAGGTGGAGCTCGTCGATCAGGATACACTGCAGCTGGCGCAGAGCCGTCGGACGACGCACCAACATCGAGTCCAAGGACTCCGGGGTCGTGATCAGGATGTCTGGCGGGGTCTTGTCGTTGAAACTGGCGTGGTCTCCGGTCTTGATGGCGATCGACAGCTTCGTCGCCACCACGGGACGCCGGAGCCGGCGCATGAGATCGTTGCACAGCGCGCGGGTCGGTGCCACGATCATCATCTCGAGCTGGGCCGTCACCGGCGCCTTCTGACGACGTCGCAAGAGCCGCTCGATGGCAGGCGCCATGACCGCTTCGGTCTTTCCTGTGGCGGTCGGGGCGCACACCAGGGTCGACTGCCCACCCAGGATCGGCCCGACAGCCAGCTTCTGGACTTGCTTCAGGCGCCCAAAACGCCCGTAGAAGGCATGCCAGGCGTGGGGCAGCAGTGCTCGAACGGCCTGTTCGTCGATTTCTATTGCTGGCGGTTCACCGCTAGACATCTCGAGTCCTCGTGATGGGCCGCTGAGCCTGGCAATAGAACCCCAACCGTCTCTGGCGTTGCTCAATCAGAGGAGGATCTCGTCTTGTAGATTCCGCACGACGTTGCCCACTTCGCTCGGGTGATAGCGCACCACGTCGAGGAACTCGATGATGAACTTCATCGCGTGGCGCGGTGTGGTGACATAACCCGTCTGGATCAACCCTCTGACCACTTTGGCCATGGGCGCCACCAACCCGGCCTGCAGAGTCCAGTCGTCTCTCGAGCTGGCATAGAAGTCACAGACTCGGCTGGTCAACTCGAGGTAGTCCGAAGGTGTGAGCGGGTTGAGCAAGGTGATTTGGCTGGCCGGGATCGCCCCCTTGAGCGCCTCGAGTCCATCCCCGTGGGGGGTCATGGCGCAGACGAAGTAGACGCCGGGTCGCGCGCCGAACCAGGCTGGGATTTTCCGCTGCACTCCTCGGCCACCGATCCCGACCAACTCGGGTTCAAAGGGGAGCGCGGCGGCGTCTCCTGAGGGGCCCGTCGCGGCGTACGTCCAAGTCTTGAAGAGGTCCTGCGCAAACGAGCGGTTGTCCTTGTTGAGCAGGCTGTAGAACTCGGCCTCGTCCAAGAGCACCACCAGGCCAGAGTAGCCCACCGCGCGAGCGACGGTTGAGATCCCACTCAGGAGGTAGCCGTAGATTCGGGACCAGGGACGGTAGTCCATCAGCGAGTAGACGTGAGGGTGGCGGCCTTTCAGCTTCGAAAGCTGCGCGTCGATGACCTGATTCGAGAGGGTCGGGTGTCCCTCGATCCAGTCCAGGAGCAGCTCTCTCGAGCGCTCGACCCAAACCGCCAATTGGTCGGTCCCGACCCCGCGTGGGAGGTTCTTGTCGGTGCAGCTGTTCAGCGCATTGAAATAGCCAACTGCAGCCTTGAGGTAGAGGTGTGGCGCCTGTCCTTTGGCTCCGTTGGCCGTGGCCTGCGGAGCCTCCGCCGCCACCTTCTGCAGGAGCGGGAGCAGCCCGAGCCCCTCGGCTGAGCGTTGGTCGGGGTAGGTCAGCGAGCGGACCACCGCTCGGTAGACTCTCTTGGGGTGCGCGGGGGAGGTCTCTTCTGGGTCGAGGACCACGCGTGCAACCAGAAAGTTGGCCTCGAGCGCACGCTGTTGAATGAGCTCGAGGAGGTGGGTCTTGCCGACTCCATAGTCGCCAAGGAAAGCGCGAACCGCCCCCCCCTCCGTCCTGGCGTTCTCGAGGTCCGCGTCCACCAAGTCGAGCTCATAGTCTCGACCCACGGTGTAGGCGTCGAGGTTCGCCGAGGGCACGACGCCGAGCCGCATCGCTTCGAGCGTTTGCTGCGCCACTCCCCGCTCCCAACTCCCGGTCATCGCTGGGGCGATGCTCTCCACTGCTAATCCTGAAGGTGCAGCCACGTCTACGAGCTCCCGCGCCGCGATCTCCATCGGCAGCGCCTCACTTTCGAACAGCACTACGGCGACGCGCCCTCCTCGGCGCCAGGCGTCGACCACGCCAACACCATAGAGCGCGTGGCGAACGCGCTGGCGAACGTCAGGCCCAGTGCTCATTCTGCGGAGGCGCGCTGCCGGTTCAGAAGTCTTCAAAATCGTCCCCAGCTTCTTTTTCGCGGGTGAGGGCGCCATGTCCGGTCGTGATCAACGCTGTCGCCTCTTTTGGGTCAATGGGGCGCTCGCCGTCGACCAGTTGGGCAAACAGCGCGTCCACCCAGGCTTTCACGAACAACCTGCGGTGATTGACCTCGAAATAGGTCTGCGCGCTCGCGATCGCGAACACCTTGGCGTTCGACGCTTGAAGCGCGCGATCGAAGGTGCACGCTCTCGCCTCCTCGAAGACCTCGAGGATCTTCATGCCGAGCTGTTCCAACATCGCCTCAGGACCAAGATCCAAGTGCTCTAGATCGATGAGCACGGACTGAGGGCTACGGACACTCAACGGAACCGGGCTCTTGAGCCGTTGATAGAGGGCCGGGTAGTCGGGCACGACGTTGCGCATGAACTCAGGCGGCACCGCATAGAGGAACAGCGTGTTGGGCAGTTGGTGCCGACCACACAGGTCAATCACCTGGCGAAGGTTGTCACCAATAATGTGGCTGCGCTTCGTGCTCACGGACAGGTTTCGGTCCACCTCGTCAAAGAGCAGCGCAGTCCCAGGCAACCCAAACGCGATGACCATCTGGGTGAGACACCGCAGCATCGTAAAACCGTTCGCCTTGCCCAGCTGCTCGAAGACTCCTGAGGCACGAACCTCCGCCTGCGGAACCGGTTCTCCCAGGAGCCAGGCCTCCAACGCGACCTCTGTCTGCCGGTCCGCGTGCAAATACGCCATGGCGAGCCCCGTCATGCCTTGCCGGAACGAGTGGCTCTCACACGGGGCTCGGCTCACGGTCTTGGTGAGCCAAGACGAGACGGCCTTGATGGCCTCGGTCGTCGCGTCGGTAACGTCTTTGCCGCGAAAGGCCTCTTCGGCATGGGCGAGTCGGTCGTCGACGATGTTGCGGATGAGGTCGGCGATTCCATAGCTCGGTGCGCTGAACGCGCCGCTCGGTCGGATCGCGACGCGGCGTGCGACGGCACGGTACACCTTGAAGGCATCGTCGTAGGGGCACTCTGACGGCGAGAGCTCGACCACTGCCGTCACGAAGCCATGCTCCCAGGCCATCTCTCTGACGCAGAACAGGAAATGGGTCTTGCCTCCACCAAAGTACCCCTGGACGAGCTTGAAGCTCGCCCCGATTCGAAGCTGGTTGCGGAAGTACTCGTGTTCGAGAACCCTCAGGTAGCTCTCGTTGCCCACGTTGATGCGCTTGACCCCATACTCGGGAGGCTGTCCTCCCTCACCGAGCCGCTGCAGAATGTGAGAGGCGAGCTGCCTCTTGAGTTCCGGGCTCTCGACGCCCTCCTCGGGCACGGTTTCGTTCATTTCGTTCCTTGTCGTCCCTCTGCACCCACGAAAACGGAAATTCGGCCATTCACAGTCACATCGCAGGAAACAGCCGTCGCCTCTTCCTGCTCACCGCAGAATGTCGAATCGTGAGGACTTTAGGATTCTACGCGCCCTCGAGCGTGTGTCCGCCGGGCCTGGGTATCCTAGGGCTCACGCAAAATCAAGTCCATCGTAGTGTTCGCAGTCCTGTGATGCGCGAGCGGTCATGATCGGTGCTTTGCTGTGGCCACGCCACATTTCGCTCTTGCAGTGGTCCACAGCATGACACCATGACGCTTTTTTAGGCGTCGTAAAGCCAGGTGTGGGCGGTCTCGGTACGGCTGCCCGCCTCCTCAAGAAGTTGGGCTTCTCGCTCCGGTTGAGTCGCAAAAGTCTCGCGCGGGTATCGCAGACTAGACTCGCGACGACCAGTTCCTTCAAGTCAAGGAACTGCGCGAACGATATGCTGGGGGAGAGGTCGACAACGACCGTCATTTCTCCGTAAATCTGAGTGAGAGGTAGTACTGACCGTCGTTCGTTGAGTGCGGCACATACAGCACGTTCGCTTTGTTCTTGGTGCTGCCGCCGGTTGCGGTGCCGAGTTCGAGGCGCCAGCCAGATTTTTCGAGGAGTCCATCTCGGCGCAGTCGGCTGAGTTGGTACGAGAGCAAGTAGCGCGGAAAATCGGCGAGCTTCGAAAAGTTCATCTTGCGCCAATTGGAGCGCTCGACCTGCAGCAGGGTGAGCGGCGCAAAGAGGTCGACGAGGTCTATGCGGTCGCCGACCTGGCCCCCAAACTCCACCAAGAGCATCTGGTAGGCGACGCGCAGCTTGTCGAAGAAGGCAGACGACTCGACCGCACGCTCGCGTATCCAACCCATGGCTTGGGTTCGGGCCTCGAAAATGGCCTCGGCTGCCAGCGCGACCTCCGTGACGACGCTGCGCGCGTAGAGGATTCGGGCGAGCCCTTGGGGAACGTCGAGTTCGACCGTGAACGGAGGAATCGAGAGGGTCGGCGGCGTCTCGCTGAGCACCTCGAGCCGCACGTCGCTCTCGTTGAAGAGGCTGTGCAGCTCGTTGATCACCCGGTTGCGTACCTCTCGACGAGCCTCCGCTGCGGCCGCTTGCAGCTGCTCACAGAGTGAGATGCGTTCGGACTCCAGGCCGATGGTCGTCAAACTCTGCAGCTCGAGCTTCGAGTGCGCTGTCTGCAGAATGCGAATGTCGTCCAGACCTCCTGACTTCAAGAGGGGCTCTATGAACTTGCGGGTGGTCTCGACCGACTTCTTGCGTTGGACCAACCCATCGTTCATCGATTTGATGGTGTCCGATAATCTTGTTCTTGGAGCGAGTGAGTCCGCCATCTCTTGTCCCTTTGGGTGGGTAATGGTTTCTGACAGTTATCGGCAATCGGAGCGAAAAGGTTGCGGATTTCTTTATTGAACGGCGCAATGTGGCGGATTTGCATCAAAACCACCGTGATTCTGGACCATGACGTCCCAGCGCTCGCAGCATACCGAATCGTCGCGACGTTGGCGCGAGAACTCGTCGCCAGGGATGGCGGAGAGTGGCGTCAGCCCGAAGAGTCGCGCGCGGGACGCGCCCGACAAGTTCGTTGATAGCGGCGAAGATGTCGAATGTTTGACTGTGTGTGCCGAACACCTTAGCGTCGTTCAATGAATCGTCCACCGCCCGGCTCGGGATCGAGTCCGCTCCGATAAGGAACTACCAATGCCAATGCCAACCACGCGAACGCACGAAAGACTCGTGGGATTATTTGCGTCGATCGCTCTCGTTGCCCTCGCTCTTGCGGGATGTGTCGAGAACGAAAAACGTGAGCCTCCTCCTACCGACTTCGATGCGCTGAGTTGCAGTGACTTTGCGAATGGAAATCAGTGCGTCGACGGCCAGACGGTCTGCATGCCCGAGGACGAGCCGTCCTTGGCGGAGACCGTGGAGTCCAGCTGCTCAGACGGATTCGATAATGACTGCGACGGGTTGGCGGACTGCGACGATCCCGACTGCGACCTGGCCGCCTGTGCCGAGAACGGCTTTACCTGTTCGGTCGGGGTTTGCTCGTGTTCGGCCGAGGGCGACGAAGGCGCCACAGTCCAAGACTGCCAAGACGGCAGCGACAATGACTGCGACGGACTCACCGACGGCGCAGACGACAACTGCATTGGTCGGCCCTGTGATTCGACTGGCGCTCGTTGGAGCGACCAGGGTGAATGCAGCTGCTTCGCCGACCAGGTCGAGGAGACCTCGTGTGAAGATGGCTTCGACAACGACTGCAACGGCCTCGCCGACTGCCAGGATCCGAGCTGCGATCTCTCGACCTGCGTCGACCCCGCGTTGGCTCCGAACAACATCGAGTTGCAGTGCATCGCCAGCAATGCCACCTGCGGATGCCCAGGGGACCCTGAGGGTTCCCACATCGAAGCGGCCTGTGATGACAACCAGGACAACGACTGCGACGGATTCGTCGACTGCGCCGACCTGGCCAACTGCAACAACAAGGTCTGTGGGCTCAACGGCAAGTCCTGCGACGCCGGCGCGTGCACCTGTCCTGGGGGAGCCGTCGAAGCGATCTGCGGCGATGGACTCGACAATGACTGTGACGGTCTGGTCGACTGCCAGGACGACGACTGCGACAACATCACCTGCGAGGGCAACGGCCTGGTGTGCATGACCGGCCAATGTGCCTGCCCTGGACTGCAGCAAAACGAATCGACCTGCGGAGACACCCTCGACAACGACTGTGACGGGCTGAACGACTGCATCGACCCAGACTGCGCCACGCTGGTCTGCGGGACCGGAAAACTCTGCGAACTCGCCTCGACCTCCTGTGTCGTCGATCCCGGGACCGACCGTCTGGAATTCAGCGCCAACAAGGCCCGCGTTTTGGCCACCAGCACCGCCACTGTGACCCTGACCGCCCACGTCTCCGACAACACTGGGAACCGCGCCGGCGTCGACGTGACCTTCTATGTCGACAAGGGCGGAATCGACGAGGCCTTCGGTGCCTCTACCCTGACCGTCGCGACCGACGCGGCCGGCTTGGCCACCGCCACCTGGCGCACCGGTGAGTTGCCAGGAAAGGACGTAGAAGCCCGCGCCGACATCGCGCCACCCAGCGCGACAGCCGCGGTCAGTAAGACCCTCCTCGTCCAGATTGTCGGCCTGTCCTCGATCAACGTCGCGAATGTCCAGTTCGACAAGATGGGCGTACAGACCTCAGGCTACCAAGAAAGCAACATCATCTCGTTCCGCCTCACCGGCAGCGACTCGGTCTCGACCAACCTCGTGCCCCCCGACGGCATCCTCGTCACCTTCGACTCTGGTGCCGAGACCAGCGTCACCTTGCGTCCGACCAGCGCCACCGCCATCAACGGCCTCGTCTCGCTCACCGTCGATTCAGGACGCATCGCGACCAACTTCTCCATTCGGGCCAGCACAACTGTGGGAATCGTAAGTGATGAAGTTGTGACCCCTTCCATCGCCATCGTCGGCGCAAAGCCAACCCACCGCGGGATGACCTTCAGCTGCGCAAAGAAGAGCACACCGGCCCTCGTCGACACCGATGGCATCGGCTCCTTGGTCATGTCGGACATCAACTGCACCGTGACGCTTCAAGATCGCTTCACGAACCCCATTGGGATCCCGACCCCGGTCTCCTACCAAACCGAGGGGGGCGTCGTCGACAGCCCCATCAACACCTCCCCCTCAGGGACCTCCATCGGCACCTCCAAGACTGTGTTCCACACCTTCGGCCCGCTGCCCACTGATGTCCCGCCCTTGACCGGAGAGATCCGTTGGACCGATCTCTCAAACAAGATTCACAATCAGAGGGACGGTTGGGTCTCCATCATCGCCTTCACCAACGGCGAAGAGGAGTTCGTCGACAACAATCAAAACGGCCTCTACGACGCGGGCGAAGTCTTCGTCGACCTCGCCGAGCCGTTCGTCGATGTCAACGACAACTCGACCCGCGACGCTGGCGAGCCTTTTACCGACGTGAACGGCAATAGCCAATGGGACGGACCAAACAATCAGTGGGACTCCAACCGCTTGATCTGGACCGAGACCCGAATCGTCGAAGTCGCCTGTGGTGTGGGTGACAAAGCAACATTCGACGGCGGTGAGAAAGCGGGATTCCGACTGATATCGGGTTCCACCAACCCCATACCTGACGCCGATCTCCAGCTTCCTGACTCCGTTTTGGAGCTGTACGTGTCCGACTACAATGGCAACGTGATTTATGGCGGCACCAAGGTCGACCTCTCCAAGATCGGCACTGGCACGCTCAGTTTCATGTACACAGACGGGACCAAATCCCATACCGCTCGGGACACCTATTACATCCCCTGGACGTTGCGACATCAATGTGCCAGCGGTCCGCCGTGCAATTGCGCGGTCGAAATCTGCACTGTCGAAAGCACCATCGGCCCATTCGCGGTGCCTTTAGTCGACTCCGTATTTGTTGGTGACGCTACTGGTGGGGATACCGATCCTCCCGAAACCGCTGGCGTTCGTGCGGTCTATTCTGGCATCAGTGCCTGCCCACCTGGTGTTTACACCTACGACCTCTCGGTTGACTGAGCCGAGGTGCTCGCTTGAGCCAGATGGACGATACTCATGGGAGGATGGGGCTATGCCGGTCGCATCCTCCTCATGTACATCGGCGCCTGTCTCTCTATGTGGACCACCGTCATCGTCGCCCACCAAGTCGCCATCGGCATCTCTGGGCCTTCTTCCTCGCGCGTGGACGACAATTCTCTCGACTTTCAAAGGCAACTGGCTTCTCTCCGCGGCCAACCACGTCGATTTCGATGCCTGGCGGTCAACGGCAAGCAAAAGAATTTCTTTTGCTGGCCGTTGACCGCTAGACAAGAATATCTACGTGACTGGCCGCTTAGCGAACTTCGTTGACCCTTGACGGGTGACGAATTCACCCTGCGATACATCGCGGAGCACGGTCCCTTGAGGACCCCTCAATACGGAAACTAGCGAACCCCTTGACTCCAGGGTGACCAACCCCAAGTCAATCAAAGTTCGCGCGCTACTGAGCGCCAAGCTGCCTCGAAACGAGCCCGCTGCGTCCCTTCGCGCGACCGATGGATTCCTTGGATTCCTTGCAGTGCCCTTGAAACGACACCGAAGAACGCGCACTCTCTCGTCTCCAGGATGCCGAGCCCTGCTGGGTCGAGCCTGCTCCGTTCGAGGTCGAGCTGCCACTTCCCAGATTCTAGTGTAAACCGTCATGACTCTCCATGTTTATTGACTGCAAGGAGCGCCCCCCAATCCTCAGGAATTCTTCAAAAATACCGGCATGTTGTTGATTACAGAAAAAAGAAAGTCATTGGGGGTCCGGGGGACAAAGTCCCCCGGCGGGTCAGGGCAGAGCCCTGCTTCCCTGAAAGGCCACGCTCATAAGCACGGACACATGTGAAGCGTTACACTAGGCGCCTTGAAGTGAGCGTACTCCGATCGCCAACACCACAAGCAAGCCAATGCCCACGAGCCCGAATCCCAAAGTCTCCATGAGCGAGCTCAGTCAGCTCGAGGCCCAACTGCAGGGAGAGCTCCTGTGGGACCCCTTGCATCGGATGCTCTATGCTACCGACGCCTCGCTCTACGCCGAAGAACCCATTGGCGTCGCGTACCCTGCGAACACTCAAGACCTAGTCACGTTGGTCAAATGGGCGGCCCAACTCAAAGTCCCGCTCATTCCCAGAGCCGCCGGCACGAGCCTCGCCGGGCAGTGCGTCGGGAACGGTCTTGTAGTTGACATTTCCAAACACATGACCGCGATCCTCGAGCTCGATGTCGAGAATCGACGCGTGCGAGTTCAGCCTGGTGTGATCCTGGACGAACTCAACCGCACCTTGGCCCCTCACGGCCTCATGTTCGGCCCCGACACCTCCACCTCGAACCGCTGCATGATCGGCGGGATGATGGGCAACAACTCCTGTGGGAGCCACTCGATCCGCTACGGGACCACGCTCGACCACGTCCTCTCTGCGCAGTTCGTCCTCAGCGACGGCTCGTTGGTCGTCTGGGGCGACCAAGACGCGCAGGCCCAGCGCGCCAGCGCCGCGGCGGACTCTCTCGAAGGCCGAATACAGACGCAGCTCCACGCCGCAGTGAGCAATCACCTCGATGAGATCCGCGCGCGCTTCCCCAAACCCGAAGTGCTGCGCCGAAACATGGGCTACCCGCTCGACTTCCTCGCCTCGACCAAGCTCTTCAGCGAGGCCGGCCAGCCCTGGAATCTCGCGCGCTTCCTATGCGGCACCGAAGGCACCCTCGCCCTCACCGCGGAGGCCACGCTCAACCTTGTCCCCACACCGAAGTTCAAGGGGCTCGTGGCCTCACACTTCGATGCTCTCGATGAAGCCCTGCGCGCCGCCGTGATCGCGGTCGACCATGAGCCCGCTGCCGTCGAACTCCTGGACCGACGGGTCTTGGAGGCAACCAGGGACAACATCGAGCAAGAACGAAACCGTGGATGGCTCGTCGGGGACCCAGAAGCGGTCCTGCTGATCGAGTTCTATCGGGACAGCCCGCAGGCCATCACTCGGGACAGCGAAGCGCTGGTCAAGGCCTTGGAAAAGAGCGGCTTGGGCACCGCTCACCTTCACCTCGACGCCAAGGAGATGCTCAAGGCCTGGGCGCTGCGCAAAGCAGGCCTGGGCCTGCTGATGGGAATCAGGGGCGACCTCAAGCCCGTCACCATCGTCGAAGACACCGCCGTCGCCGTCGCCGATCTTCCTGAGTACATCCGCCGCTTCGCCAAGATCCTGGAAAAGCACGACACCAAGTGTGTCTACTATGCCCACGCCTCGGTGGGCTTGCTCCACCTCAGGCCGGAGCTGAACCCTAAAAAACGCCAGGATGTCGAGAAGATGAAGCGCATCGCTCGAGAGGTCGCCGAGCTCGTCAGGGAGTTCCGAGGCACACTCTCAGGCGAGCACGGAGACGGACGCCTGCGCAGTCCGCTCATCGAAATGATGTTGGGCACTGAGATCACCAAGGTGATGCAGCAGCTCAAGGACTGCTTCGACCCGGCCGGGATCTTGAACCCGAAGAAGATCCTCGATCCGCTCCCCATGGACGCCGACCTTCGCTTCCTCCCTGACCGCAGGGTCGACGCCCCCCGAACTTTCTTCTCGTACAGTGAGGACGGTGACCTCCTGCGGGCCGTCGAACGCTGCAATGGCGCCGGAGCGTGTCGAAAGCTGGCGACGGCGGGGGGCACAATGTGTCCTTCTTACATGGCGACCCGCGACGAGAAACACACGACACGCGGACGTTCGAACGTCTTCCGCAGCCTGCTGTTGGGAGAAGACCCTAACCGAACCTGGACTTCGGACGCGCTGGACCAAGCCTTGGAGCTCTGCTTGGCGTGCAAAGGGTGCAAGAGTGAGTGCCCCGCCAGCGTCGACATGGCCAAGCTCAAGTCCGAGTTCCTGCAGCAGCGCTTCGACCGCTTGGGAACCCCGCTGGCCAATCGCGGCCTGGGCAGCCCAGAGCTCGGCTACGAGTGGGCGCAGCGCTTTGGGCGACTGAGTAACTGGGGCACGCGAACCTGGCTTGGCCGCAAGCTGCTGAGCGCCGCGTTCGGCGTCGACCCAAGACGAGACCTGCCGAACTTCGCCCGACGAACACTGCGACAACAGCTGGCCTCGAGGACCTTCCAGAACCTCGAGAGCGACAAAGAGGTCGTCCTCTTTGTCGACCTCTTCACCGACTACAACGAGCCAGAACTCGGCCTCATGGCCCTCGAGGTGCTCGAGCTCCTTGGCTACCACGTGCTCGTCGTCGAACACCCTACGGCCGGTCGGCCGCAGCTCTCGAAGGGGCTGCTCAGAGAGGCGAGGCAGATCGCCCAGGAGAATGTCGAGATCTTCTACCCGTTCGCGGCTCGAGGGGTCCCTATCGTAGGCATAGAACCTAGCGAGATCCTGACTCTTCTGGACGAGTACCCCGATTTGGTCGCGAAAGACCTCAAAGAGAGAGCGCAAACCGTCGCGAAACACGTCGCTTTGGTCGATGCCTTCGTCGGCTCGCTGCTTCAACACAGCAATGAAAAGAAGGGACGGGTACATCTGCATGGCCATTGCCATCAGAAGACGCTCGTCGGTAACGCTCCCGTCGTCGAGGCACTCACTCGGGCAGGCTATGAGGTGGTCTCCATCCCCAGCGGTTGCTGCGGGATGGCTGGCTCGTTCGGATTCCAGCACCACGATCTCTCCATGGAGATCGGCGAGCTCGTGCTCTTCCCGGCGGTGCGCATGAGTGCAGCGCAAGATTTCGTGGCGGCACCAGGAACCAGTTGCCGTCACCAGATCAAAGACGGCACAGGACGTATGGCCCTCCACCCCATCGAGCTTCTCCACCGCGCGTTGGTGGGCTGACTCATGGCTGTCGACCACTCGAATGACCGCCGTCGATCCCGGGCCAAGCGCTTCGCGCTCGGTCTCTGTGCGTTGCTCCTCGTGACCAGCTGCGACCTCTTTCACGTCGAGAAACCCCCGGCTCCACCGCGAGTGCTCGCACTCCAGGACGAAGGGCTGCAAGTGCTCTTGGACCCATCCCTTCCCTGCCTCGAGCGAATGAAAGAGGTCGCCTATCGACTAGAGTGCCAGTTTCAACTCAGCGCCCTCGGTCGAGAGGCCGTCTGCGCGCTCGTCGAACCCTATGAGCAATTGACCTTCGGCTGCGGCGTCGACGAAGAGCTCGCCCCCAGAGAGCGCCTGCGCCTCACCCCCAAAGGACCGGCGGGTCGAGAGGCGCTAACGGACAAAAGCCGGGCGACCTTCGGCCCCTGTCGCCTAGAGACCCGCGCCGATGGCCGCGCCTTCTGTTTCTTTGAGGTCGCAGGGATGACCAGCGGCTTGCGTACTTTTCAAGGGGGTTCGCTCGAGTTTCCAACCGGGCTCTACTTGGAATATGGCGACAGCATCCCCGCTGCACGTCCTCGGGCCGAAGCTCAACTCCTCCCAGGCTCGAGCTTACGAGCGCTCGTCTTGAGCTCTGAGCTGCTCTCTGCCGAGGAACTGGCGCGGGTTCCAGAACTTCTCGCCTCGATCTTGGCTTTCGGCACCCCGGCTCCAGACTGATCCGGTTTCTTGCCGCTCATGGGGAGCCGATCTCGGGTCGCTTGCTCCTCACCGCTCTTCGACTAGACTTTCGCACTGCTCGATATCCATTGGTTTTGAGGAGATTCGCGAAGATGAAGCTACTCCGCACAGTGCTCGTCGGGATCGCTGCCGCCATCGCCCTCCTTCCACAGCTCGCCTTGGCTCAAACAGAGACACAAGCCTCTTTTGACTTGCGACACTTCCTTCCCGCAGCAGGTCCATTCAGCATCTACTCCACTGAACAGAGCGAGGTCCTCGACCACCTCGTCGTCGGCATCCGTGCCCTCGCCGACTACGCTCATGAGCCTCTCGTCACCGACCAGGGCCCCATCGTCGAAGGCACGGCGAGCTTCAACCTCGGCGTGTCTATGGGCGTCGCCGACTGGATGGAGTTCGGAGTCGTGATGCCTTTCATCCTCCTCAACGAGGGGGTCTTTGGCGGTCGAGTCCTTGATGACAACTCCGTCGGCGACCTTCGGCTCACCGGCAAAGCGACCATCCTCAACCGAGAGGACCATTGTGGCTTCGGACTGGCAGGCGGGCTCGCCTTCTCCGTCCCGACCGGCGCTGAAGAGGACTTCCTCGGCGACGGCTTTCTTGCGGTCTCGCCCGTCATCATCGGCGATTTCGCTCGGGGCCCGCTGGTGGTCGCCGCCAACCTCGGCGCCACGTTCCGCGAAGAGTCCGTCACCCAGAACGTTCGCGCCTCCCACACCCTGGACTACAAGCTCGGCGCCCGCTACGAGCTCGTCGAGAAGCTGCTCCGCGTCAACGCCGAAGGCTTTGGCACCGCGCCTCTGAGCTCTGACCTCGGCGAGGATTTCTATCAACCCTTCGAGTGGCTCCTCGGACTGTCGCTGCTCACCGAGTCGGAGATCAACTTCACCGCTGGCGGCGGAGGTGGCATCGGTGCGGGGGTTGGCGTGCCGAACTTCAGAGTGCTCTTCGGGGCCGAATACGCCCCTCTGGACCCCGATCGAGACAAAGATGGGATCGCGAATCGCGACGATGAGTGCCCCGATCAAGCCGAAGACATCGACGGGTTCAAAGACGCCGATGGGTGCAAGGACGGGGACAACGACGAGGACACCATCCCGGACAATGTGGACTCCTGCCCCAATGACGCCGAGGATTTCGACGAGACCCTCGACGACGACGGGTGCCCAGACCTCGACGAGGATGGCGATGGCATCAACGACGACCTCGACGCCTGCATGAATGAGCCCGAAGATCCCGATGGCTTCGAGGACGCCGATGGATGCCCAGACGAAGACAACGACCTCGACGGCTTCACCGACGCCGTGGATGGTTGCCCAGACCGCGCTGAGGACCTCGATGGCTTCGAAGACAACGACGGTTGCCCAGACGAAGACAACGATTTTGACGGGCTCCCCGACAAGGGTGACGGCTGCCCCGACCAGGCCGAGGACCTCGACAAGTTCGAGGATGACGACGGCTGTCTCGACCCCGACGACGACCAAGATGGGGTCATGGACCGTTCGGACGCCTGCCCAACCGAGAAGGAGACCATCAATGGGGTCATCGACGACGACGGATGTCCAGACGAAGGTCCCGCCGCGTACAAACTCGAGGTCAGCACCATCGAGCTTCTGGCACCCCTGGCCTTCTCGACCGAGCATGCGCTCGATGAGACGAAGTCCGCCAGTGCCATGGACCAGGTCGCCCTCGTTCTCCTCGCCAACCCCGGCATCAAGAAGGTGCAAATCCAGGGGCATGGAAGCTTCGGTGCGACGGGGCAAGAAGCCATCGACATCACCCAGAGCCGGGCACAAGCCGTCCTCGATTACCTGGTCGCCCGTGGGGTGGAGGCCTCGAGATTACAGGCCGTCGGGCTAGGGTCCACACGGCCAATCGCCAAGGGAACGTCGAAGAAAGCCAAAGCGGCCAATCAGAGAATCCAGCTCGTCATTACCGAGAGAAGGCTGTGAAATGCGGCGCGTCGCTCGTGGTTGCTCTGCTTCTCCTGCTCAACGGTACAAACGTCGGTGCCGTTGAGCTGGTCGTCAGCGTGCAAGCTAGCGGCGCCGCGGCCTCGCTCAGCGACTCGGACCCCTCCATCGGCGGTGAGGTTCCTCTGGGCATCGGAGGGGGAGCTAGCGCCAGCATCGCGGTCCGCATCGCCGAGCGCTTCGCTGTGGGACTCTGTGCGCGCATTGGCACCTATGGCCACCTAGACGAAAGCGCCTCGCGCACCTACGAAACCAGCGTGGTCCTGCCTTCGCTTGGGGTCCTGACTCGGCTCGAACTCCCATTCTCTCTGTCGGCCACACTGTTCCTTGGCTACGACCACGGGAGCATCTTCAGCCACATCAAACAGGACTCCATCGACTTCTCGAGCGACAACGATCTCAACGGCTTTGCGACGACTCTCGAGGCGGCCTACCGCTTGGAGCTCGGGTTGCAGTTCCCTCTCCTCCTCGAACTGGGGCCAACACTGGGGCTCAACCTGCTCTCCCAGAACGACGCGGTCTTCGATGGTGCGACTTACCCCGACGACCACCTCACGCTGTACTGGACATTCGGGCTCTTCGCGCAAGCCACCTATGAGCTCCGTTGACGACCGACTGCTATCGGGCCGCTTGACGTTTCGTCCTCGAGCCTGAAATTGTGGTCGCCTCTACTCGTGCCCCTTTGGCGGTCTAGACCTCGACACAAGGGTCTCGTGCGCGCTGAGGGGATTGTTCGATGGGAGTCAACAGCGACATTCGATCACGCGTAGTTGTCATGGCAACACGTCAGCAATGAGCGGTCGGCAAAGACAACCGCGAAAAGGTCCTCAATGATCGACGTCAAGGCAAGATTCAAGACAGGCGCACACGTCCTCGGAATGGACGAATACGAGCGGCAATACCGCAACTCCATCGAGGATCCCGAGGGATTTTGGGCGGAGAAGGCCGAGCGGCTGACGTGGTTCCACCCCCCCATGTCCATCATGGAGGTCGATCTCGAAGACGTCGATATGTCCTGGTACGCCGGCGGGCGGCTCAACGCTGCCTACAACTGTGTGGACCGCCACGTCATCAACCAACCCGACAAGACCGCCATCATCTGGGCCGCCGATGAAGCTGGCGAGTACCAACACATCACCTACCGCGAGCTCAAGAAACACGTGGGCCGAGTCGCCAACGTCTTGCTCTCCCAAGGGGTCAAGAAAGGGGACCGCATCTGTCTTTACCTGCCCATGATTCCTGAGCTGGTCTACACGATGCTCGCCTGCGCTCGCATTGGCGCCGTGCATTCGGTCGTCTTCGCGGGCTTCTCGGCGGAAGCGCTCCGCGAACGCATCCTCGACGCGGGTTGCCGAATCGTCGTCACCGCCAACGAGGGGCTGCGTGGCGGCCGAACCATTCCTCTCAAAGCGACGACCGACCGCGCCATCGACGGCCTTTCCATGGTCGACACTGTCTTGGTCGCCAAGCGAACCGACACCGAGGTCCCCATGCAGGCAGGCCGAGACCTTTGGCTGCATGAAGAAACCAAGAGGCAACGCGCCACCTGCCACGTCGAGTGGATGCATTCCGAGTCCCCGCTCTTCATCCTCTACACGTCGGGCTCTACTGGAAAACCAAAGGGCGTGCTGCACAGCACCGCGGGGTACTTGGTCTACGCCTCCTACACCCACGAAATCGTCTTCGATATCCATGACGACGACGTCTACTTTTGTGCCGCGGACATCGGCTGGATTACTGGCCACAGCTACATCGTCTACGGACCGCTCGCCAACGGGGCGACGACGGTCATGTTCGAGTCGACACCGCTCTACCCCGACGCCAGCCGCTACTGGCAGATCGTCGAGGATCTGAAGGTCACCGTGCTCTACACCGCGCCAACCGCCATTCGCGCCATCGCCAGGCACGGCGACGAGCCCGTCAAACGCTATGACCGCTCCTCTCTCAGGATTCTTGGAACGGTCGGTGAACCCATCAACCCTGAGATCTGGATGTGGTACCACGACGTCATCGGTGAGGGCCGTTGCGCGGTGGTCGACACTTGGTGGCAAACCGAAACCGGGGGCATCTTGATCTCCCCACTGCCTGGGGCGACACCGACCAAGCCCGGCTCTGCCACGTTGCCGTTCTTCGGCATCAAACCGGTCTTGGTCGATGACAATGGACAGGAGCTCTTCGGCTATGACGTGCAAGGAAACCTCTGTCTCGAGCAGATGTGGCCAGGGCAAGCCCGGACCATCTACGGCGATCACTCCAGGTTCATCAGCACCTACTTCGAGAAGTTCCCTGGCCGATACTTCACCGGCGATGGCTGCAAGCGCGACGAAGACGGCTACTATTGGATCACTGGGCGTGTCGATGATGTGCTCAACGTCTCAGGACACCGACTGGGTACCGCTGAACTCGAGAGCGCTCTCATCCAACACGAGGACGTCGCCGAAGCAGCGGTGGTCGGGTTCCCCGACGACATCAAGGGAACCGGAATCTACGCTTTCGTGTACGTGCGCGCCGACTTCCTCGCAGAAGACCACCCAGAAGAGCTCATTGGGGCACTCAAACAGCAGGTGCGGATGGTGATTGGACCGTTCGCCACCCCTGACCATATCCAGCTCGTCCCTGGGCTTCCTAAGACCCGTTCGGGGAAGATTATGCGGCGAATATTGAGACAGATTGCGGCAGGCGATTACTCCGACCTCGGGGATGTTTCGACCCTCGCTGACCCCTCCATCGTCGATCAATTGGTCAAGGACCACATTCGACTGTCTACCTGAACAAACGCTGGAAATGGCGGGAATGGTGGAGCGCAATGTCTCTTCGAGAGCGCTGTTTGCGGGCGTGCATCCGTGCAAACGAGCTGGCTGTGGTTGCCAACCGTGCGCTCGCGTCCGCATCCCATTCGACCCAGCCCCAGCGGAGACTTCATGCAGCCCCATCAACCAGACTGAACTTTCAAGCTCGTCGCTTGCTTGGGCGAGCAGTTCTTGCTGACCAACCGGAGCGAAGAACGCCCTTGGGCTCTGCCGCTGGACGGATCGCCCAAGGGGCATCCTTCTTGAGGCTGCACTTCGAATGGGGGTCCAACTCGAAGGTCTCCTTCGAGTCGAACGCTCCGACGACTCCATCGCTCTCGTCTTCACAGGCAAGGTCGAGAGTGCACAAGAAACCGCCTGCCGAGCGCTCCTGACGCTGCAAGATCTCAACGAAATTAACTTGCGAGAGAGGACGACCTCGAGATCTTCGAGTACCTCGTTCGCAGCGCCCAAGCCGTTCCGCTCGACACTCTGGCGTTGAGCTGAGCGCCTCGATCACCTGGAGGAAACGATGCTGCGTGGATTCATCGGGGTCGTACATGTGCCAGCCATGCCAGGGGACCCTGGACACCAGGTCGGAGGGTTCTCCGAGGTCCTACGACGGGCCTTCATCGATGCAGACGCCCTCGCTCAGGGTGGCGCCGACGGGATCATCGTCGAGAACTTCGGGTCCAGCCCATTCCACAAAGGCACTCACGGCGATCGGGTCCCTCCTCATCAGGTCGCTGCGCTGACCTTGATCGCCCACGAGACCAAACGCCGCTTCTCCCTCCCAGTGGGGGTCAACTGCCTCCGAAACGACGCGTACTCGGCCCTTGGGATCGCCGCTGCTGCCGAACTGGACTTCATTCGGATCAATATCCACACCGGTGCCTATGTCACAGACCAAGGAATCATCGAAGGTGAAGCCCAGCACACCCTGAGATACCGGCAACTGCTTGGGAGAACGAACATTCGGATTCTCGCCGACGTGCTCGTGAAGCATGCCTCGCCGTTGGCACCTCTTTCAATGGCCTCGGCCATCAAAGAAGCGTTTGGACGGGGGCACGCCGACGGAATCATCGTTTCAGGTCAGGCAACCGGCGCAGAGGTCGATGCGAACACCCTGCGCGCAGCGCAGAGCTCCTCGAGCGGCGTTCCTCTCTTCATCGGCTCAGGACTGACACCCGAAAACGTTGAACGACTCGCTCCTCTGGTCAATGGCGCCATCGTCGGAAGTTGGCTGAAGCACGGTGGCATACTCTCCGCTCCAGTCGACGTGAAGAGAGTGGCCACCATGGCGGCGCTCCTGAAGAGCCACCTCAAGGCCCCTTAATCAGGGCGGAGCACCTGGACCAACTCCCAAGACCCCTGGCTCGCATCTAGGTCGCTCCATGCAAAGACCGACTGCTGGAGCAAGGCAGCATTGGCAGTTCCCAAAACGACCCAGACGCCGGAGAGCTTAAAGACCAAGTCGCTGAGCCCTGGGTTGTGCCCCACGACCGCCAACGTGGCCGCCGTGGGGTTCGAGCCCGAGATGACCGAGATGACCTTATTGAACGAAGCGAGGTAGAGCGCTCCCTTTGTCACTCTGGTCATCGACGGCAGCGTGTCCGATAGCCACTCTGCGGTCTGCTCCGCCCGCCTTGCGGTGCTCGACAGGCAGTGCTCTGGCAACCACCCACCACCGAGAATGTCCGCCGATACTGTCTGAGCCTGGACCATCCCCCACTTTGTCAACGAACGGTCGTGATCAGTCGCGTTGTCAGTTGCAGCATCACCATGGCGCAGCAGGATTAGCCTGTAGTTCAACTCAGCTCTCCTTACCTACCATGGCGCGTGCACATCTCTGGCTTCGACCTGTTATGGGTTGGCTTGGCCTTGAGTGTCCTTTCGCCAATGGCATTGCTTGTACTTCTTGCCGGACCCACACCAGCAAGGATCGTTTCTGCGCAGCTTCGGCTCTTCCCTGACGACGGTGGTGACCTTGGTGGGCAACGCCTCTGCCGGCGTGTCCGCAGACTCCGTGGCGACCTGTTGCGCCGTCTCGGCGGGAGCAATCTCTTGGACCTTCTTTGGAGCTTGAAGCACCGGTTGAATCCCAACATCCTCCTCCCGCTGAACCTTCACTCGGAAGATCTGCGAAGCGACATTGGATTTCGTTCGGTTGAGCATCTCGACGAAGATGTCGTAACCCTCGCGCTTGTACTCCTGCTTCGGGTCCTTCTGCGCATAGCCTCGTAGGCCGATGGCATCCCGCAGCGCGCTCATCTCATTGAGGTGCTCACGCCATTGCTGATCAATCTCTTTGAGGTAGAA
>PFUG01000243.1:2442-8025 GCA_002789955.1 Deltaproteobacteria bacterium CG_4_9_14_3_um_filter_63_12 | reverse complement strand
CAAAGATCTCACCGCCGGTCTTGGGCTGGAAGCCCTCCTCTTCCGACGAATAACGCTCGTTGTATCGATCTGCCAGATACTGGAACTCCTGCTCTTTCTGTCGGTAGGCAGCCTCCATTTGAGACCAGAGATGCTCCAGAATTTTGTCGCGGAAGTTGCGAATATGGTCAGGTATATCGAACTCGATCTGGCAGATCTGCCTCATCGCCTCGAGAAGGCCCTGAATATCCCAATCTTCGTGCATCACACCTTCGGCAACGTGATTCTCCGCAACGGCCACCAACACGGCCTCGAGCATGTCGAACACCAGCTCGCGAATGTTCGTGCCCTCCACGACACTGTGACGTAAGTCGTAAACCGCCTTTCGCTGTTGGTTCATCACGTCGTCGTACTCGAGAAGCTGCTTGCGAATGTCGAAGTTTCGCCCCTCGACCCGCATCTGAGCATTCTCGATCGCCTTCGACACCAGGTTGTGTTCGATGGGGACTCCAGGCTCCATCCCCAACCGGTCCATCAACCCACCGATCCGCTCCGCACCAAAAATGCGCATCAGATCGTCTTCCAACGAGAGGTAGAAGCGGCTCTCACCAGGGTCACCCTGACGACCCGCACGGCCTCGCAGCTGGTTGTCGATACGACGAGACTCGTGGCGCTCCGTTCCCAAGATGTAGAAACCGCCCGACTCGAGCACTTCTTGACGCTCTTTCTCACAGACCTGCTTGAAGTGCGCGAACCACTTCTCGTAGTCCCCGCCTTCCTCCTCGGAGGAGGCTTTGCGAGCCAGAAACTCCGGATTTCCTCCAAGCACGATGTCCGTTCCTCGGCCGGCCATATTCGTGGCGATGGTCACAGACCCCTTGCGCCCAGCCTGTGCAACGATCTCCGCTTCCTTGCTGTGGTTCTTCGCGTTGAGCACCGAGTGGCTGATCTTCTTTCGCTTCAAGACCTTGGAGATGACCTCGCTCTTCTCGACGCTCACCGTCCCCACCAGAATGGGCTGCCCCTTCGTGTTGCATTCGATGATCTGGTCGATGATCGCGGCGATCTTCTCGCGCTCTGAGCGGTAGATGACATCTGGCTGATCGAGTCGAATCAGAGGCATGTTCGTCGGCACCACGAGCGTGTCTAGACCATACGTCTTCTTGAATTCTTCGGCCTCGGTGTCCGCTGTACCCGTCATGCCAGCCAGCTTCGTGTACATTCGGAAGTAGTTCTGGAACGTGATGGTCGCCAGCGTCTGGCTCTCATTTTGGATCGGTACGCCCTCTTTCGCCTCGACGGCTTGATGAAGCCCATCAGACCACCGACGTCCTGACATCAGACGTCCGGTGAACTCGTCGACGATGACCACTTTGTTGTCCACGATCAGGTAGTTCTGATCGAGCTTATAGAGCGTGTGAGCCTGCAGGGCCTTGTTCACATGGTGGAGGTACTCGATGTGTCGTGGGTCATAAATATTGCCGACGCCTACATGCTTCTCGATCTTCTCCACGCCATCGTCGGTCAGCGTCACCGAGTGGTGCTTCTCGTCGACAATGTAGTCCTCGTCCTTCTTCAAGAACGGAATCAGCTTGTTGATCGTGTAGTAGAGCTCCAGGTCCTGTTCGATCTGGCCCGAAATGATCAGTGGGGTCCGCGCTTCGTCAACCAAGATCGAGTCGACCTCGTCGACGATGGCGTATTGGTGTTTCCGCTGAACATAGTCCGCGAGCCGGAACTTCATGTTATCGCGCAGATAATCGAAGCCGAACTCATTGTTCGTGCCGTAGGTGATGTCGCAGGCATAGGAATGGCGGCGCTCCGTATTCGACATGTCGGATAGAATCTTGCCGACTTCCATCCCCAGGAAGTTGTAGATCTTCCCCATCCAGTCGGCGTCGCGGGAGGCCAGGTAGTCGTTCACGGTGACGAGATGAGACCCCTTCCCCTCCAACGCGTTGAGGTACAGTGGCGCCGTGGCAACCAGCGTCTTCCCTTCCCCTGTCTTCATCTCCGCAATTTTGCCTTGGTGCAGCGTAATTCCGCCCAACATCTGTACATCGTAGTGGCGCATCCCCAGCACGCGCTTGCTGGCCTCCCGAACCGCCGCAAACGCTTCCGGCAGAAGGAGATCCAGCGAAGAGCCTTGTTCGAGCCTCCCTTTGAACTCGACGGTCTTCGCCGCAAGTTCGTCATCGCTCAACTTCGAGAAGGCGTCCTCATAGGAGTTCACTTGCTCTACGAGTGGACGCATTCTCTTCATCGCTCGCGTGTGACTCGAGCCGAATATCTTCTTGATCAGTGAACCAAACATTCTGGGGAGGCCTCTTTACTGTCGAGTTCTCGACAGTGCTTCGAGCGCCGTTCACTAGGTTGTGCACGGCATTCGATTGTTTGCACCGCGGTCAGCAACTTCTACACAACCGAACTTCGTGGGCTGTCTAGCGCGACACGAGCAAGAAAGAAACACGGCGGGCCAGTAGGTCCGCGATGCTCTCGCCGCAACGGCACCGAGTCTTGAGCAAGATGCTCCGGCGCATTTTTGGTGCTCCGCAGCGAATCTGTGAATATATGAGCGCCGATAGCCAAGTCAAACCGGCTCTGGCGCTCTTGGGGCTTTTGTGCATTCATTGCACGAGCATCGCGCTCAACAGTTCATTCGCAATACTGACACCATCGAGGTCTCTGATGTCTGCACTCAAGTTCATCTTTCCCCTTTCCTTGGCCCTCTTCGTCGCATGCGCTTCCACTCCCAACGAAACTCCCGTCGAGACTCCAAACCAGAAGGTGGAGGCCGACCAAAAAACGCCCACTAATGAGCTCGCTCCCGCGACAGTCCCTAAACCCATGGGAGGAGCAGCAACGCTAACCGGGGATACTCCGGCCGAGAGCAAACTCGATGACGCTGGCAAACTCGACATCAACGCCGTGATCAAGTCCCGGCGCGAGGCCCTCACCACCTGCTACGACAAGGACCTCGAGGGCCTGACACTCCCAGCCGATGGCTTCCTGGTCAAAGCAGCCTTCACTATCGAAGCCGATGGACACGTCTCCGGCGCAAAGATCCTCGAGGCGACCCAGCAATTCAAAGGCGCCGAGGACTGCTTCCTCCTTGAGCTTGCGACGATCATCTTCCCGGCTCCCCCTGAAGGTCGCGTCGTCGAAGCTTCATATCCATTCAAGATCAAAAGAAAGTGAGTCATGTACCGACTCCTGGAATCGCAAAAAGTGCAATTCGCCATCGATGGCGCACTTTGGGGGACGTTTAGGAGAGAGCTGCTTGCTGTCCCCATTCCATCAGGAGGTGAGCTGGCTTTGGTGCGTCTCCACGCGCGCGCGAACACAGCGACACGACGGGGCGCCACCTCAGGCCAGCAATGCAATCAGAAGCCGAGCCCGCTCAAAGCCCCTGTCCTCTTGGTGCACGGCTTCGGAATGAACCGGTACACCTGGCACCTGAACAAAAGGTCGTTCGCCGGATACCTCGCACACCTCGGCTACGACGTGTTCATCGGAGAGCTGCGGGGGGTAGGCCGCTCGCGGCAACTGGGCACGAAGCTCGCGCAGCATCTGGACGAATACATCGAGATCGACCTCCCGAAGCTGGTGGACGCTACACTCGAGCGCTCTGGCCAAGCCAAGACGTTTGTCATCGGACACAGCATGGGAGGACTTGTCACCTACTGCGCAATGCCGGATTTGGCCCCGCGCCTCTGCGGCGTCAGCACCTTGTCCGCCATCTTCACTTTCTCAGGTGGCTCTGCTGCGCTCAGACTCCTCTCCGGCGTGGCGAAGCAACTCCACATCCCCCAGAAGCTCGCCCTCACCCCCTTCACAGTACGGAAGATTGGCCAACTCCTAAGTGATTACGTGAAGTTCGCGGACTCCAGGGCGTCCTTGGCGTTGCTCCCCTTCCAGGCCTGGTACCCCAGAGGCATTGAGAGGGACCTGCTGCTTCAGCAAATTCGGATTGGCTGGGACGTCTCGAGCCTCGGCATCTTGGCGGCGTTGCTTCGGGTCGGGCGTCATGCCGAGCTGGTCTCGCGCTCGGGACGCCGCTACCTCGACGAAATGCCCGATGTCGACCTCCCTCTCCTCGTCGTCGCCGCCGAAAGAGACACCCTGCTCCCGCCCATCGACGCCCGTGCTGCGTTCGATCGCTCGAACAGCAAGGACAAGCAGTTCGTCGTGCTCGGTCCTTCCTTTGGCCACGCCCCTTTCGGACACCTCGACCTGATTCTGGGCCAATACGCGCCGAGACAGGTCTGGCCCATCATCGGAGATTGGCTCGATGCCAGGGCAACATGAACCAACACCAAAGAGGCTCTCGGAGGCGCGCCGACGCGGCCATCTCCCCGTCAGCCTGAACCTCGCCGCTGCCGGCGTCATGGGCCTCTGCGTCCTTGTGCTGCCAGCTTGGGGCCAACACCTTGTCTCACGATGGTCAGCAGACACCATCCGCTTGCTCCAACACCTCGGCGAACCTGATGTGAGCCACGTCCAGCCTCTGCTCGAGGATGTCCTGAGTCTGCTGCTGCCGCTCCTCATCGTTCTCGTCGCCATGTTCATCGCCCTCGCCGTAGTTCAGACTCGCCTCAACCTCTCGGCTGATGCCTTCGCAAATCCCCGCTTTCGAGGGCTCCCCTCCGCCAGAGCGATGCTCGAAAGAAGTGCCCAGCTGCTCACCTCGGGCGTCGTACTCTTAGCGCTCTGGTGGTCCCTGAAGCTCCTCCTCCAGCGACTCCCCATAGCGATCGGCGACCCCAACAACGTCGCCTGGAGCGTCTCTCAACTCAGGAACTCCATCCTGTCAGGCCTGGGCGCGGCAGGAACCTTCATCGCCCTCGAGCTCTGGCTCCGCCGCTGGCTACACCGCCGCGCCCTCTCCATGAGCCACTCTGAACTCTTGCACGAAGCCAAGGAGCAACAGTCTCCTGAGACCGTGCGGAGGCGACAGCGCGAGCACCAAACGGCACTCACCCAGCAACGCACCTTCCAGGCCACCGAGCATACCCATCGGCTCTGGGATCACGGCACCCGTCGAACCGTCGACTTGGCGTGGTGGCCGGAAACCGGACTCCCCCCCTTCCTAGCCAGCAAGGGCGAGACATCGGTGCCTCCGCACGCCGCTCTTGTGGTTCTCGACGCCCCAGAGCTCACGCGAAGCCTCTATCGCGCAGACGTCGGACTCCCCATCCCCGAAGGGCTATGGGATGACTGTGCCGAAGTCCTCACCGCACCAAGGCGGTAGGCTCCCCACCGCGTCGATCCCCAGACACGGAATCTTGAGTCGATACGAGTGCAAAGCGTGAAACTCCCTCTCGAGCACTTTGGTGTCAGCCTTTCCTTCGAGCCAATCTCGATAGAACACGTCCCCATGCAGATAGAGTTTATCGCCCGCAATAGGGGTCCCGAACATCGCAAGGTGAGCGCGAATTTGATGTTGGCGTCCCCCCTCAATCCATACTTTGAGTAGGGCTTGCTCGCCTGTACGCCCGATACAAAGCCAGCGCGTCCCAGCCGCCCAAGAACCACTCCAGACCTTCAACCGGGGCAGTACCGAACTCTCGTCGAAGCCAAGCGGAGCCGAGCTCTCTCCACCCG
>PFUG01000243.1:1251-2435 GCA_002789955.1 Deltaproteobacteria bacterium CG_4_9_14_3_um_filter_63_12 | reverse complement strand
GCCAAGCGGAGCCGAGCTCTCTCCACCCGCGCCGACCTCATGACGTCGCCCCTTATCGACCACGAGCGCCAAATACTCCTTGTGCACGGCGCCGCCGTTGAATTGAGCCCCCAACTCGCCAGCGCTCGTGGAGTCGCGGCCAAAGACGATGACACCGCTGGTCTCTCGGTCGAGGCGATGCACTACATGGAGTCTGCCGTACCCACTTCGCTCAGCCCAATCCGTCAGGGTATTGAAATAGGCGTTGGCCGTAGGGTGAACCAACATGCCAGCTGGCTTCTCGAGCACGACGCGACTCGGCGTCACCTCGAGGACGCGGACCTGGTCTCCCCAATCCGCCTCGAACCCATAGGTTTGTCGAACGACGATTGTATCGCCTTCCCGCAAGATCAGCCCAACCTTCATTCGTCGTGACGAACTGGTCTCGACATGCCCAACCTTGATGATGCGCTGCGCCTGCGATCGAGTGAGTCGGCCCAGCTTGTGGGTGAGGTACTGATCTAGGCGCCAGCCATCATGGTTTCGAGCAACCTCGAAGCGGTGCTCGCGGACACTCTCTTGCTTCATTTGGGGTTCAAGTCGATTCTTTTGCTACTTCAGCGTGAACGTCATCTCCACACTTCCGAACTTGATGACGTCGCCGTCCTTCAGGAACATCCGTTGTACGCGATCGTTGTTGACGTAGGTTCCATTGGTCGAGCCAAAGTCTCTGATCTCGTAACGATTGGCATCATCGACCTTGATCGCGGCGTGCTTCTTGGAGACGGAGTTGTCGACGAGCGCGACCGAGTTGTCGATCAAGGAGCCGATGGTCACCATCTCTTCTTTGATAAAGAAGGTAACGTCCGCTAATGGACCTCGGGTGATCGTGAGTCGGCCATTGTCCGGCATCTGGTAGTAGGGGCAGTCTGGCTTACCGCCACTCATGCAGAACTCCCCGCGGAAACCATACAGCTTATCTGGTATGGTTTTCCCACATGTCTCACACTTGAAGTCCTGCTGTTGCTGCGGCTGTTCGGACATCATCATCATCGGCGCTTCTTGCACTCTTTGCTTTCTGCGCTTCAAGGCCTTGATGATGATGACGATAAAGAGCACCAGGAAGAGCAGGCCGCCAGCGATGCCAGCGATCATCCAAATCAGCCAGGAGTTGTCCTTGGAGAGAGCCGGCCAGCCAGCCTTCT
>PFUG01000243.1:0-1205 GCA_002789955.1 Deltaproteobacteria bacterium CG_4_9_14_3_um_filter_63_12 | reverse complement strand
GGTGTATTTCCCCTCTTCGAGCCAGAAGTCTCCGCTGAGGTCGACCTCAGCATCCAAGATGTACTGCTGGAAGATCAGGTCAAAGACCGTGTTCATTGCGTTGGGAAGCTCGTCCATCGCAACGGCTTCGTTGTACGTTCCGCCGGCCAGAGCAAGCTGCTTGAGCCACTTTCTGTAGGTCAGTTCCTCTGGTCCGTCGGGGGTGTACCCAACGATCATCGGCGTGATTCCCAACTCTTTGATGGAGTACTGGAACTTCTGAATCCGCTTGGTGGCCTCTTTATCATCACCGACGATCGCGCCTTCGGCGTTCGAAACGACGACCAGGTACTTCTGTTTCGCCTCGAGGTTCTTGAGCATGTTCACCGCTGGGATCAGGGCGCCAAACAGGTTGGGCTCGATGACCTCGGTGTTCTGGATCTCGCGAACGGTATCCGCCAACCCTGGGATGTCGGCGCCCGTCACAGGCGCGTAGGGAGTGGCGGTGGAGTCGTAGGCGACCACTCCCACCCAATCCAGACTGCGAAACTGCTGAACGAACGAGGCGACGTTCGAGCGAATCCCGTAGAACTCCTCGATGTAGTCTTTGGCGATGGGGAACACGACCACCACTGCAATCGCCCGATCGCCGTCCTTGAATGAGCGCAGCGTCTTCGACTTGAGGGGTGGCTCGTCTTTGTTGATCAGGAGATTGATGTTGTCGGCTTTCAGCCCAGAAATGGGCTGTCCCTTGGCTTGCCGAGCGCTGAAGTAGATCGAGATCTTGGCAGCACCTGAGTCCTCGAAGCTCGACTCCACCTCTTTGGTGTTGATGTCGAAGACCTCCAGAATGCTCTGCGCAAACGAGGTGCTGGGAGTGAAGACTCCCAAAGCCATCAACAACAAGAAGAAGAGCGATTGGATCGCTGGTCGCTTCTTTGTAGATCGCATGGGCTCATCCATTCTTGTCTCTTTCATCTTCGCTCTTTCGTAGAGATCTATTGGCAGGAAAGGCCTGTAGTTCGGCATCCAGTAGGCAACGGCGCGCCCGACCTGACGGAGTGCCAAGAAATAGCACACAGCTCCGCCCACAGGCAACGTAGCGACCTACGCAGCCTCTCGCTGGCGCATCTGCGATAAGCTGTCCGGGCCTACCAATGGGGACACTAGAACAACGACTTGAACTTGAACTCGGTACGACCAAAGCGCACGGTGTCGTTGTCGAT
>PFUG01000573.1:0-12500 GCA_002789955.1 Deltaproteobacteria bacterium CG_4_9_14_3_um_filter_63_12 | reverse complement strand
ACCGCCAGCACGTGAATTGGGAAGCCCAGGCTGCGGAAGAACTCGACGGTCTCCTCGTCCAGTGGTTGGTCCTGAGCTTCATTTCGCCCTCCTAGGCGACCGTTGTCGATGCCATCGGAGATGAGGATCAGGCCACCGATGGCGCTGGAACCCAACTCAGCGACGAGTCCTTCGATGGACTCTCGGATGTGGGTCTCTGGGAGTTGCGCTCCCTCGGCGCGGTCACGCAGCGCGCCGAGTGTCGTGCTTTGGGCAGCTTTGCCAAAGAGGTAGAGCCCCAATTGGTGCTCATCGGTTGGTGGCTCGTAGAGTTCGACGAGCTGTGCGGTGGCCCGCGCCCCTTTCTCTGCTCGCGTGGGACCCAGTGGGGTCTTGACCTCCATCGATTGCGAGCCATCCAAAAGGACGGCGATCTGGTTCTTCTCCCGCTCGACGTCTCGCAGCTCCAGCGCCGGCTCGAGCAGCATGGCGAAGGCCCCACAGAGCACGATCAGGCGCAACACGAGCAACAAGAAAGGGCGCCATCTGGGCCTCATCGGCCTCAGGTCGATGGCGCTGAGCACCAGGACTACGACCAGAGCGACGCCGAGGGCGATGAGCACGCCCCGGCTCCAGCTCGCCAGGAGGAGGAAGTGAACCTCATTGAAGCCAGACCACGTCTCGATCAACGCAGCCTCCGCGCGCCAGGTCCAGTATCTGCGGTCGTTTCAACCGTCATTCGACTTTCCATTTTCTGCGTTTGAGGATGAACGGGATGTGGACTTGGTCGGCTTTGTAGTTCACGCACAGGGCGTACATCACGCAGTTGATGCCGAAGCGAAAGCTCAGCTCGCGCTGGTCCTTGCCGCCTGGCACGACATCATAGAGGTAGGTGCCGAAGTGGTCGCGCGCCCAGGCGCCTTGCAGGTCGTTCTGGCAATAGGCCACGAGCAGGCGATCGTCCTGACTGATGCCCTCGAGTGTGGTCGTGGCGTCGGTGCGTCCCCAGGGCTGGTCCAACATAAAGAACGAGCGATAGATGACGTGGTCGGTCGAGAGCGGCTCGAGCCCCGTGGACGGCAGAATGCGACTCAGCTCGGCCCGAACGGTGCGATCGAAGGCCCCACCGACGGTTTCGTCGGCGCTGTCGATGAGGAGGAAACCGCCGGCTCGGAGGTAGAGGGCCAAGGCTTCGACTTCGGGGTCCGAGAGGGGATCGAACGAGGTCGTCCCTGTCCAAACTAGGAACGGGCTGAGGAAGAGGTCTTCGGAATCGGCCCGCGTGGTGGTGGCGGTGGGTTCGACCGCGATGCTGGTGCGTTTCTCGACTTCGAGGAGCAGGGTGCGCAGGGCTCCGTCTCGGGGGTTCCAGTCGCCGCCGCTGTACTCGAGCTTGGCGAAGCCGAACTTCGAGGAGGCGCCGATGGCGAGGCTGTCTTTGTGGACGCCGAGGGTTGCCAAGAGGGCAAGAGCTTTTAGGGCATCACGTCTGTTCATCGGGTTCCAAAATCCTGAGCTTAAACCGGCGCCTCACACTCACGAGGCCGTCATTATGCACACGAGGGGTTGGGAGGTAAGGCGACTGGTGGTGCTGTGGGAGAAGACGAAGCGTCCTCCTTTTTCGGCGTCGCAAAGTTTCCTGGGTTGGGCTATCTTGGCCGGCCTTCGTCAACCCCTTCTTGGAGCTCGCAATGGCGAACCACGCTCGACTGGATAACGAGACCTACTATGACAAGTTCGCACATTGGTACGAACGGGGTCGAGATGAGGGCTACCATAAGTTGGTCGACGACCTCTCGGTGGACATGGTCGCGGCGCACTGCGCAGGTCGTGACGTCTTGGAGGTGGGTTGCGGCACGGGAGCGTTGTTGAGGCGCATCGACCCGCTGGCGAAGCGGGCCGTGGGTGTGGACATCTCGTTGGGGATGTTGCGACAGGCCGCGGAGCGGGGGCTTTGCTGCGTACAGGGGACGGCAACCGAGCTGCCCTTTACGGACCTAAGTTTCGACATCGTCTACTCCTTCAAGGTGTTGGCACACGTGCAAGAGATCGAGCGCGCGCTGGCCGAGGTCGCCAGGGTCTTGCGGCCCGGTGGCCGGGCCTTTCTGGAGTTCTACAACCAACGCAGTCTGCGTTTTCTTGCGAAGAAACTCGCGGGTCCCGGCAAGGTGGCTTTGGACACGCACGAAGGCGAGGTCTTCACGAGGTGGGACAAGCCTGGTGATTGCGCGGGGTACCTCCCTTCCAACCTCAAGATCGTGGCCGCACACGGGCTGCGCATCTTCACGCCTTCGGCGTTCGTGCATCGAATCCCGCTGCTCGCCGGCACGTTCCGTCGCGCGGAGTGGTTCGGACGCAGCCGTCGTCCCTTCAGCAGCTTGGGCGGGTTCTACGTCCTGGAGGTGGAGAAGGCTTAGCCCGTCCGGAAATACCCCATCTGTGGCGTCGCCTTCCTCCTCGCTCCTCGGCGTACCGGTGCGTGGCCTGCGTCGCTCGGTCGTCGGCTCCTTGCACCTTGGGCATTTCCGAACGGGCGCTCACAAGATGTCCTTTGGGAAGGATTGCGTGTTTCGCTGAGATCGGTGGAAAATGCGACCGAACTCTGAATTTCAAGATGGACTCTAGCTGGCTAGAGAAGGCTTGGGCCTCTTTAGAAGGCCGCCTGGGCCTTCTTCATAGAGGGCTTACGTCTTCTCGAAGAGCTCTCCGAGCGCATCAGAGGCCAGGGACTTGATGGACGAGATCGAATCGGCGAGCGGCTCGAGGGTGGACGTGCGATGGCTGCCGGTGTCGATCAGGACGGCGTGCAGCTCAAACCCCATCGCCGCCTTCTTGGCACGGGTGCGCTGCAGCCACTTCTCGTCGAGGAAGGCGTCTCCGTCGGTAATCAGGATGATGTCGGCGCGTCGGAAGGGGCGCTCGCCGAGGCTCTCGATGGCGACGTCGATGGGGTGCTCGAACTGCGTGCCCCCACGGGGGAAGTAGTTCACAAAGGCCCACAGCTCCTCGTGCTCCACGCTGGCGGTGGCCAGGGAGTTGCGCCGTTGTTCGAGGAGATCGAAGCGCCGAGTGTCTTGGGGACGGCCGGAGAAGACGATGGCCCTGAAGGCGCGGCGGCGGATGCGGCAGAGCTCCATGAAGGTGAGCGCGACGGCCTTGGCCCAAATCTCTTTGGGTCCCTGCATCGACCCCGAGGCGTCGATGCACACGACGACGGGGCCCTTGGCGAGCCGGTCCTCTCCTTGGAGCTCGTAGTGCTGGAGGGTGTTTTCGACAAATCGCCGCTTGAAGTCTAGGCGCAACAAGGGGTGTCGGAGCAGCAGAAGCTCACTGGGCAGCAATGTGGAAAGGGAGCCTGAGCGACGAATGGAGTGGAGCTCGGTGTTGGAGGACTCGAGCTTCCGCCGTTTCCTGGACAGGGCGTGCTCTTTGAGCTGCCCAGCCAAGCGGAACAAGTCCAAGAGCTTCTGGCTCTCCATCAACCGGCGTCCCAGCTGCATCTTTGTCTTCGAGCTGGTGGTCTCCTCGGCCAAACCGAACAAGGTGTCGAAGCCCTCGACGAGCTCTTCGGCGGCGTCGAGCTGCTCGGGAAGGGTGTCGACCAGGTGCCGGAGGTCGCTCTCGACACGAGCGGGGAGGTTCTCTACGACGTCGCCTTGCTCGTCGAGCAAAGCGTCGATGGCGTCCTTCAGGGAGGCTTGTTCCTCTCGCAGTCCGTCGGTCGCCTCGTCGAGGCCTGGGGTGTGTGGCTCGCCTTGGTCCTCGAGTGCGGTGGCAATCTCGGCGGCCGATTCGAGCTGCTCATCGACCTCGCGCTTTTGCTCTTCGAGTTGGTCGAGCTCGAACTGTTGCAGGAGCTCGTTTTTCGAGAAGAGAGAAGGGTCGCGCAAGGTCTCGAGCCAGCGTGCGCCGATGAGCTCGGCGGCGAGTGCGGAGCGATCTTCGTCCAAGGTGGTTTCGGCGTTGAGGCGCTCGAAGCCACTGGAGCTGATCACCCAGTCGAGCACTCGATTCGAGACCTCCAAGTCGGCAGTGGGCTCGAGGCGACGCAGGGTGTATTTGAAGAAGAGGCAGAAGAGGTCTTGCGTTAGGCTTGGGAACGACGGCATGAGGACCCTGCCGCTGTCGATGAGTTCGAGCAGGCTGGGGTAGCGCTCGAGTGCTCGTGCGAAGGCGGCCTCGTCGTAGGCGTCGCGTTCGACGAGGGCCCGCTCTCGGTCGTCAATACGGGGCGGCTCGTTCATTCCGCACGGGACACAGGCGCGGCCCCTGCGCTCGGGGCGTGGTAGTTGTTGATGAGGAGATCGAGGTCGCCCAGCTTGGTTTCGATCGCCAGTCGCACGGGGATGTGGAGCTCGTCGTCTGCGATCCAGACGTTCCCGAGGAAGGCGTTCTCATTGGTGACGATGAGCTGGGGATCGGCCAGGACGCCGGAGAGCGCTCCTTGGGGCCAGAACGAATCGAGTTTTTCTCGATACACGTCCATGCGATAGGCCGGGTAGAAGCCGAGGGGCGTCCAGACGTCCTCTTTCTGTTGAATGACGACGCTCAACCTGCTGATTTTCCAACCGTCATAGAGGTACCACGACTGCGTCCCGCCGCTCTCGAGAGGGATGGTCCGCAGGTGGTAGACCCAGCTGATGGCGTCGAGGGAGGCTCGAGGGAGAGGCACGTTGTACTTGTGAACATTGTTGCCTTGGTGCTTCTCGACGGAGGAGTAGAGCTCATCGGACCAGAACCAGACGTGGTAGGTGCGATGACGCTCGTTCTCGTTGAGGTCTTTCATCGCGTAGATCGGCAACCAGGTCTTGGGATCGACGAAGGTGTCGGCGTAGTCGTCGACTCTCGCGAACATTCTCGCCAAAGCGATCGAGACCGCGGAGCCGGAGATGGGGATGTACTGGGTGCCATCCTCGGCGGTGGCGTTCTGGCCCACTGTGACATTGACCTGCAGCAATTCGGCGCCGCTGCCGGCGTGTCGGACCGAGAACCCCATCTCCTCGCCGATCCAAGGGAAGGGGCCTCGGTCTCGGGCGTCGAGCTGCTGCTCTTCGGTGTTGGCGAGCTCTCCCTGAGAGACCACTCCGCCGCAGGCAGAGACGATGAGGCTGGCGAAGAGAATGAGGTGGATTCTCGCTGACACGTTCATGAATCGCCGTCCTACGATGACCGCTGGCGCAACTCCGATCGACACACTTCGTCGGAGTGATACGCAGCAACTGTCGCTTTCGGCTGCAGTTTTCGAGCCACCGAATTTACGTGCTTCGAGCCTTTGCTCACTCTTTCTTCGCTTTCTCGATCTCTTTGTTGATCTCGTCCCACTCGGCCTGCAGGTTGGGGCAGAGCTCGAAGACCCGCTTCTGGGCCTTATCGACGGCCGGTGCATTGTGGGCATGGGCATGCACGAAGCCCATGACGATGGTCCCCATTTCACAGCGCGTGGACTTGGTGTCCTCGCCCGCCTTCTCTACCTCGGCGGCGAGATTTTCGAGCAAATAGGCCGGCACCTGCACCGAGCACAGCTCCTCGAGCTCGGCGACGATGGCTTTGCTGGCTTCCTCGTCGACGGCGTTGCCGAGGCTGCGAACTCTTGCGACGCCGACGTCGCAGGAGCGCATGGCGTCGGCGTGGTTGTTGACCTTGATGGCTTGAGGAATGGTCGTCTTGACGAGCACTTCGATGCGCCCCCTGATGAAGACTGTGCCGAGGCTCTCGTCCGCGGCGGAGAGACTGCTCGAGCTTTCCTTGTGCTGTTCGGCGGGCGGCGGCTGACACGAGAGGAGGAACGCGACGAGGGCCATCGCGAGCATCGAGCAGACAGAAGAGCACTTTCGTTTTTTCCTACCCATGGGCTGAATCTCGCTGTCGAAGGGAGGCGGGTGGGCGCATTATGCAACGGGTCGCGTGGAAATGGCGATAGTGAAGGGGAGGCGTTGCGACCGCGAACGCCGCCGTTCGCACCTGACTGACAGCTTGCTCTAGGTTGAGGACCGAGGCGAGGATCCCGTAGACTGGTCCGCCAGTGAAGTCCTCTGTCCGGCCTCCCCCTGTTGAAGGGTGGAAGGGAGTTTGAGAATGGCCGCTCCGAAAGCTCCAAAGATGCCCAAGGCACCGAAAGCGCCGAAAGCGCCGAAAGCGCCGAAGGTCGATGCCAAGAAGGCCGGGGGCAAACTGGCGAAGCAGGCGGCTGGCCAGCGCAAGAAGCTCATCAAAAAGCTCATCATCGTCCTCATCGCGCTGGTCATCATCGGCGTCGTCGCGCTGATCTATTGGCTCACGATCGGGTCGATCCCTGGGCCCACTGCGACCGTCGACAAGGCGATCAGCGCGGCGATGATCGAAGACGACGACGCCTTCCGAGACCTCTTCACGCCGGACTCGGTCGATGCGCTCGAGTCGGCCTGGAGTGGGGCTGACTTTGGCTCGGGAAACCAACGAGGCTCCTGGAACACCATGATGAAGGGAATCCTCACCGCCGACGGGCTGAAGCCCAAGGTCCTCGAGGAGAAGGTCGCTGAGGACGGCAAGACCGCAGAGGTCATCGTCGATATCGACGACGTCAAGCGCACCATCCACCTCGCCTTCGTCGGCGAGGAGGACGAAGAGCGCTGGTTGATCAACGTGAATTTGGGGATCGACCCGAACCTGATCGTGCTGCCCGAGGAGCAGATGACGGAGGCGATGGTCGAAGAGTTCGAGTTCTCCGACCCAGAGAACGAGATGTGGTGGGAGGATCGCGAGGCCCAGAAAGCCGCTGCGGAGGAGGCCAAGAAGAAAGGGGGCTGCCTGGGTTGCGTCGTGGCACCCGCCCGCGAACCGCTCTCGTTGCCGTTTGGTGCCGCCTTCGTGCTGGCGGGGTTGCTGTGGTGTGGGCTGAGGGCACGGCGAAGGGTACGATGCGGGACTTTTGGCGGTGGCTCCGAAGGTTAGCCTGGGGGTCAAACACATTTATTGACTCGCTTGCCCACGAGCGAATTGCGCCCAAAGAAAGAGCTGTTCGGTCTCTCTCCCTTGGTTACACTCATGCCGACGAGTGAGACCGCACAGCGGGAGCCATCCCATAGCATCAGAGGTCGATATGGACTCCTCATCAGATAAGCGTTCGACCGTGTGGTTGAAGCACGCGTGGAAAGTCGTCTTTGTCATCGCTTTGGCGTTGCTGGTCTGGAAAGCCATCGAGCACTCGCGCGGCGGCAGCTCCGAGCTCGAAGCCCTGGACCCAGTCGTTGCAGGCCAGGAGCGCTTTGTTGCGGTCACAGACTTCATTCCGACGCCAGCGCCAGCGGACCTCGCCAGCGCTCGAGGTGGGGTGGACGTGCTGGTCAACCTCGAGGACGACCGGGACGATCTGGAGACAATCCTCGAGCAGAAGGTCGGCTTCGAGCTGACCTTGAACTCGGAGTACTCGGACGAGGCCAATCTCTTCCGGCTTCACGTCCCTGCTTCGGAAGCCACCGCCGTCATCGACGCCCTCGCGGCGTTCGACGGGGTCGAGTACGCCGAAGTCGACGGAGAAATGACCGCCTTTGCGAGCGGTCCGAACGACCCGCTCTACATATTCCAGTGGAACTTCGACCAAATCAACGCCGAGGGCGCGTGGCCGCAGGCGACGGGGAAAGGAGTCGTGGTCGCGATCATCGACACGGGCGTGGCCTTCGAGGACGGAAAGAAGGGCCGCAAGCGCGGCATCCTCGTGCCGGATCTCAAGGGCACCGTGCTGGTTGCTGGCTATGACTTCGTCGACAACGACGTCTTTCCTTACGACCAACATGGTCATGGAACCCACGTGGCAGGCACGGTCGCCCAAGCCACGAACAACGACTACGGCGTCGCCGGCCTGGCCTACGACGCGGAGATCATGCCGCTGCGCGTCCTCGACGGCAGCGGCCGCGGCAATTTCGGCGACGTCGCCGACGCCATCCGCTTCGCGGCGGACGAGGACGCAAACGTCATCAACCTCAGTCTGGGCAGCTTCGTGCCCAGTCGCGAGGTGGAGTCGGCCATCAAGTACGCACACGACAAGGGTTTGGTCGTGGTCGCCGCGGCGGGCAACTCGGGCACCAACATCCGGTCCTATCCGGCCGCCTTCGACCACGTGATCGCGGTGGCCGCGACGCAGTACGATCGCAAGGCGACCTTCTACTCCAACTACGGGAAATACATCGACATTGCGGCCCCGGGTGGGAACACGTTGGAGGACCAAAACGGCGACGGCAAGCCCGATGGGATCATGCAAGAGACGTTGAAGCGAGGCGCCGACGGGAAGATCGTGTTCGAGCCCATCTTCTCGCTGTACATGGGCACCTCGATGGCGGCGCCGCACGTCGCGGCGGCCGCAGCGCTGCTCATCCAGGAGGGCATCACCAACCCGGACAAAGTCGAGGAGGTGCTCACCCAGAGCGCCGCGGACGCGGGCTCCGAGGGCTGGGACGAGCATTATGGACACGGGATTCTGGATGTCTCGGCGGCGTTGCAGCAGCATCAATTGCACACGGGCTTGAGTCGCCTGCTCATCGCGCTGGTGATGGTCCTCTTGGTCTTTTGGCGGATGCGCAAGCGCGACCTGCTGGAGGTCTCGAGGCCCGGGCTCTCTTTCTGGATGGGATGGGGCTTGGGAGCAGGGGCACTCTTTGTCCTGCCAATGCTCTTCGGTCAGGCCGGCCTCTCCGGCTGGGCATTTTCCCTTCTCGGCAGGCCCTTCATGGCTTGGGATACCGTGCTGTTCGCGGCCCACGGGCAGAACCCCCTCTTCGCCAGCGGGCTCCCAGTCCTGCTCGCCGCAGGGCTTCTGCTGGGTCTGAAGTGGGGTCGGCAGTGGACTGGCGGATTCGCCCTCGCGACCGCGGCGGTCCTGCTCGTCGAGGTTTTCCGCCACACCATCGATGTCGGATGGATTCCCGGCGTCGGGCTGCTCGACCAAAGCTGGCTCGCCGTCAATGGCGCCATGGCGCTCATCATTGGTATGTTGGCTCTGAGACGAGGCTGAGGTTTGGGGCTCTGGCCAAGTCTCAGAGTCAAGCACTGCATGCGCCGCAACGGCGCCGTGGGGCGACATCGTTCGGGTCCGAGGACAGCGAGGGGTTCATGGCAACACCGGCCGAAACGGTTGTAGAGGAAATCGCGCTTCCAGAGTTCGAGCGGCAGGATTTCGTCGACCGTGGGTACTACCTGGTCGCGCAGTTTCGGGACGAGAAGAGGCGCCGGGATCGGGCCGAGGCCGTGCAGGTCGCTCGGCGTCATCACCGCTACGACTGTCTGATGACCGCGGACAACCGCCTGCTGCATCGCAACATCTTCGAATGGAATGAGCTGCACCTCTTCCGAGACCTCTTTCGCTTGATCGTGACCTGGGCCACGCCCGAGTTCTTCGTGATGGGATACCCCATCAGCCGCGACGATCTCCTACGAGGGATCGAGTGTTTCGAACGCATGGGCAGCACCTGCAACCCACTCATTCAGAGGGGTGAGCGCTCCTACCCGTCGTACTTCGGCTGTCCGAGGGCCTCGGTTTCGTTGAAGTATCTGCATCCGAAGGCCTGGTATAGGGTGTTCTACGAGCCCGCCGAGGATGGGTCGTCGTACCGGCGACCGAGCGACTTCTTCCCGAGCAAAGAGGTGTCGCCAGCGGCCGAGGACGTCACGGTCAGTGATCTGCGGCAGATCTCCCGTCAGTACTGTGGCTGCCCGCTCATTCACTTGCCGCGGACCGAGTCGTTGTATCAGACGCTTCCCGAGGTCCTCGAGGTCGACAAGAAACAGTGGAAGCTCTCGAAAGACATGATGGACACCGACTCCATACAGCCCGCCTCGCAGCGCGTGTACGACGACTTGTTGTTCGACTGTTGTCTGGATTCCCTGCCCTCCAGCGACCAACCCATGGGCGAATTGGCGTGTGCGAAGGGCACGGAGAAGAAGGTCAGAGCAATGGACCCCGAGGAGGAGCGCCGCAAACGCTTGCAGAAGTTCACCTGGTTGCTCGAAGAGTAAGTCCTTGGTCTTCGCAGCCGTCGTTCTATGCAGAGTTGTTATTGAGGCGGGGCAATGCGCGCCGAAACCAGCCTGAGGGAGCGTGATGAAATTCGAGCTTCGTCGCCGAATCGAGCTGAACTTCGGGAAGGTCTTGGCCTTGGCGTACCACCGCAAGCGCCCGCAGGTCGCGGTCGGGACGCGGGACGGCGGGCTCTTGGTGGTCGACGTGACGACGGGGGAGGTCTGCGAGCGCCTCAAGGGCTACACCGATCTGGTCAGCGCCGTCGCCTACAGTGAGGATGGCGAGTTTCTGCTGTCGGCGGGCAAGGACCGTACGTTGCGGCTCTGGCAGACCTCGGATTACGAGTTCGTTCGGGACCTGGCGGGGATCATCAAGAAGCCCACCGAGCGAACGCTGCGTGGGCAGATGATGACCTCGTCCGTCCAAGGCCACACCCAGACGCCGCTAAGTGTGGCTTGGGGCGCGGAGGGATATCTCGGTTCGGGCGGCCAAGATTGCCTGGTGAAGCTGTGGCGCATCGACGCACCGCTGCGTTCGTTCGATTGGCACGGCGGCCCGGTCACCCGTGTGGCCTTTAGGCCTGGTACCACGGAGCTCTTCAGCGCCAGCCGCGATGGGACCATCCGCTCTTGGCGTGCCGAGACTGGTGCCATGATTCACAAGTACCTGGGGCATCGAGACGAGATCGAGGACATGGTGTTCCTCGACGACGGACGGTTCGTGTCGGGCGACCTGAACGGGCGGCTGCTGTCCTGGGTCGTTGGGCAAGAGGAGCCTGACTACGAGATCGTCACCTGGCCGAGCGCGGTGAGGTGTTTGGTCTCGTCGGCCGATGGCGCCCACGTGTTCGTAGGCGTCGACTCGGGAGAGATCGTCGCCTTCGATCGACGCAAGCGCCGCCGCAAACCGGCAGAGCCCGTCTTCGAGCTCGAAGCCCACGAGCTGGCGGTGAGGGCCTTGGCCCTCTCGCCAGACGGAAAGATGCTCGTCAGCGGCGGGAACGACACCACGTTGCGGGTGTTCGAGCTGCAAGCATAGGCCCCGCTGGCCGGCGTGCGGAGTGATAGCTCCGAAGACTCTGGACTGGTGCCAGTCTGGAGTCTGGGGCTTCAGCCCGTTGCTGCGTTGGCTGCTGCTGTAGTTTGACGGACTCTGGTCTCCAGACTGCTCTTGCTGGCTGATAAGTCCGAAGACTTCAGACTTGATACCCTTTTAGGTGGCCGCCAATCGGGGCCCGAGAGGCCTCTGCCCAAGCCGCTTTGGCATTCGCCGGTGCTTGCGCAGACTGCTCCAGCCGAAGGCGAACAGGCTCTGGCCGGCGAACGCGGACAGAGTGTCCACAATGGCCATGGCTCCACCTTCGCCGTGGCCAATGGTGACGAACACGGGCTTCCAATCGTCGGGCTCGAGCTTCTTCTTGAAACCATAGAGGCCGTCGAAGTCATAGAGTGGGCGACTGGCCCGCCGGATGGCTCTCAGCCACCAGCTCGAGACCCCTGCCAACGGACACAAACCCAGCGTCGCCCTCTCGATTCCACAGGCCTCAGCGCGTTCGAGTCCGGCGTGAAAGAGCGTCTCGACGGTGCCATTGGGCGCGCTTGGCGCCCGAAAGAGGTGCTCGAACATCAGCGCGTTGCTGGCCTTCAGGGGCGTGGCTACGAGGACTCCGGCGAGCAGGTCTTTGTGCCGGGCGACGAGCATCTCGCGTCGGTCGAGCCCATCGAAGAGGTCGGTGTGAGCCACGAACTGCATTGGGCTCATCCCTTTTTGGTCGAGCCACCCTTGCCTCAGGCTCTCGAGCTCTCGTCCGAGCTTGGTGTGGCTGGACAACACAGAGGTGTCGACGACCTCGACGGAGACGCCCTTGGCTCGGGCGCGGCGGAGTTGTTCCCTGAGGCTTTTCTTGCGCGCCAGGGTGGCGAGCCACCCTTTGGGGGTCCAGGTCGGCTGGGAACCGATGGCGAGGGTTCGCGCGGAGGGATTGGCAGCGGCGGTCTCGACGCCAAAGAACCGCGCCCGTCGGCCGTGCCGTTGGGCTTCGCGCGTAAACCGACGCAGCGCGGAATCGTAGCTGCCCGGCACCGCTGCGGGCCGTCCCGCCGCAACCCAGGCACGGCCGGTGTCGACATAGGCGACACAGGCCCGCTCTTCGTCCAGCCAGAAGCGAAACTTGGAGCAACTGCTCGCCGCCTGCGCGGTCACGCCATCGAGCGCGAAGCGATCGATGAGCGCTTGGCCGACTCGTTGGTCACGCTCAAGATTCTTTAGGACCACGCCGTTCTCCGTCGGGGAACCCTTACCAGGATGAAGTGTTTCCCATACGGCCCGCTCGTCGGCTCAGATCGGCGTTGTGCGGTGAGGTGGACGAGCTCGTCACTCCGGGCCCCAAGCCTGCAAACGAGGCCCACAAGACCGCAAGCGAGGTTCGCAAACGCTGAGACGAGGGTCGCCCACAAGGGGCGCCCCTACATGCCTAATGATGAGAATGCCATGCAGGTGGTTTGGCATGACCACGAACGCGTCTAGGCAG
>PFUG01000175.1 GCA_002789955.1 Deltaproteobacteria bacterium CG_4_9_14_3_um_filter_63_12 | reverse complement strand
CCCGGCGGGTCAGGGCAGAGCCCTGCTTCCCTGAAAGGCCACGCTCATAAGCACGGACACATGTGAAGCGTTACACTAGCCGTGAGCCGCCACCATGATGACGTCAGGAACAGGCTTTGTGCCCCACCATTTGACCATCGGGCCCAAAGCCCTCGACGGCAACGGTGACGTGGGAAGGGTCGTCTTCCTCCCTGGCTGTGACGCCAGGGCGCGCCGCATCGCCGGGTACTTCGAGAACGTCAAGGAGTACCTGAGCCCTCGACAGCTCAACGTCTTCACCGGAACCTTGCTTGACGGGTCACGGAGAGTCGACGTCGCGACCGTGTCCACGGGCATGGGCTCAGGGAGCGCCGAAATCGTGGTCAGTGAGTTGATCATGCTGGGCGCCAAGCGACTGATTCGGGTTGGCACCTCCGGCTCGCTGCAGCCCGCCCGCATTCGGGTCGGAGACTGCGTCATCGCCTCGGCCGCCGTGCGCGACGAGCACGCCACCGAAGCCTACGGCCCTCGTGAGGTCCCCGCCATCTCACATCCACACTGGGTCGAAGCCCTCTCAGAGGCCGCTCACAACCTGCAGATCGCCAAGCATTGCTTCGTCGGCTCCGTGCACTCCAAGGACTCGCTCTATGGGCGCGAGCTGGGCATTGGTCCCCGCGCCAAACAGCACGAAGACTACATGAAGACGCTGGAGATCTTGGGCATCCTCGCCACCGAGATGGAGACCTCGACGCTCTTCATGCTCGCCGCCGCCCACGCCCCCATCATCGCCTCGCTCGCCGACAGCCGCAAAGACCTGCGCGGCATCAAAGCAGGCTCCGTTCTCGCAGTCGTCGGTGATGACACGCCGTTCGCCACGCCGGAGCAAGTCTACGCCGCAGAAGGCCGCGCCATCGAGCTCGCCGTCGAAGCGGCGAAACTCTTGATGCGCTTCGAGGGATAGTCCCATCACCGTCGTCTTGACCTTGGTCGACTCTGGGATGCCGTCGACCAAGGTCAGCACCGCCAGCTTCGGCGACAGCAAGCCGTCCTCGACCAACGAGACCAAGGAAGGCCAGAGCTTGAACCGACGCATCGAGATCGTCGGGGGGCCAGAACTCTCCTCGCGGCCAGGAATTCGACGTGCTGCAGAACATGGTGCGCCGACGGCCCGTGTTGCGCGGAGGGAAGCAGCTGGCTCGCCTCGAGCCAGTTCGGTTCCGAGCGCCGCCGACGGCCCGCACCGCTACAGGCCGTCACTCCAAACAAGGTGGCTAGGGGTGCTCAGTGTGGACTGGCGCCTCCACGGTCCGCAGATGGATCGTGTTCGTCGCCAGCTTGTTGCCATGCGAGATGCCGGCGGTGTAGACCACGCAATCTCCAGTTCGGATCAGCCCCCGCACCTTGAGCTCGGCCTCCATGCCAGGGAACACGGTCCCCACAGCCGGCTCCGCCACGAGCTTGATGCCATAGGCCCCTCGAACCATCGCCATCCGACGTACGGCGCGCAGGTTGGCCGACAGCATGAAAACAGGGATCTGCGGTCGTTGCGCCGTGAGCCGGATGGCGGCGTTCCCGGTGTCCGAGAGACAAGCCATGGCGCAAGCGCCCATCTGCTCGGCCAGGACGCGGGCAGCTTTCCCCAACGACAGCCCCATGCGCGATGCGCGGCTGTCCAAGATGTTGAGGTTGTTGTAGTTCGTCTCGAAGCGCTGGCGCTCGGCTTCGGCGATGATCTGACGCATGATACGCACCGACTCGATGGGGTAGTCACCCGATGCGGTCTCGCCGGAAAGCATGAGAGCGTCTGTCCCGTCGAAGACTGCATTCGCCACGTCGGAGGCCTCGGCGCGAGTCGGCCACGGCTTGGTGATCATGGACTCCAGCATCTGCGTCGCCGTGATCACCGGGATGCCGTTGCGGATGGCCTCGCGGATCATCATCTTTTGCGCCCCTGGGACCCGCTCAATGCCCAGCTCCACGCCGAGATCACCACGCGCCACCATAATCACGTCGACGGCCGCTAAGATGGCGGCAAGATCCTCGATGGCTTCCGGCTTCTCGATCTTCGCGATGATCTGCACGCCCGGCTTGCGAGCGTTGATCAGGACGCGCAGTTGCTCGATGTCGCTGGCGTTGCGAACAAACGAAAGCGCAATGAAATCGATGTCCAAGGTCAGCGCGAACTCAGCGTCCTCGTGGTCCTTCTCGGTCATCGCTGGGACGTTGAGCTTCACCCCGGGAAGGTTGATCCCACGCCGATCTTTGAGCGGCCCGCCACGCTCGACCCGGCAGGTGAGCCCATCCGCGTCGCGCGCGGTCACTTTCAGCTCGACCAGACCGTCGTCCAGAAGGATGCGGTCCCCCTCCCGCCCGTCGTGGATCAACGGCGCGAACTTCGTCGTGATCAACCCAGGATGCCCCATTCCCGCAGAGGCGATCACGCGCACCTCGTCACCGGCCTTCACCGTAATGCTGCCGCCTTCGAATTCGTTGGTGCGGATCTTTGGTCCCTGAAGATCAGCGAAGATGGCGATCTCACGCCCGACCTTCGCTGCCTCTTCTCGGATGATGGTGATCGCCGATTCGTGGGTTTCGTGGTCGCCGTGGGAAAAATTGAGCCGCGCAACGTTCATTCCAGCGACCAGGAGATCGCGAATCATCTCGCGTCCTGATGAAGCTGGGCCAATAGTGCACACTATTTTCGTTTTGCGGAGATCGTCCATACACGTCCTGGGTAAGGTCGGCGACTACTGCCGAAACGGGACCCTATAAGCACTATCGCGCCGGGTTTCAATTGGATTCTCGCGTGCTACTCGGCCTCGAGCTCGCTCGGAGCGAGCGAGCTGGCGTCCCGACGCGCGATCGACCGATGGTTCATACGCCCGAACACGTCTCTTCGCACGGCCCAAATGCATCGGTGCCGACTTGTCCATTCCAAGTTTTTCTTGACACCGCGGCTCGCGACGACAGGATCGAACCTTGAGCCTCGAACCTTGGACCGCGAATCGACGTACTCGTGCAGCGTTGAGTTGACTTCATTGCTTCGCTCAAGAGGGCAGACCCGTGATCAGAAACCACTTCTCCCCCTCCGCGCTCGAATCCGAGAGGCGCGGGGACTCCCGCACTGGACTTCGTGAGCTCGCTTCCGTCACCACCGAGGACGGGCGCAGCGTCCTTCTCGAGGTGATCGACATCTCGGTCAGCGGCGTCCGCGTCAAACACTCTGGGCCTCCCATTGGCATTGCCCAGCACGTCGAGCTCGA
>PFUG01000300.1 GCA_002789955.1 Deltaproteobacteria bacterium CG_4_9_14_3_um_filter_63_12 | reverse complement strand
CGGAGAACAGTCGTCTTACGACTAATAAACATGGGTAGTTATGACGGGTTACACTAGGTCCTTGCCCCCGAGGACCGCGCAAAGACGCGCTGCGACCGCACCGATCTCTGTCTCCCTTGGCCCCGTATCAGGGGATACCTCGCAGCCCCGCTCCTCTTGTGCCTTTCAGAAAGCGAAGGAACGCAACATGTTAATTCGAGCCCTCAAGCTGAAGACACTCTCGCTCACCCTTGGATTCACTGGGCTCGCCTTGTTGGCGACCTCGTGCACGATGTTCACCTCCAGCGACGAGTTCGTCCCGCAGGAAGACAACACCGTGCAGACGACGTGCGACAAGATGTGCGAGCTCGTGATGGACAATTGCTCCGATGTGGCCCCGCAGTACAACAACGATTTCGACACTTGCGTCGCCTCCTGCGAACCACTGGTCAAAGGGACCCCTGGTGATCAGTCAGGGAACACCCAGGAGTGCCGCCTCTACCACGCGAGCGTGGCCTCGACCGGCGCGGCCGTTCATTGCCCACATACTGGTGAGAGTGGCGCTGGCGTTTGTGTCGGCGAGGCGCCAGTCGACGTCTGTGGCCCACTGTGCTCCGATCTGGCCGAGCTCTGCACCGATGACTTCGCCACCGCATTCCCGGCCGACGACATTTCGGTGCAACTGGCTGCTTGCGCCAACGACTGCAAGAAGCTTCGCAAGGACGGCAAGCCCGGCGACAACTTCGGCAATTCGCTCCAGTGCCGCGAGACGTACTTCCACCGCAGCCAAAAAAGCGACCTGAACGCCGCGTTCTTCTGTGAGGCCGCGCAACCAGTCGCAGCGGGAATCTACGCCTGTACGGAGGGGAACGCTGGCCGCTGTGACGCGCTCTGCTTGAACTATATGGCGGTCTGTGATCGACGGGGTCCCTGGGCCACTGAAGACGACTGCTACAACGAATGCGACGCCTTCGTCACGAGTGCCGTCCTCGTCGATTTCAACTGCTTGATCGACAAGATGCACGATGGGCAATGCGATGTGACGGCAGGCCCGATGGGGGCCTGTTCGACCATCGGCATTCCCTGAGTCGTTTGGGGTTTCTGCCTCGCTTGCCACGACCTTTTGCGCGTTATTTCTAACAGTTGTACCGCGAAAATCGGTCGTCCGCTCGGCAATTCCCGATTCTCAAACGCAGAACGGCCGCCCAAGAAGGCGGCCGTTCTGCGTTTGGAGAGAGCGTCGACCTAGAAGAGCGAACCGAATTCGACGTTCCAGGAGTTTCCTTTGTAGCCCAGGCGCAAGGTGACGGGGAGGTCACCGGCGAAGACCCAGTAGGGCTCCGCTTCGGTGTGACGTTTGTGCGGCGTCGGCTCGCCGTAGGCGGCCTTGAAGTAGTTCAAGACGTACTCGCGGTAGCTGGCGTTGGGCTCCAGCGCGATCTCGAAACTGACGGTGCGGGCGAGGTTGGTCTTGGTGTCGAAGAAGACGCCGATGGAGGTGAAGTACTCCTCGTACTCGGTTGGGGCGACGTGGATCGACGAGGAGTCGGGCGACGGCAGGAACTCTTTGTAGGTCGTGGAGAACTCGTCCTTGGTCAGTGCACCAAAGGGCTGCTTCTCACCGAAGAAGGCGAGCTTGCCTTTCTCTTTGCCAACCAGTTGGTCCAAGGGAAGGTAGTTGGAGACGCGAATCTCGAACTCGTCGGTGGAGATGGTGTCCATCCCCGCGATGACTCGCAGCTGCTTGTCGGGGCTGAAGAAGTAGAAGCGATCGACGTCCTTCTCCTTGCCGACAACGGGTTTGCCATACTTTGCCTCGAGGAGGTCGAGGATGGCCTTGTCGCCGCCAGGAGCGACCTTCGTCGAGAGGGAGAAGCGCTCTACTTTGTTGTTGCTCTCGCGATAGAAGAGGCTGACGTTGGTCCAGTAGGCGCCAGTCTCGGTGGGGGGCAGCTTGAAGTCGACGTGCGCCGAGGCTTCGCCCATCATCCCCCTGGCTTCAGGGGCTATGGCTTCGATGTTGGCCTTCTGCGCGGCGTCCTCTTCGGCGCTGACTTGGCGGACAAATTTGGGGTAGGCCGCCGAGATCTCGGCGTCGGTGAGCCCGAGCAAGGGCTTGTCCTTCTCGAAGCCCAAGGGGCCAGGCGCGGTGCCGATGACCTCCGCCATGGGGATGTAGGTCGTGAAATCCGCTCGCCAACGCCCCGCTGAGGCCGAGACCTCGAAGCCGATCCGCAGCCGTACTGCCGGATTGTACCAATAGTACGTCACGTCGTCGCCGTAGCTCTTGACCTGCGTCGGGGTCCCCCACTTCTCGGTGAAGTAAGCCTTGGCGTCCTCCTGCTCGAACCGGATGGACAGCCTCTGCACGGCGTTGCCATGGTCTTTGTCGGCGTCGATGTCGTACTCGATGCCCTCGAAGGTCTTGGACTTCAGCGTGTCCTGCTCAATCCCGAGCGCTTTCTGCCACTCCTCGAGGGACGTGCCTAGGGAGACCTTTTCGAGTTCGGCGGGCCAGCTCGGAGCGTCGCCGAAGACTTCGATGGCGGGCTTCTTTTCTTCTTTCTGCTCTGTCTTCTTTTCTTCACCGCTGCACCCAGATAGGACCAGGCTAAGCGTGGCGAGGAGGAACAAGAAGGCAGCGAGCCGATGGGGAAGTCTCAAACTCATGAACCACTCCTTACGCTCGGGTCCAAGACCCACTGAAACACCATTGGGGTTGATTGCCTTCAGTGCCCACGTCCAATCTTCGCTCCATTTCGAGGAGTTGCGGTGCGAAGATCGGTCGCTCGCTCGGCAATTTTTCATGACTAGTCCGGCCTCGTTCGAACGCGACTTCGAACGACGCTGGGCGCTGAGAGACCGTCCAAAGTCGACCGCGGTGATCGTGGATGAGGACAGCTCAGGCGCACCATAGGATCCGGAGCCGAGATCGATCAAGCGAGAACGCTGCGAAGATCCCGACGAGACCTTCGACGAATCGGAAACCTTGAACCAGATTGTGTGTCCAACGGCGACAAGAAAACATCGCGAAGTCGGCCCGCTCCGGGTCACCCGCGACTCCCTAGGCCACTTTGGAGGTCCAAGCCGGGGTCACCTGCGACGCCCTAGGCCACTCTGGAGGTCCAAGTCGGGGTCACCCGCGACGCCCTGGGCCACTCTGGAGGTCCAAGTCGGGGTCACCCGCGACGCCCTAGGCC
>PFUG01000480.1 GCA_002789955.1 Deltaproteobacteria bacterium CG_4_9_14_3_um_filter_63_12 | reverse complement strand
GCGCGAGCGCAGGGACGCGAGGTGGCTCGCCGTGAGCCAACTCAGGGCCGGGAAGCGAGCGAAACCGAGTCGGTTCGTCCTCCGCGGAATAGGGCTTGCGCGTCTCGACCCTCGAGCCCTTCGACGACCCGCAGCTCTTGGCCTCCTTGAAGCGCGGGAAGATGGGCGTCATCACCATGGAGAACCACAGCGTGATCGGCGGGCTCGGCTCGGCCACAGCGGAGCTCATGGCCGAGGCCGGCGTGGCCGGACCGCTGCTGCGCATCGGGCTGCGCGACGTCTATGCCCACGGCGCCAGCCGCGAGTACCTGATGCGCGAGTACGGCCTCGACGAGGCCGGCCTCATCGGCGCCGTCGAGCGCTTGAGTGGGCTCGACCTGGGCGAGCTCAGCGTGGACATCCGAGACTGGGTCGCGGCCTCCGACCTGGCCAAACCCGAGGCTCTGTGAACCCTGTGAGCGCAGAGCGGTTCTTGCTCACCTCGGAACGAGACGTCGTGCTCTCGGGGGAAAGGCTGGTCGCCGAGTACCGGCTCGCCTGCACTGGCGCCGAGGCTCGTGCCCTCGCCGAGGCCATCTGCGTCGAACAGACCGTCGAATTTCCACGCGACCTGTTGCCTCCGGGTGACATCGCAGGTCCCATCGTCGGCGCCGTCGAGTCGATGCGAGACGTGGGCGACGGCTCGACACATCTGCGCGTCAGCTTCGCCGCCGAGGTCGCAGGGAATTCCCTGTCGCAGCTGCTGAACGTGCTTTTGGGCAACATCAGTATCTTGCCGGGCATCAAGCTCTTGGACTTCGAGCTGCCGGCGTCGATGCTGTCTCGCTTCCGAGGTCCTCGCTTGGGTCGATCGGGGTTGCGCAAGCGCACGGGCGTCTTCGGTCGGCCGCTGCTCTGCTCGGCGCTCAAGCCCATGGGCTTGAGCGCCAAGGATTTTGGCCAGCTGGCCTACGAACTGGCCCTGGGCGGCATGGACCTCATCAAGGACGACCACGGCCTCGAGGACCAGGCGTTCTGCCGCTTCGAGGACCGCGTCGAGGCCGCCGCCGCAGGTGTCGCGCGGGCGAACGAAGAGCGCGGCGGCCGCTGCCTCTACCTGCCCAACGTCAGCGGCGAAGCGCGGACGTGCCTCGAGCGCGTCCGACGCGCTATCGCGTTGGGAGCCACCGGGCTGCTCGTCTCCCCCGGCTTGACTGGCTTCGACGCCTTGCGGCAGTTGGCCGAAGAGCCGGCTTTCGACGTGCCTATCGTGGCTCATCCCGCGCTGTTGGGGAGTTTCGTGGTGCATCGCGATGGCGGCATCGCGCATGGCGCGCTGTTCGGCAAGATCCTGCGCCTGGCCGGAGCCGACGCCACGATCTTCCCGACCTACGGAGGCCGCTTCTCGTTCTCCGAGACCGACTGTCGGGCGCTCGTCGAAGCGACTGGCGAGAAGATGGGGGAGGTAGCGCCGAGCTTTCCGGTGCCTGCTGGCGGGATGACCTTGGAGCGCGTGCCCGAGATGGTCGAGTTCTACGGCGAGGACGTGATCCTGCTGATCGGCGGGGCGCTGCATCGGCGCGCCGACTTGGCCAGCGCCTGCCGCGAGTTTCGCTCGCGCGTAGGCACGTCAGCAGTCTCGCTTCGAGACTGCTCGGTGCCAAGTAACGCGCGAAAAATCCGATCGCTGGTGGAGCGACTTGGCTGAGGACGGGTCGGGCGACGTGGGGGCGGGCGAGCGGTGGAGGCAAAGGCTTCGGGCGACGTGGGGGCGGGCGGGCTGCGGTCGGGCTTATTGTTCGACGCATTAAAACGCATAAAACGCATTAATAGACAACTTGACGGGGTTCGGATACAATCTGTGCAACTCCACGACAAATCCGTCGCCCCTGCAGCCGCAGGGTCGGTCACTATGAAGTCGAGTCGAGGCCCCTGCGCGGAGATCCGTTACGTTGGTGGGTTGCTTTGGCGGGTGTCGCTTACTCGCCCGCGGCGTGGCAGCAAGTCAAACTTCCCAACACTTTCAGGAGCTTGCAGTGACGAACAGAGTCCCACAAAAACTCCAAGCGTTCTTCATCACCGTGGTATTTGCGTCTGTTTTCATTGGGCTCTGCCCACTACGAGGCGCGAACGCGACCACCACGTGCGAATACCTCGATGACGGTGCGGTCAACCATGATTACCACGCCCTCGGGCCAATCCTTCGAAACTACCAGGTCAACTGGAGTTCCTTCTCGCAGATTCCTGACATCGACTTTATGGAAGGTGCCGCGGCCGCGATGCTGGCGACGGATACTTGGAACGCACAGACGCAGGCGGGGTTCTTTCGCTTTGGCGGGTACACAAATCGCTTTGGCGATCACGTACCCCATAGCTACACTCAGTGTGTCAACGAGGGATTGGTCTTGACTATGGTATCGTCGAGGTTGTGCAAATGGGCCCCATGTTCAACGCTTGGGTTGAGGAGAAGTGCGTTGACGTCAACGGCGTCCCTCCCTCGTTTGTAATTTGGATTCGGAAAGCAACCGATTGGTCGATTGGAATCCCTGGTCCCACTGAACTGGATCTCGTCGAGGTTTTGACCCATGAGTTTGGGCATGTCCTGAGCTTGGACCATCCAGGCGACTCTTCCACAGAATCAACAATGACGTTAACAGGCAACAACGGCCCACGAGAGGGTACGACGAGGCGACGAGACCCTTATCAGTATGACATCGATTGCCTCAATGACGCTGTAAGCGGCCCTGGCAAGCGGCAACTGCAGGGGTTTGCGCGATATCAATTGTCCGGCGTTCTGTTGAGCGAGTTCGGTTTTACGAATGATGACGATATCTCTCAACTCAGCGTGGGCATGACAAAATCCGGCACTTCATGGCAATTCAGCGCCGCGCTGCAGAAAGATGAATGTATGGCATGGACCAAATACTTATCGGGCGATTTTACCCAATGCCTGGACAGCGCTGCTGTGGGCATTTTCCCAACCGATGCGGTGTATCGCGAAGCTGAGGATTATGATCTGGTCTTGTTCTCCGATCACTTGGACTATCCAACTGCGCATGGAGTGACGAGTAAACACCGGGTGCGGTTTCGCCGTTCGAACACTGAGTTTTCCACCTACTCATCGTATTTACTGGCGCGTTGCGTTTCCATGACTGGCTTTATGAACTGCCTTCAGACAAGCTACGTGTACACAAGCGAGGGACTTGCTGTGGCCTGGGATGACTGGAATAGCAGGGTCGTGAATGTCTGGGTCGAGCAAACCCG
>PFUG01000320.1 GCA_002789955.1 Deltaproteobacteria bacterium CG_4_9_14_3_um_filter_63_12 | reverse complement strand
TGCTCTGCTACGAGTCCCCTACGACCTACTCATGGGGGGACGTCCCCATCATGGTCTCGGAGTGGGGGCGCTTCTTCCTCGCAACCGGTTCGGGGGGGATAAGCGCCGTTGAAGGGCAACCCACCGGGGAGTCCGATGGCATCACCCTCTGGAGTGATGGCCCTGGAACGGGTGGTTTTGTCCGATATTTCACCGGCGATCAAGCAAACGTGAGCGAGCTTGTGCTGAGAGACGGGCAGCTGCTCGTCTCGAGGGAAGGGCGCGTGACAAGCTTCAATCTGCTTGATGGCGAGCCCTTCTGGAGCTTCGGGGTTGGTGAGTTTGTTGACCACCCTGAGCCGAACGGGAGGCTTAGTGGGCTGTTCACTCGTCCAGACAACACTCTGTGCGGCGTGACTTGGGAACACGAGGTCATGGCAATCGATGATTGCGGCCACCTGAGCGAAACGAACATCATGGCTGCACAGGTCCCACTTACAGTTGACCAGCATGTTATGGTGGTGGTCGACGGAATTGACGCCACCGTGGTCCGCGATGGCGTGGTCGTACACAGAGAGCCCCGCTGTCCGCAACCGGTTCTGCTCAGTCAGACAAAGGCTGCCTGCCTCAAAACCTCACCTGCACAGGGTGAAAATAATCAAAGCGGTGAGATCGTCGTCTTCTCGTTTGATGGGAGCGAACACATGAGCGTGCCTATCCCCATCGTAGGCACCACGCTCAGCGGAATCTCCTACAACCCTCGAATTGTAGCCGGGGCTCGGGGGAGCGTGTTGGTCTGGGCTTCCTTTAAAGGGGACACGGAAGCACAGAACTACATCTTGCGTGTGTTTGCTGTTGATACGGAGGCAGCAGCCGTACGCTGGAGCCTAGACATCCTCCCCGAAATGAACTCACTTAGCGGGTACTCCAGCAGCATGGATTATCCGGTTTTGACCCCGCGAGGGGTGTACACCCTTGGACCTTTTGCCATCCAGACCGACGTGTTCGGCCTCGCCCCGTCGCGCCACCCGCGGGGGCTACGCGGCGGGAACGAGAACCGGGGGTTCGTGGCTTTGCCGGAGTAGACGCTTCAAGCGGTGATGAAATCAAGACTCCACATCCTGTCGCTTCTACTCCTTCTGTTCGGATGTCATGCTCCGAAGACGCCGCTGAAGAGCGCGACGAGGCTCCGGACGTCGCCTCTGGAGGTTCCGGACCTCACCTCGAAGTCTCCGACCACCAGAACCCACGTCGCCAGAAGCCTGCGCCTCGCCGCCCGCCCAAGCCCACGTCGTTCGAAGCATTGCGCACCACCGCACGCGCGGATCAGACAGAGCGGCACTAATCCACGGAGTCGGCACCTGGCTCTGGCTCGACCGGAGGGGTCTTTGTCGGCGTTTGGGCTTTGTTCCCCACCGGGGAACACGCGGGGCTCATTCAGGTAGCGACGCCCGCACGGGGCAGCAGATAGGTCTGCAGGATGAGGTATCCTGCGACGATGAGCATCATGACCAACCAGTCGGGCACGGGCGACCTCCAAGTATCGTCTTGTGGGACGGGAACATCGCCGACCAGCCGGCGATGCTCCTACTCTCGACACGATTTCGTTCGCGCGCTACTCGGAACCGAGCTGGCTCGAAGCGAGCCAGCTGCGTTCCTACGCGCGATCAATGCTCAGGGAAGCCGCTGCCGCCAATGAATTCTCGCAAGAGCGAGGTCGGCGGGACGTGGTTGGGGTAGATGGCCACGAAGTGGGCGATCATCCGACGCAACCGAAACGCGGTGGTGAAGGCCGGATTGTCTTGCGGAACCTCGAGCAGATAGCGCTCGGCGTAGACCTTGAGCACCGAGAGCTCGTAGATCAGCGACGAGTTGAAGACCGAGTCGGCCAGTCGCTGGAAGGGGAAGATGTGCCGTCGCTCGCCGCGGCTCACGGAGGGCCAGCGCAGGATGTTGTCCGCCGCGGTGATGCACCGTTGATGGCGATCCCTGACGATTCGGCGCACGAGTCGGATGTCGGAGACGCTGACGCGGTTGACGGGATCGAGAGGCAGCGAGGTCATGGGATTGATGAAGATGCGGAAGACTCGGTGCCCCTGCTCGACCGGCAGCTCGGGATTGAGGGCGTGGATGCCCTCGAGCATGAGGATCTCGTTGGGTCCCAGGCTCGTCAGTGGTCCGCCTTCGGGGTTGCTCAAGCCGCTGGCGAAGTCGTAGCGAGCGGTGCGGATCTCTCGGCCAGCGACCAGGGCGTTGAAGTCGCGGGCCATCAGGTCTTGGTCGAGCGCCTGGTAGGCCTCGAAGTCGAACTCCCCGTCCTCGTCTCTGACGGTCTTTTCGCGGTCGACGTAGTAGTTGTCCAGCGAGAGGGTGCGGGGGACGAGCCCATTGACGCGCAGCTGCACTGAGAGCCGCTTGATGAAGGTGGTCTTGCCCGAGGAGGAAGGGCCGGAGATGCAGATGATCCGGGGCAGCGGGCTGCGTGAGACGATCTCGTCTGCGATTTGGCTGATGCGTTTCTCGTGAAAGCCTTCGGCGACGCGGATGATCTGAGAGACTTCGCCGCTGACGCAGGCGTCGTTGTAGTTGCCGACGCTGGTGATGCCCAAGGCGTTGAGCCAACTGTCGTGCTGTCGGGCCAGATGATTCGGGACCTGGCTCTGGACGGGGTCGGTGGCGCGCAGTTCCTCGTCGCGAAAGTACAGGAGCAGGGTGTCGGAGCGGGTGTCGAGATCGAAGTGCTCGAGCAACGCGGTCGACGGCGCTTTGGGGCCAAACTCGAAGGCGTAGATCTCCCCCATGCTGACCAAGGTGACGGAGCTGTTGCGCGAGCTGTGGAGCACCCTGGCGGCCATGTCCCAGCCTTGGTCCAGGAACTGGCTGCGGGCTTCCTCGACGGTTCTTCGCTCGCGTCGAATGGGGCGATCTTCGGCGACCAGCTGCTTCATCATCGCGGCGAGCTGGCTGGCGAGGGTCTTCAGGTCGCGACCTCCAGCGTCGATGACCTCGATGATGTAGGCGAAGCCGAGCGAGGGTCCGATTCCGAGCATGGCCGGTGGGCTGAGCATGTGGCCGGCCTCGACCAGCATCAGCCCGACGCTCTGTCGGTAGATCACGCTGCCTTCCATGCTGGTGCGGGTCAGCGGCTCCAGCCGGCCGGAGGCGTAGATGCTCCGGTTCAGAGAGACCGCCTTGCGGTCCAAGGTCGCGGCGATGACGGCCTCACCGTCGACTGTGGCTGGCAGGAGCGCTCGCAGCTTGGTGCCGGCCTTGGCGATGTTCACGACGCCGTTGGTCCTCACCTCGACCTCTGTCCGCAGCTGTCGCGCATTGTTTCCCAGGAGCAAGGCCACCGTGTCGGTGATGTCGGTAACCATGTCACGCAAGACCTTCCCGACGTTGCGGTAGAGCTTCTTGGCGAGCGCGGTTTGCTCGTCCATCAAGGTGTCGAGCGCCTGCCTGGAGAGACGCCCGACCTCGAGACGGGTAGTGGCGGTGACCGAGGCGGCCCTGACCTGGGTGCTCAAGAGGCCGAGCTCGCCGAAACATCCGCCCGCTTCGAGCGTGGAGAGGTCGAGGGTGCCACGGCGCACCTGTGCCTGGCCAGAGAGGATAACGTAGAGGTCGTCCCCTTCGCTGCCTTCTTGGATGATGTCGACTCCCTGCTCGAAAGTCGTGAACTCGATGAACTGCTCGATCGCCGCGAGCTCGGCGGGGGTCAGGTCGGTGAAGATGGCGACATCTGCGAGGGAGACTTTTTTCTCCATATGAACCTCACGGGCTTTCGCCCGAAAAAACAGCTTGGCCCGTCCGAGCGCGACTCGCTCGAACGGGCAAGGGAAAGCTAGATGGCCGGCGAGCGAGAACGGCTCGATGCGCTACTCGGATTCTTTGGCGCTCTCGTCGGCCGAACTCTCGGCGGCGCCGACTTGGGGCTCGTCGGCCGGGGCGTCTTCCTTCGCCTCGGGCTCGCTGGCCCGCGCCTCGGGCTCGATGGCGGGCGCCTCGGGCTCGATGGCCCTGGCCTTCTTGCCCTTCTTGGCCTTCACCGGCTTGGCCTTGGCTTCTTCGGGCTTGACCCCCTTCATCAAGGACGCGGGCAAGATGTCTCCCAGCGTCGCTCGGGAAGACCCCTCGTCTTCGACGGGAATCGCTTCCTCTTCGACTTTCTCGACGATGGCGTCGGAGCGCAAGCTGAGGCCGATGCGGCGGCGTTCGAGGTCGAAGCTGACGACTGTCGCCTCGAGGGTCTGGCCTGGCTTGACGACGTCCTCGACGCGCTCGACGCGGTCGTTGGAGAGCTGCGAGATGTGGATCAGTCCCTCCACGTCTGGGGCCACGGTCACGAACGCCCCGAAATCGGCGATGCGCGCGACGGTGACTTCGATCGTCTTCCCTGGAGAAGCGATCTGGGCGGCGAGGGTCCACGGATCGTCGCCGAGCTGCTTGATTCCCAATCCTACTCGGCCGGCTTCGGCGTCAATGCTGAGGATCTGGACCTCGATATCCTGCTCGGGGACGAAGGTGTCTTTGAGGTTGACCTTCTCGGTCCACGAGATGTCGTTGGCGTGTACGAGGCCGTCGAGTTCGTTGGTGAGGACGCAGAAGAGACCGAAATCGGCGATGCGCGCGATCTTGACCGTCAGCTTTTCGCCGACCTTGTGTTCGGCGGCAAAGGCGGCCCAGGGGCTCTCTTCCAGGCGTTTCTTGCTGAGCTTCAGGCGACGATTTTCCAGCTCGATACCGATGATCTTGACCTCGACGTCCTGGCCCTTGGTGATGCGCTTGGTGTCGTTGCCGCGGTCGGTCCAGGAGAGCTCGGTGTTGTGGATGAGGCCTTCGATGCCGGGGGCGAGCTCGACGAACACGCCGAACTTGGCGACGCTGACCGCCTTGCCGGTGACCACATCGCCTTCTTTGTACTTGCCGCTCAATTGCTCCCAAGGATCTTCTTCGAGCTGCTTGCGGCCGAGGCTGAGCTTGTTGTTCGCCTCGTCCCAGTCGAGCACGATGACCTCGATGGTTTGTCCGGCCTTGAGCAGCGCCGCCGTGCTCTCGCGTCCCCAGGTCATGTTCGACTGGTGGAGGAGACCTTCGAGGCCGCCTACGTCCACGAACGCTCCGTAGGGCATCACTCGACGAATGGTGCCTTCATACTTCTTGCCGACCTCGAGCTTCTCGAGGGTCTTGGCCCGCACCACAGACAGGGCGTCCTCGAGCAGCGCTCGTCGACTGAGCACGACGTCTCCGGAACGGGCGTCGAACTTGAGCACTCGGAAGGTATCCGTCTGGCCCACGTAGGAGTCGAGATCGTCGACCTTGTAGAGGTCGATCTGGCTGCGAGGCACGAAGCCGCGTGCCCCGACGTCGACGACGAGCCCGCCGTCATTGGCCGCGATGATCTTGCCTTGAATGGTTCCGCCGCTCTTGGCGAGGACTTGGAACTGATCCCAAACCGCCAAGGCGAGGGCCTTGTGGTGCGAAGCGGTCCAAACGCCGCGTCGGCGGCTGTCGATCAAGAGCTTGTAGGTCTCACCGACTTTGGTGGGGGTGAAGTCCCCGAACTCTAGTCGGTCGACGAGGGCTTGTTGGTCGTCCCCGATGTCGAAGAGCACCCCGTTGCGGGTCACTTCGGCGAATCTTCCGTTGACGACAGCCCCGTAGAGCCTGTCGAGGGGGTCGACCACTTCTGGCTCGACGGCTGCATTCGCAGTGCCCTCGACGGCTGCTTTCGCAGCGGCCTGGACGGCTGCTATCGCGGTGGGGTCGACAAGGGGCTCGGCGGCGGATTCACCTTGAAGGGTCTCTTCTGACATTTTCGCTCTCGTAGGGGAGGCCGTCAGCTCCTGAGCGCCCGTCGCTCGTGGACCATCTGGCGTTGACGTGAGGCGGCTAACCGCGGCGCCTCACAACGAAGGCACTGACATACCGCCTCTTCTCGCGCGCCACAAGTCGGCGGTGACCGTGAAACCATTTGGATTCGGCGTCAGTCGGTCTGTCGGTAGAGCGAGCTCTGCTGACCTGGACCACCGGCGATCACGTAGAGCTCGTCGCCGGAGGGTCGGTTGAGGGTGACTGCAGTGTAGAACTCGGTGTTCACCGTGGGGTTGCCCAACCCGTTGCCGCCGAGGCCCACACAATTGGCCGTGCCGCCGACACAGCCGCCGAGCCCCTCGAAGTCGCTCATGCGGAGCGCTGGTGCGGCGGCGCTTCGATAGAGGGAGACCCCATCCGTGGCGTTGGCGAAGCCAAGATACAGGAATCCACCTGAGCTCTGCAGCAAGCTGATCGCGGTGTTGTTGGGGTTGTTGAGCTGGGTTTGATCGAGCGTCCCACTGCTATTGCCGGCGACGAAGGTCCAGTCGCCAGCGTCGCAGGCTGTGGGGCTGGCAGGAAATGGCGACGAGACGAGGTCGGGCTGGCAACGCCAGAGCTGGGGTCCAGTCAACGTATTGCGTGCTGCGTAGAGGTCACCTTTGTGCTCGACAAGGAAAGGCCACCCTTTGTCCCGAGGATGCACATCGTACTCGGTGAGGGGGGCACGGGTGGTTCCGGTCAGCTCGGGGGCGGTCGGGGTGATCAGGGTCCAATCCGAGGGCACATGCGCGTAGTCCGCGGGTGTGGCGGTGGTCGAACGAACGATTCCCCCGTTGTTGCTGAAGTAGAGCAGCCCGTGATGAGCGAAGAGGTCTACCGAGAGCGGGTTCGCGTTGTTCCTCGGGGTGCCTGCGCCTCCTATTGTTGGGATGTACTCAACGCCCAACAGGCAGGCCTCGTGGACTGCAGGTTCACACAACGAGCCGCCGTTTGGCGTGGGATCGAGCCCACTTGACAGCAAGAGTGGGCGCGCGTTGAGGCCAATCAGGATAGGACGGCCAGTCCCCCCATCCATCGCGCCGAGATAGGCAACCTCGTTGAGGTCGACAATCGAGGTCACCGAGCGGGTCGCAGAACCGAAAAGCAGGGAGAGATCGACGTAATCAAAGTCGAGGACATCATCGGTGTCCGTGCTCACATAGGCGTAGGCCTTCGTCTCCGTTCCTGACAAAAAGACAAGGTCTGCGCCATCCAGTCTGGAGTGTCCGAAGAGGCTGTATCCTCTCTCGTTGTCTGGACCACACGCCGGAGTGCCGGCGGTGCACGTGCTGAAGCCGATCGAGGCAAAGGGGGAAGGGCTGCCGTTCTTGGTCGTTGTCCCTATGGCGTTGGTGTCTGAGGGCAGCCGAAAGGTCAGTCCATCCGCGGTGCGACTGCTGGTGTCGAGCCGAAGCGCTCCTCGCCCGTGATTGCCGACGCCGAGAAACAGGAACCCTTCCGTAGTGACCGATATCTGCGGGGTATTCTGTTGGTCGGCAAAGATGTTCCAACCCAAGGGGCCATCACCGAATGCGCTCGCCAGCGTTCCCTCCCCGAAGCCCCACTCCCGGTCCTTGGGGCTAGGTGCCAAAGCGCGGGTTTGGTCCGCGGAGCCAATTGCGCCCCAGGTCACGTCGTCGAACCCGTCGCCGTCACGGCCGTTCGCCCCGACCACCGTGTAGACGCGGCCCTCCTGCGGTAAGGTGTGGACGAGGTCAACGATATGGTCGTTGGGAAAGGGCCTGATGGACGCGGAGGCAATGGCGCCAAGGTCGGTGGGACCTACCAAGCGATAGCGCTTGGCGCACTCGGCGGGGGTCGAGCAAGCGGCGCTCCCCGGACCGTCCACGTCATTCCAGAGCGCCCTGTTGAAGCTCACCTCGAAGCTGCTCGGACCCGTCGAGACCATGTCGACGATCTCCAAGTCGCCGCCTGTGTCGAAGTCGGCGTAGGAGGGGACGCTTAGGGGGTTGCCTGCGGCGTCGACCACTTCGCTGACGACCAACGTGTAACGGGGTGCCGTCGGGACGCTCGAGAGCCACAGGTCGACCGTCATTTCGTCGACTGGCGTGACGGCGAGGACCACGAACTCACTGCTCGCTGTGCAGACACTCGGATCGCCGTCGAAGGGCTCGATGCAGTAGCTGGCGAGCCGCTCGACCCCCTCGAGCCCGTTGCCCGCTCGCATCGCCTCACTGAATTGAACCCTAACGACCACGGGGCGCCGCAGAAACGCGGCCACGATCCGCGGCGCGTTCAGATCGACCGTGCAAAGCCTCGTTATCGCGTCGCAGTTGGTGCCCACAGGACATTCTGCGCCAGTGTTGCACCCACAGTGAGCGGCGGAGCAAGTTTGTCCTCCAGGACACACCGTTTGCGCTGCCGGATAGAGACAACCGTCGGCATCCAGCTCGCAGGTGACCCTCGTCGTCGTGTCCATGCAGAAAGAGCCCACGGCAGGGCAGAACGTCGTCTCGCACTGGCAGTGCGCGGTCGAACCTCCACCGCAGGATTGGTGGTCGCCGCACACGGCGGGAGTCGACACCGCCGAAGCCCAATTCGTGCAGCCCGACACGGTGTCCAGCAAACACTCTTCGACGGAGTCCAGGGACGTCGAGCACCGCCGAGTGTTCGCCGTGCAGGAGGTGAGGCAGGTGCACAACTGGTTGACACACGCCTGCTTGCCGCTGACGCAGGCCTTATTGCATCGCCCGCAGTTCATGTCCGTGCTGGCGGAGGTCTCGCATCCTGGCTGTGTCGAGTCGCAGTCGAGCCAACCGGAATCGCATGCGATGCCACAGTTCCCAGAGTTACAGAAGGCGGTGCCGTGCTGTGTAGCGCACATCGCCCTACACGTGCCGCAGTTCATGGGATCGCTGGACAAGGCGCGACAGGCGCCCGAGCACTCCGTGAAGTCGTCCTGACACGTGGGAGCGCAAACTCCCGTGCCGTTGCAGAGCTGCCCTGGGGGGCACACGACGCCGCACGTCCCGCAATTTACGGAGTCTACGCGCAAGTCCTTGCAGGCTTCCTCGCAGGGCTCTTGGCCATTGGGGCACACTAATTGGCACAGTCCATCTAGACACTGCTCGGACTCGGAACATTTCCGACCTGGATCGGCGCAACGCGCGGTGGCACCACAATGGAGCTCGTCCGAGAGCGGGTCGATGCAGCCCTCCTCGCAGGCGATCCGGTCTTCCGCGCAATTGCGTACGCAGGCTCCAAAGCCATCGCATTGCTCGCCCGGTTTGCAGCGCAACCCGCACCTTCCGCAGTTGCGTGCGTCGCGTCTCGTGTTCACGCAGACCCCATCGCACTCTTCGAGTCCTGTCTGGCAGGTCAGAGCGCATTGGGCGGCACCGTCGCAGACCTCTCCTGAGTCACAGGCCGACCCACAGCCGCCGCAGTGCCGGCGATCGCCCTGTAGGTCGACACACCAACCGTCACAATCCTGCAGCCCTACTTGACAGCTGACCAGGCACGCCCCCTCGACGCAGACCTCTCCAGAGCCGCACGACTGCGCACAGCCTCCACAGTGGCGACGATCGATTTGCGGGTCGACGCACTGCACGCCGCACTGCTCGAACCCGGTTTGGCAGCTCAGCGCACAGGTCGCGCTGCCGTCACAGACCTCGCCAACAACGCAGGACCGATTGCACTCCCCGCAGTGGTCGCGGTCGAGGCGCAGGTCTGCACACCGACCGTCGCAGATCGTCAGCCCTGCGGGGCAGCTCACCGAACAGTTCTCGGCGAAGCAGAGTTCGCCGATGCTGCAGACCGAGCCACATTCACCGCAGTTGAAGCGGTCAAGAAAGGTGTCCGTGCAGCGGCCACCGCAGTTGATCAAGCTTGCTTGGCAGGAGAGCTGACAGGCGCCGATGCCATCGCAGACCAAACCTGGCCCACAGGTCGTCCCGCAGCCGCCACAGTTCTGCCGGTCAACCCCTGGATCGACGCAGCGACCCGCGCACTCGATGAGCCCCGCTTGGCAGCTCAGGTCACAGCGGCCTGCGCCATCACACAAGAAGCCAGACTCACAAGGGCTGTCGCAGGCCCCACAGTGGTCTTGGTCATTGCGCACATCGACGCAGTGCCCAGCACACGGAACCAAGCCGCGGGAACAGGCCGACACGCAAGCCCCTTCGAGACAGACCAACCCCGCTGTGCAGCTCTTGACGGCGTCGCAGCTTGAATCCACAAGCTCCGACGCATCAAAAACATCGGACTTGGAAGGCGCATCGTCGCATGCAGCGCAAAGGGCGAGGGCGAGAGCGAGGATCTGGAGGAGAAGGAGGACTCGGTCACACACAAGGACCTCAACATCGCCGAGCGCGCTGCCCTCCACCGCACCGTCTCGGAGCGAGCGAGATGAGTGGCTGCGCGCGATCCATTCTTTGCCAGCAAGGATCAAATCTCTTCGTCGCGGACCAGGTTCTGTGTCGTACTGCGAGCCCGACGCTCGGACTCCTGGCTCAGAACAAGCTGGTACGCGTTCTTGATCGTCCCCAAGACGAGCTCTGCCAGGACTTTTACCGGGGTGTGTTCGTACTTTGAATAGACCTCAGAGCGGTGGACCGAGAGGTGTTTGAAGTAGGCCGAGTGAACCTCGTTGGTCCCACAGTTGGGGGTCAAACCGAGCACGACATAAGGGTCGGATTGAGCAAACGTGTCTCGGAGTCGTTTGAGCTTGCGCAGGATCGCCTGGCCCTCTTCGTCGAGCTTAGCGATCTTCTGCATCGTCGTCGCGGGCATTCTCCTGCGGTGGCTGGCTCGGCCTTTGGGGAGGGCCAACGAGGTGTCGATTTCGATGCGATCCTCGGTCGACACTTCACGCAGGGCGTAGCTGATTCCGACGGGTGTTTTCGTCGGCGCTTCGAAGAAGACGACAGAGTCTGTACACGTCATGAGCGCTAAGCACTCGAGCGCATCATGGACCGGGCTGTGGTCCTCGGCGAAGAGGGTCTTGAGAGATTTGTCGCCGGTGCACGTCAGTGCCATCTTCGCCGCCAGCTCCACGGAGTGCACGACGTCACTCATCTCCAACAGCGTGGTGAAGCTCGGAAAGTGTTCAGAGTGTTCGGCCAAGCGACCTGCGAGTTCGTTGAATGGGACGAACTCGTGCAAGCCCTCAGCGATGAACTGCAGGAGGTCGACCTCCTCGCCCGTAACCTTCTCCCCATCCAAGAATTTGTAGTTTCCATCTCTCCACGCGAAGGCGGCTTGCATGTCCTTGGCGCCTCCGTAGAGTTGACCTGTGTCGATGAGGGCTCCTTTCCAAAACGCGACCGAGCACTCCAAGGTGCCTTGGGCGATGATCAGCTCCCCAGACCGTTGCTGCACGGACAGGAGGTAGAGCAAGCGCGGCACTGCGATGCGCTTGAGGGAGCCACGGGTCAGCCCGGGCATGGTGATGACGACCCGCGGAGTCCCCGTGGAGCCAACGAACGTGCCCTCTTCTTCCCAGCCGACCCAGGCCTTGCTCGGAGTTCTACGGATCGGTGAAGAAGGGGCCTGGCCAAAGAGCAACGGAGAGTCGACGAGGAGCTCGTTCAAGAACTGCCCGACCAATGCTTCGTCGTCGGGCATTAGGAACTCGCCGTCGAACGACACGAAATTGCGCAGCTTCGTCAGCTCGGGGAGCTCGTGTTCACAGTAGAACAGAACCTTGAGCCCTGGGTACTCCGAGAGAACGCCTCTGGCCAAGAGCTGAGTTCTCAGGTCCTCTTTGAGCAGCAGGCCCAAAGACAACCCAAGAAACTCGCATTCATCGCCGAGGAGCCCAGCCGCGCCGCGCCACTCGCCGACGGCAGTGTAGGCCATCCCAATCGCCTCGAAAGAGGACCTCACCGTCTTTATGTGGTCGGCGCTCAGCGCGAGAATAGCGTTCATCGAACTCCCGAATCTTTCTGTTGCCGCCCAATCGCTCGATCCTCGAGGCTATGGCGAAGACTAGCAAAAAAAACCCAGAACGAGCAACTCCCTCACAGACAACTGCCGCCCTGACAGGTTGCCGGCGAGCAGCTGTTCCCGCAGCGGCCGCAGTGCGCATCGGAGGTGTCGACGTTCGTCTCACACCCGGAGACCGACTCCGCCGTGCAGTGCTCAAACCCCAGCTCGCACTCGAAGTGACAGACCCCTTCGACGCATGAGGTCGACACGGTGTTGGTCTCGCCGCAGACCACATAACACCGACCACAATTGGCCACATCTGCGTCGAGCACAGCTTCGCAACCATTGCCGCCATCTTGGTCGCAGTCCCCCAAGTTGGCGGTCTCGACGCACGTGACCTCGCAACGCGCCCCTACGCAAGAAGCCGAGAGATGGGTCGAGCTCGAGTACGGACAAGTCGCTAGCGTGCTGCCGGGGCAGCGACACACTCCGGCTTCGCAGCTCGCGCCGACGCCGCAACGCGCACCACACTCGCCGCAGTTCTCTGCGGTGTCCAGATCGGTCTCGCAACCGGTGGAGGGGTCCGAATCGCAATCCCCGTATTGGTCGGCGCAGGTTGGGTCGCACACCCCATCGACACAGCGCACGGCCGTCGTGTGGGTCTCCTCGCAGGTTGTCCCACAAGCACCACAGTTTATGCGGTCCGTTGCGGTGAGCACACAGCCACTGTCCGGGCAGCAACGTTGCTCCTCGAAGCACGCTGAGCCTTCTCCGCGTTTGCTTGCTGTGCCTCCACAGACGCAGCGACCCGCCGAACACGTGTCATCAACCCCGCAGACCGCTCCACAGGCCCCGCAATGTCCAGTCGAGCTCTCCACATCGACGCACTCCCCGCCACAACAGGTTCCGAACTTACAGTCACCGTTTGTCTGGCAAGGAGCGCCGAGCGCATCGAGCACGGACTGGTCCTCGAGCTGTACACCCCCCGAGTCGTAAGAGAGTGTCAAACAGCCCGGTGCCAGCACGAGCACGAGGCAGTTGAGGGCAAACAGGCCACTTTTGCACAGAGTTTCGAGTCCCATCACTGACCACGCTTCGAGCCGTTCTAGGCTGAGGTGCCGTCCCTACAGCCACGACAATGTACTCGGTGATGGCATCCCGAGCGAGTGGTCGGCGGCTGGGTGTCCTTGCCAAATTGGGGCTTTGCACGGACAATCCGCGGGCAACGTTCGGAACCTCGATTCGATTTGGGGTTCATTGCCTCGCCTGCTCACGACAGATTTTAGAGTTATTCCAACGGATTGCAGCCCGAAATCGATCGTCCGCTCGCCAATTTCGAGTCGGTGGGGGTTCTCGATGCGCGGCGGCCATCCTCGGAATCCGACAGCACTTCACAATGCCGGAAGACAACGACAGCATCTGGTCGGTGGGCGTTGGGGCGGTCATCGACGAGCGCTATAAGCTCCTCTCGAAGCTCGGCTCTGGCGGCGCCGCCGTCGTCTACAAGGCGCTCCACCTCCAGCTGGGCCGTCAGGTCGCCATCAAGCTCCTCGACTTCAAGGCCGATGACGACCAGCAGACCGTCTTCGAAGAGCGTTTCCGGCGCGAAGCGCGCGCCATCTCGACCCTCGACCACCCCAACATCGTCACGATCCACGACTTCAGCTTTCAACCCCGACCTTACATCGTGATGGAGCTGTTGCAGGGACATGACCTCGAGGTCGAGCTCGACGAGAACGGTCCGCTCGAGCCCAGTCGGTGCCTTCGGCTCCTCTCCGGAGCTCTCGATGCTTTGGGCGAGGCGCATGAAAAGGGAATCACGCACCGCGACCTCAAGCCGCCGAATCTCTTTATCAAGAACCCCGACGGTAAGCGCGAAACGTTGGTGCTCCTAGACTTCGGCATCGCCTACATCCACGACAAGAGCCACCGGCTCACTGAGACGGGTCAGCTCTTTGGGACGCCCCAGTACCTGGCTCCCGAATGGATTCGCGAGCAGCTCGTCACTCCGGCCATAGACGTCTACCAGATCGGCCTCATCCTGGCCGAGATGCTCACTGGGATCCCGGCGGTCAACCACGTCAACCCCTACGACTGCTTGATGGCGCACTGCAAGGGGGATCTCGACATCCCACCGGCGATCTTGGAGTCTCCCATCGGCGCCGTCATCATGAAGGCGACGGCCGTCGAGGTCGACGAGCGCTACCAGAGCGCCCTAGAGCTCAAGGCCGCCCTCGACGCTGTCGACCCCGACTCGCTCATCGCCCTCTCGAACCCTATCGGCACGCCCACGCGGATCAGCGCCATGCGCATCTCTCACGAGGATGTGGTGCGGGCAGCCTCGCAGACTGGCCAGGGCGATACCGTCGGCGACTTGCCCGAAGCTCCGCCCGCGCTGGGAAAGCCAATCCGGACCTTCACCATCCTTGGGGTCTTGCTCCTCTTTGGCTCGACCCTAGCGCTCGCCCTCTACCTGTTCGGCGGCGGCAAACCGGCTGAGAGGTCC
>PFUG01000296.1 GCA_002789955.1 Deltaproteobacteria bacterium CG_4_9_14_3_um_filter_63_12 | reverse complement strand
CTTTTGCCCGAGGAAGCCGTACCACTCGTCGTAGTCGAGGTTGGTGGTGATGAGCGTGGCGCGTTGCTTGGCGTAGCGCTCCTCAGCAAGCTTGAAAAAGATGTTGGACTGCTCGGGGCGCAGGTTCAGATACCCCATTTCGTCAATCAGCAAGATATCGAGGCGGACCAAGGTGTTGAGGAGCTTTCTGGTGCTCCGGTCGGCCAGCGTCGTGTACATCTCGTCAAAGAGGTCTTGGGCCTTGACGAAGAGACCACGGTAACCGTGATGGAGCGCCTTGAGCAGGATGGCCGAGGCCAGGCCGGTCTTTCCGACGCCAGTGGGGCCGATGAAGACGACGTTGGCGCCCCGTGGGACAAAGTCCAGCTCGGCGAGCTGCTCAATAACGCGGCGGTCAATATTGGGCTGGCGATCCCAGGGAAAAGTCTGGAGGCTCCAGCGTTCGGGCAGCCGTGCGCGCGTAACACGGTACTCGAGGGTGCGATCGTGCTGGGCGTTGTACTCTTGGCGCAGCAGGCGTTTTAGCCATTCGGTGTAGCTGGGAGCGTGTTCTTCGGCGTAGGCCAGCTCGCGGCCGATGCTCTCGCGTAGAGTGCGCAGCTTGAGGCCGTCGAGGAGCTGATCGAGCTCGTCATCCTTCGTCTTCGCCGTTGTCTTCGTCTTCTTGGTCATCGACGTCGTCCTTTGGGGTGGTGGGGAGCCGGAAGAAATCTCCGGCGACGTGGCGCAGGACCATGCGCTCGATGCGTTGCAGGTCGGTGAGGCCGAATTGCAGGGCCTCACCAACGGCTTTGCGGACCGCTTCGATGGGGTAATCCATCCAAATGCGGTGCAGTTGGTGCAGCGCCTTGGTGGCCCGTCCTTTGTGTTGCTTGCGCAGGGCGTCAACGAGGGCTTCGAGCTCGGGGCCGTCGGCGCGGAGCAAGCCCTCTTTGGGGTCTGGGGCCGCCGGCGTGCGATGGCGGCGCTGCTCGCCGCGATGCTTGGGTAGCGTTTCGCGGTGGTGCGCTCCGTAGGGCGATTTGACGTGCTCCTCGGCGAGTCGATGGCCGTCGAAGAAGCGGACCCGAGCGACGCCCTCTCGCACCTCGAGGTGCCGGCCGATGAGCTGGGTGTCTACGGAGTAGCGATTGGTGTGCAGATTGACGTAGCCCTCGATGTCGACTCGCCGACGATGCAGCTCGTAGACCTCGGGGACGTGAGGAGGCAGCGGCCGAAGGTGGGGTGCCTCGGTGACGAAGAGCTGGGCGGGGCTTGCCTGTAAACGCTTGCGACGACGCAGGAAATTGGTCTCGCACCAAAGGCGCAGCTGCTCGTTTAGGTCAGCCAGGTCGGAGAAGACACGTCCTGGATAGAAATTGTGCTCGATGTGATGAAACGGTCGCTCGAATCGGCCAGAGCGATTGGCATCGCCGACTCGGTGTGCGACGAAGCCAAACCCGAAGCGGTCGGCCTGTGCCTTCATCTCTGGAGCCGCGATGGCGTTGGGCCCAGTGCCTCTGCTGATTACGACCGAGCTGTTGTCGATCATACAAGTCGCGGCGCTGCCACCGATCCAGACGATGGCCTCGCTCAGGAAGACGCGGGCCTCGAAGCGGCTCCACCGCGAATAGACCTGGACATATTGACGACGGCTGAAGCACAGGATCAGCGAGGCGCACTGCAACGACAGGATCTGACCATCGACGACGACCTTGTGAGGCGAGGTGTCGTGTTGCATCTCCTCGCCTGGCTCGAAGTGGTAGCGTCCGGGACGTGGTTTGTCTGCCACCCCGATGCCATGTCGGCGACAGAAGCCGGTCAGCGTCGAGTAGGCGACGTCGACTCCTTCCCTGGCGAGCTCCTCGTGGACCCGGACGAGATTTCCCTGGCAGCTCAGGTGTAGGGACTCGATGAGCCCTTGGTGCTCTTGCAGCGCCTCGTCGCGTTCCAGCGCAGGCACTTCTGCACGGCCATCTCTGAGCACCCGTTTGACGCTGTTTTTGGAAATCTTGAGCCAACGCGCGATGGACTTGGCCCCATGACCCTCGTGGGCCAATTTCAAAATGGCGATACGCTTGTCGAGCTCGAGCATGTCCGTCCTTCAAGTCCATCAATGACGCGGGAAAACGCCACGCTCGCCTCTCGCCCAGCTTGGGCGACGAGCTTAAGTCGTGTCGAGTCGAGCTCGTCGAGCAGCCCCTCACTGAGCCGCCGCCGTGCACGGCGAGAGAGGCCTGCGATGGCTTCCAAGTCATCAATGAGCGGTTTGGCGGGATCTTTATCGTCCAAATCTGGCTCGGCGCGGCTTGCCTCGTCAGCTTGTAGAAAGAGTCGAGGGTTTGCGGCGAGCCGCTGACGTCCGAGCGCATCGGCGCGCTTGTAGCCCATGTAAAGACGCTCGACCTGACGCACGGAGACGGTCATGTCATCGAGGCCAGCGACGATGGCCTCGCAGTCCGAGGCGTTGGCGCGCGCCAACGGAACCAGATGCTTCATCGCCGCGTGCGCTGGAATACGGCCTTTGCGGACCGCGTCCTGAACGGCGTCAGACAGAGTCCTTACCAATGCTAGCCGTCGGGACACCCAGCTCTTGGAACGCTGCAGCCGCTCGGCGACTGCCCCTTGTCCCCATCCATAGGTGTCGATCAGCTCGGCGACCAACCAGCCGTCTTCAAGTGCTGAACGCCGACCACGGACCTCGAGTCGCCAGGTCAAGACGAGCGCCTCCACGGTGTTGAGCTCGAGGATGACGGCCGCCACCACGTCGCGTCCAAGCGCGCCCAGCGCGCGGACGCGGGCGTACCCGTCGATGAGCACGAAGCGCTCGTCCTGTCGCACCACGAGCACAGGGTCGCGCTGACCATCCTGCGCCAGTGACGCCACGAGCCGCGCGTAACGCGTCGGGTTGTTGACCCGCAGTCCCGCGTAACGCAGGTCCAATTCGTGAAGCTCGATGTCCATCTGCGACCTCCCGTCCTCAAAAACAGCCTAATGCTAGGGAGAGCGCGCCGTGGAGGCTATCACGTCTTGCGTGTGCCCAAGGGGTATTCGGCCAGATTCTGCTTTAAAAACAAGTAATTGCCTACGTATCTCGTCTTGCGTACAACGATTGAGCATTCGGACGAAAAATAAAACAATTACGAGCGCTTGAGGGCTCATCGCGTCTTGCGCGAGGTCGCGA
>PFUG01000327.1 GCA_002789955.1 Deltaproteobacteria bacterium CG_4_9_14_3_um_filter_63_12 | reverse complement strand
AACGTTGGGTGAATCGCGCGCGACCGCCAGAACCGATGTTATGCTCGCATCTTGGCGACGTAGATCGACGAGATGTGTACAAACGCCAGGCCCAACGTGAAACGTTGGGTGAATCGCGCGGCATCGCCAGAACCCACGTCGCCCGAAGCCCCTGCGCCCCACAGCCCGCCAGAATCCGCATCGGGCCCCTGCCCCGCAAGCCCCCTAGGTTCCCCAAGCCCGCACGATCGTCTCCCCATCCTCGCTGGTGGTCAGGCTCTCGACGAACCAGCAGTGCTCCGAAAAATGCGCCAGCTTGCGCTCTCGCAGCAGGCCGAACATGCGCGCCATCATTGGGCTGCCGCGCTCCTGGATCTGCAGCGTGAAGGCGTCCATGGCCTCTTCGCCGCTGTTCACGGCGTTCCAGACGGCCATGGCGAAGTTGAGCACCTGCTGCAGTCGCGGCAGTTCCACGCCATCCCCCAACGTCGCGACCGCGGGGTTGGCAAACTCCATGAAGGTCGTCGTGGGGTCGGTCTCGGTGGCGATGGAGAGGTCATCCTCACCGTCGAGGGTCACGAGCTCGGGATCGAAGGCATATTCTTGCGAGTCGTCGATCGAGCGTCCGAACGGGTTGTGGCCACTGGCGGCATCCCGTTGCGTCGTGCGCCGGTATTCCGCGGCCGAGCCTTCGGCGGGCTCCTCGAACGAGATGGCCTCGAATTGGGGCACGGTGTGAGAGCTCTGGAAGCCGCCGGGGCTCTCGAAGTTCAGGGTCGCCGCCCGCAGCGCGTCGATGAACAACGGCGCCGTCGCAGGCCTCTCTGCGCGATCCTTGGCGAGCACCTCGCAGACGAGGAAGCTGGCCAGGGGCTGAGGCACGAAACTGGGCAGCGGCGGCACGGGCTCCGAGACGTGGTTGAGCATGACCACCACCGGCGACGGGTTGAGGAAGGGTGGCCGCCCGGCGAGCATCTCGTAGAGCACGACGCCCAGCGAGTAGAGGTCGCTGCGGGCGTCCAGCGCGTCCTCGCCGCGGCACTGCTCGGGGCTCATGTACTCGGGAGTCCCGGGCACGGAGCCTGCGCGCGTGAGCCGCGTTAGAGAGGGATCCTGGTGGCGGAACTTGGCGATGCCGAAGTCCAGGACTTTGACGAAGTCGGTCTTGATGACGTCGAGGAAGATGTTGTCGGGCTTGAGATCGCGGTGAATGATGCCACAGGCGTGGGCCTCGGACAGGCTCTCGGCGACCTGTACAGCGATGTCGATGGCGACCGCGGGGTCGAGCCGTCGCTCCCGGTTCAAGCGCTCCCCGAGCGACTCGCCGACCAGCAACTCCATGACCAGGAAGTAGTCGCCGCCGTCGGTTTCGCCGAAGTCGAAGACGGTGACCGTGTTCGGGTGCCGCAGCTGCGCGGCCGTCACCGCCTCGCGGTAGAAGCGCTTGGCCGCATCGGCGTGGTCGAGCATCTCGTGGTTGAGGACCTTGATGGCGACCTGGCGGTCGAGGCGATTCTGGCGCGCGATATAGACCCGAGCCATCCCGCCTCTGGCCAGATGCTGCTCGATCTCGTATTGCCCGCCAACGACCGTCCCGGCCGGAAGCATCTCGCCAGGGTCGAGGGTGAGCTCTTCGTAGTGCCTGTCTTGCATCGGTCCTCGCTCTTCTCGTCGCCAGGGGGCCTGGTCCTTTCGGGCGCCCGAAACCTATCAAATAGCGCTGGCATCGACAATCCCAGTGGCTCGCGTCTCCCAGGAACGGGCGCTAACGCGACTCATGGAGTCCTGGCAGGCCGCTTCTGGCGTCATCACTAGCCGCACGCTCGCCAGACGTCGGGCCGGAAGCGAACTGAGAGTATTTCAAGTTACTGAAGTCGTTAACCGTGGAAGTGTTGCGTCCGTGTTGTCGGCTCACAATTGCCGTGAGTATGGATTTTGAAGAACCGCCGACGAGTGAACGCCAGCGGTAAATTGACTACGGGGGCAGGATGCGGGGATTCTTGGGGGCAGTATTTACAACACTCTTCTGTTTGCTGGGACCGGCAGCGTTGCTCGCTCAAGAAGACCTGGAGGTCGAGACACTCAACCTCGAGGCGCTGCTCAATGAAGACCTCGCCTCTGGAGAGTCGGGTTCATTTGGCCTGCGCCTCGATGAGAAGGGGATTCGCCCCTTTTTGCATGGTTACATGGTCTTCGCTGGCAGCCAGGGATTCGGAGCAGAGGAAGCTCCGTTTAGCTTCGATCTCCACTACTTCAACATCTTCGTGGGAGCGCACATCGCCGACTTCCTCGTGCCCGAAATCCAACTCGAGCACGAACACGGCGGAGAACAGATACTAATCCGCTACGCTCAGCTCGACATCACGATTGTCGACGAGTTTCTGCTCTTGAGGGTGGGTAAATTCCTCGTTCCCATGGGGACTTTCAACGAGTACTTGTACCCAGAGTACATCGCCAAAGCCACGGAACGCGCGTTCATGCACCGAGAGATCATCCCAGTGTCGTGGGCCGAGGTGGGCGTCCAGTTGCGGGGCAAGTGGTCGTGGAGTGAGCGCACGAACCTCAACTACGCGCTCTTTGTCGTGAACGGTTTGGAGCAGAACGACGGTTCGGCAACCATCGCCGTCGAAGAAGGCGGGCTGATCCGAGGGATGCGCAACAACTATCGAGACGAACACAATGGTGACAAGGCCGTTGGCGGCCGGCTGGGTATCCGCGCCATCCCTCAGCTCGAGGTCGGGCTCTCCGGCTATACTGGGGCCTACACTGAAGACGGCGCTCAGCGGCTCTCCATCGGTGCCTTGGACCTCGCTTTCGAGGTCGGCGGGCTGGTCCTCCACGCCGACTACACCGTCGCCTCTCAGTCGCTGGCGAGCGGCGATTCGAAGCTCCTGCAGGGGGCGAGTCTGCAGGGGTCCTACAAATTCCCGGTCTCGACGTCATGGCTCGAGCCCGTCTTGAGGGTCGACGCCATTACCCTCGACCAGGGTGATGAGACCGATCGGCTCAGAGCAACGGCGGGCTTCAACGTCTATCCAGACGTGGACCTGCCCTTTGTCCTAAAGGCCGACTATTCGCTCACGCTGAATCAGGCCGCGGGATTAGACGCCCCTTCGCATGGCGTCATGGGCCAGCTCGGCCTCGGGTTCTAGGCACCCGCGCCGCGCTAAGGCGGCGACGAGCCGCAAGCGCTCGTCGCCATGTCTTTGTCGACCAAGGCTAGTGTAACGCTTCACATGTGTCCGTGCTTATGAGCGTGGCCTTTCAGGGAAGCAGGGCTCTGCCCTGACCCGCCGG
>PFUG01000555.1 GCA_002789955.1 Deltaproteobacteria bacterium CG_4_9_14_3_um_filter_63_12 | reverse complement strand
CCACCTCGCGCTGGCCTACGGACGGCCGATGCCCATCGACCTCTGGCGGCGCTGCCCGTGTGAGCTCTATCTGCCGCTCGAGCGCAAGCTGGACCTCGACGTCTACGCCAACCTCAACTACCTCGAGAGCGACCTCAAGGGTCTGAAGCGCGATCTGACGCTTGGCTCCCTGACCAGCGGCGGGATGCGCGCCAGCCACACCGCCGCGAACCTGATCCACCACATGAAGGAGTTGGGCATCCACGCGTCGGTGCTGCTGCCCATCGATATGCCGGCCCTGTCTTGGAACGCCGAGGCCTATCTCGGCGTGGCCTCGCGATCCAACGTGCTGCTCTCTTACGGCTCGGTGCACCCCCACGCCCGCCACGTCGAAGACAAGCTCGACGAACAAAAGAAGAAGGGCGCCAAGGGCATCAAGTTCCACCCCACGGCGCAGGTGGTCAAGCCCGACGGCGCGCGCTCCATGGAGCTCTACCAGCTGTGCGCCGAACGCGACCTGCCGGTGCTCTTCCACTGTGGGCCGGTGGGCATCGAACCCCCGCTGGGCCGCTACCTGTCTCAGCTCAAGCACTATTGGATGCCCATCGCCAAGACCCCAGAGTGCACCTTCATTCTCGGCCACTCCGGCGCCCTGCAGATGGAGCACGCGTTGGAGCTCGCCAAGACCTACCCCAACGTCTACCTGGAGCTGGCCAGTCAGTCGTACTCGAACATCGTACGCATCCTCGCCGAGGCGCCACAAGACCGCATCCTGTTCGGAACGGACTGGCCCTTCTACCACCAGTCCATGGGCCTGGCGAAGGTGCTCCTGGCCACAGAGGGCCAGCCAGAGCTGCGCAAGCGGGTCTTGTACGAGAACGCAGGACAATTGCTGGGCCTCGAGTTCGAGTGATTCGGCGAGGGCGCAGCACGCTGCGCCCCTACGAAAACCGACCACTCGGCCATTCTTTCTCGCTGTCTTTGCTTGACGTGGGGCCGCGCTCTCGCTTTTGATCACGGCCACTTTCCCTGCTGCGTCTTTCTCTTGCTCACCCTGGAGAACCCCCATGCGCACTTTCGTCCGTTCTTTGTTCCCGTTCGCCGGGCTGCTGTCGCTCATCGGCATCTCCTCGGTCGCCTTCGCAGACGTCGCGCCGCCCCCCGACTACGAGGAGACCTGCACTGTCGCTCTGCAAGGGAGCGCGACTCGAGACTGTGTAAGCTGTGCGGCGAGCTACCAAGAGCCCGATATCTGCGCCACCACGCACGCCACCGACGGCTACGCCAACGTCTGCAGAGCTTGGGGTGGCTCGTTCTGGGATGAGGTCTGGTGCAAGGACAAGCCCGTAGACGCCGACGTGGTCGCCACGACCTCGGAAGAGCGCCCCGCCACGCCCCCCAAAGAAGAGGAGAAGGGCTGCAGCGTCGCGATGAACCGCCCGAGCTTCGGCGCCCAGTCGCTGCTCCTCGGCGCCATGATGCTGCTCGGTCTGCTGTGGGTCGGTCGTCGTCGCGGATAGGGCGTCTCTCTTTTTTCCTTCTGCGCCGAGCTTTCCACGCTTTTGAGCGCCGTGAGCACTCTCTTCTCGCTCATCGCAACTGCGCCACACAGCAGGAGTGCAATGTCGCTGATGGTCACCTTGGCCTCGGGGCGGCAACCCAAAACTTCGGAGAGCCCGTTGACCTCGCCTCCAATCGTCCGACATACGGTCCAGCGCGACAACTACCAGGAAGTCTACCTAACGCTCACACAGCGCGAAGAGGACCTGGACGCTCAGTTCGACGCGCTGGCGCGGGCCATCGTCGAGGCCGGCTTCGAACCCATCACCGAGAAGGTCTTTGGCTCGCTCGACGAGCAAGAGGCCATCCGCAGCGCTCGCGCCCGAGCGTACACCCACCACGGCCTCGAGCCGACGCGCCCCTTCGTCCTCGTCGAGGGCGCCTCGACCGTGGCCGACGCTCCGCTCGCCGGTATTCAGCTCTGGGGCGTCACCGTCGGAGACGGGCAGCGTGTGACCACGCTGCGGACCGACGACGGAGCCACGCGGCTGTGGCGTTCTCCTGGCTTCGAGCTCGCTTGGGTCTGCCACACCGACCGAAGGCTCGAGGAGGCGTCATCGAGCCCGCGCGGCCAGGCCCGGGCACTCCTCGAGCGCGCTGGCACGCTCCTCGCCGCCCACAAAATGAGCTTTGCCGACGTTCACAGAACCTGGTTCTATTTGGCGGAGATCTTGGATTGGTACCCCGAGTTCAACCGCCTCCGCAGCCGCTTCTTCGACGAGGTCGGCTTGCGACAGGACGCAGCCGGACTACAGCTGCCGGCGAGCACTGGCATCCAGGGGCGCACCGGCCAGGCCGAGTGTGCCCTAGACTTGCTCGCCGCCCATGGCGACGTCCGCTTCACACCCATTCGTAGCAGCTCGCGGCAAGGTCCTGCGGCGTCCTATGGGTCGTCGTTCTCCCGGGCCGCCATCATGGAGCTCTGTGGCGAGAAAACCCTCTTCGTCTCGGGGACGGCGAGCATCGACGACGCCGGGGAGAGCGTCTACTTGGGCGACGCCGAAGGGCAAAGTCTGGCGACGCTGCTGGCCGTCGCGGCGCTCTTGCGGGAGCGAGGCTTGCGCTGGGCCGACGTGGCGCAGGGGACGCTCTATTTCAAGACGCCAGACGCCGCGGAGGCTTGGACTCGGGTCAGCGAGTGGCTCGAGCTGCCAGTGCTTCCCGTGGTGCAGGTCTTCGCGGACATCTGTCGACCAGAGTTGCTGGTGGAGCTCGAGGTCGTCGCCCCCTTCAGGCGATGAGAGGAGCCATGAGCGCTGAAACTGCACGCCCTTCATATCTCGTCCCGTCGGCCTATGGCGTGGCCCACCTCGCCGTCGACGCGGCCACGGTCTACACGGTGTTTGCCACAGTGGCCGTGCACCGCATCGAGCCCATGGCGGCCTTTGCGCTCATCATGGGGTACGATCTGCTGGCGTTCGCCTCGCAAGTCGTCTGGGGCGCCCTCGCCGACAAGCTCAGGGCGCCGCGTGGAGCGGCCATCGTGGGCGTGGTGTTGGCGGGCTTGGGCGTGGCCGCCCTCGGCCAGAGCTCGAGTGCGGCGATGGTCTTGGCCGGCGTCGGCAACGCCCTCTTCCACATCGGTGCCGGCGCGCTGTCGCTTTACACGCGCCCCGGACGCGCCGCGCCGGCCGGCCTCTTTGTCGGCCCTGGGGCCATCGGCCTCTTCTTGGGAATCTGGGCGGG
>PFUG01000110.1 GCA_002789955.1 Deltaproteobacteria bacterium CG_4_9_14_3_um_filter_63_12 | reverse complement strand
TCAAACGCCTGCTCGCCTTTCACAGCGTCGAGAACGTCGGCATCATTCTCATGGGAGTCGGCCTCGCCATGCTGCTCAAGGGGCGTGGTGGGGCCGCAGACGGGCTCGCGACCCTGGCGCTCGTGGCGGCGCTGCTGCACACCATCAACCATGCGGCGTTCAAGGGTCTACTGTTCCTCGGTGCGGGCGCGGTGCTCGCGAAGACAGGCCATCGAAACATGGAGGAGCTCGGTGGCCTGGCGCGGCGCATGCCGTGGACCGCATGGCTCTTTCTCTTGGGGGCGGTAGCCATCTCGGCGCTCCCGCCACTCAACGGCTTTGTGAGCGAGTGGATGACGCTGCAAGCGCTCGTCTTGGGCGGCGCCGTCTTGCACGGCCCGTCCGGTGTCATGTTGGTGTTCGCCGCCGCGATGCTCGCGCTCACTGGCGGCCTTGCGGCAGCCTGCTTCGTCAAGGCCTTTGGGGTGACCTTCCTCGGTCGCCCGCGCAGTGCAGAGGCCGAGCACGCGACCGAGGCTCCCGCGTCGATGATCGCGGGCATGGTCGTGCTCGCCGTCGTCTGCCTCGCGTTGGGCGTCCTGCCGGGGTACGCCATCGTCCTCCTTGACGGCCCCACGACCCAGTTGCTGGGCGGCCCGGCGGCGAGCGCCGTGGTGACCGCCCAGGGCCCCCTCGTGTTGTCGGTGACGGGCGGCCCGGCGGACGTCTCCGCCACGGCCATCTCGGCTACGGCCGTCGCCATCCTGCTGGCCTCGTTGACCCTCGTGGTGTGGGCGCTGCGCCGCAGGGCGCGCGGTCGCCGACGCTTCGCCCCCACCTGGACCTGCGGCAATGAGCCGCTGAGTCGCTTCGACTACACCGCAACTGCCTTTGCCAAGCCACTGCGCGTCGTCTTCGCGACGCTCTATCGCCCGACCCGACACATCGAGCGGGAGCTCGGTCCCTCGCCTTACGCCGTCACGAGCATCCATTACTCGGAGGAGGTCGCCGACCTCGCCGAGACGCAGATCTACGACCGCATGAGCCGGGTGATCGGACGCCTATCGTTGGCCATTCGCGCCAGGAGCACCGGCCGCATTCACGGCTACATCGGCTTCGTGCTCGCGACGCTCGTTCTGACACTGATCATCTTTGGGAGGGCCTGATGACCTGGGTCACGACGTTCGCGCTCGCCCTCGCGCAGATGGTGTTCATCGTGGCGGTCGCGCCACTGGTCAACGGCTTTATCCAGAAGCTCAAGGCCCGGCTCCAGTCGCGCAGCGGGGCCAGCGTCTGGCAGCCGTACCGCGATCTCACCAAGCTCTTCCGCAAGCGCGCAGTGCAGAGCGACTCGACTTCGTCATTCTTCGTCGCGGTGCCCGTGCTCGTGCTCGGCGCCACCCTCACGGCCGCGGCGCTCGTCCCCGCGCTGTGGGCCCTCGCCAACGATGGCCAGGGGCCCGCGCTGCCGCTCGGAGACGGCATCCTGCTCATCGGCCTGCTCGCTCTCGCTCGCTTCCTCACCGCCGTCGGCGCCCTCGACGCAGGGGGCGCCTTCGGAGGCATGGGCGCCTCGCGCGAGATGACCATCGCGCCCCTCGTCGAGCCAGTGCTCATGCTGGTCGTCTTCTCTGTGATGGTCATCGCGGGCACGAGCGACGTCACGGAGATCGCGCTGCGCCGCTCGTCGCTCGTCGCCCTCGGCGTGGGTGCTCCGGATATCATCGCGCTGGCTGCGGTGCTCGTCATCCTGATCGCCGAGACCGGACGCATCCCCGTCGACAACCCGGACACGCACCTCGAGCTCACGATGCTCCATGAGGCCATGCTCCTGGAGCACTCTGGACCCGCGCTCGGCTGCCTGATGCTCGCCACACACGTCAAGCAGCTCGTCGTCATGTGCCTGGTCTGCGCTCTCTTTTTCCCCATGGGGATCGCCGGGGAGCTGGCGCCCACCGCTCTCGTTGTGGGCTTCGGCGCCTTCGCTGCCAAGGTGCTCGTCCTGTCCCTCTTCCTCGGGCTCGTGGAGTCGTCCTATGCCAAGCTGCGCCTCTTTCGCCTCCCGCAGTTCCTCGCCACCGGCTTTGTCTGCGCCTTCGTGGCGCTCGCACTGAGGCTCTTATGACCAGCGAACTCGCTACGCGCCTCATTGATGACATCGGAGCGCTGCTGCTCTTCACGATGATCTTGGTGCTGGGCGCCGGTCAGATCACCAAGGCGATCTACGCCATGGCCGTGCAGTCGCTCCTCATCGGTGTGGGCGGCATCATCCTGGGCGTGGCGACCGGCAACGTCGAACTCTGGATCATCGCGGGAATCACCGTGATCGTGAAGGCTGTGGCGTTGCCATGGCTGCTGATCTGGGTGATGCGCAAGATCGACGTTCGCCGGGAGGTCGAGCCCGTCATTCCCATCGTCGCCACGCTCGGGATTGCCGGGGGCATCGTCGTGCTCTCGTTCAGCCTGGGCACCTCGCTCGGTCCGGTGCGCCAGGCCATCACTGGCGACGCGCTCCCGGTCGGCATCTCGCTCACGCTGCTCGGCGTGCTCATGATGGTCTCGCGCCGCAAGGCGCTGACGCAGATGGTGGGGCTCTTCGCGTGCGAGAACGGGATCTTCTTCACGGCCATGGCGGTGAGCGAGGGCATGCCGCTCATCATCGAGATCGGCGTCATTCTCGATGTCGTCCTCGGTGCCCTCGTCATGGGCATTCTCGTGCTTCGGGTCCGCTCGGCCGTTGCTGTCGACGTCGCGGACCTCGAAGAACTCAAGGGTTAGTGGATGTCGAACCTCCTGTGGCTGACACCGCTCATCTCCGTCGCCGTCGCTCTGGCGATGCTCGTTGTACACGATCGCCGCGTGCTGTCGTTGCTCGACCTGTGCGGGGCCTTCGCGGTGCTCATCCTCGGTTTGGTCATCGCCCGCGACGTGGGGGTCCACGGCCCGTCGCAGTCCGGCTTGCTGCGTGCCGATGCGCTGGCGGTGGTGTTCTTGCTACTGCTTGGCCTCATCGCGGTCTCGGTGGCCATCTACTCGGTCGGTTGGATGAAGGGGGAGGTCGACAGCGGCCATCTCCCGTTGAAACAGGTCCGCTACTACTTCGCGCTGGTCCACGGTTTCATCGCGACGATGGTCGTCACCGTGCTCGCCGACAACCTTGGCGTCCTGTGGATCGCGATGGAGGGCACGACGATCACCTCCGCGATCCTCGTCGGCTTTCGCGGCAACCAGCACGGCCTCGAGGCGGCCTGGAAGTACATCATCGTCACGACCGTCGGCATCGCCTTCGGGCTCTTCGGCACAGTCCTCATCTACGCC
>PFUG01000423.1:3281-3571 GCA_002789955.1 Deltaproteobacteria bacterium CG_4_9_14_3_um_filter_63_12 | reverse complement strand
CGAAGTCGAACCTGAGCTGCCCCTCCTCTCCGTCCTTGGCGAACTCGAGGCTGCAGGGCGACGTGACGCGGAGCTTGCCCTTGACCACTTCTCCTTGCGCCGCGGTGAAGGTGGCGCTGTCGCCCTCGACCTGCAGGGTCATCTCTTCCATCATCGCGCGCGCGCCCTCGTAGTTGACCAACCCCATGGCGGGCAGCTTCAACGTCCACGTGCCCTGCAGCGCGTCGAGCCGCTTGGCGAGGTCGAGGTCGCCCCAGATGGGATGTTCGGCTGCGGCCTCCTCCTTCTTC
>PFUG01000423.1:1134-3254 GCA_002789955.1 Deltaproteobacteria bacterium CG_4_9_14_3_um_filter_63_12 | reverse complement strand
TGCGCATTTTCAGGTTCCTTGTCAGTGTCATTGGTTTGCGGCGTGTTTCGGGAGAGGGGGGCTTGACTCACAACAGCGACGCCGTGGCTCAGCGTTCCTGGCTGAGAGTGGTCGTCGCAGCCCAGAACACGATCGCTTGTGCCAAACGCCCAAGCCCCAAGCGGTTCCCTCTAAATCGTCAAACCCGGACGGCCGGGGACCATCAGCATGGCGTCCCCGTCCACGACCACGGTCTCGCCGACGGTGCAGACGGTCTTGAACGCGGCGCGCTTTTTTTCGGGAAAGAGCTCGGTGACGGTGACGCGGGCCAGCACGGTGTCGCCGATGCGAACGGGGGCTTTGAACTTGAGGTTCTGGTGCAAGTAGATGCAGCCCGGTCCGGGCAGCTTGGTGCCGAAGACGGCGGAGATGAAGGCGGCCGAGAGCATGCCGTGGCCGATGCGGCCCTTGAACATCGTCGCCTGGCCGAACTCTTCGTTGAGGTGGACTGGGTTGGTGTCGCCGGAGACGGCGGCGTACATCAGGATGTCGGCCTCGGTGACGGTCTTGCCGAAGACAGCGGTCTGACCGACGTGGAGGTCTTCGAAGGTGTAGCCGTGCAGTTCTTGGATGCTCATGACTCGACTCCTTTGGGGGTTTCTTGCCTCGCTTGAACGACCGTTTTTTTTTGCCGTAATTCGAGGGATGGGGCCGCGAAACTCGGTCGTCCGCTGGGCAAGTCTTGCAGAGGTTGGGGAGTGAGGGCTGACCGAGTTCAGAAGCGGAGTTGGAGCTCCATGTAGCCGCCGCCCAAGGTCGGCGCCAGGCCGATTTGCAGGGGGTCGGACTCAGTCCACTCGCCGAGGAAGGCGAACATCAGGCCGGAGGTGACGACGCCGCTGGCGCCGACGGCGATCAGCACGCTGGTGGTGACGGCCAGCATCTCGCCGCGGTCTTTGAGGTCTTGGGCCTGTTGCTGGCGGCGTTCGTCGTTGAACTCGCCCTGAGTCTTCAGGGTCAAGATGCCGGTGACGACCGACGCGGTGAGGCAGGCGCCGCCGAGCCCCAGGACCACCCAGGCCGAGGCCGGCGAGTGGTACTCCATCATCACCTCGTCGTCGAAGGGGTCGGTCAGCAGGGAGGGATCGTTGAGGCTGTCGTCGGTCTTGATGATGACGACCACGTTCTCCTTGGCGCGCAGGTCGACGTTGAGCTCGACCAGCCGTCCCGGCTTGAACTCGACGTTTTGCTCCCAAGGGTTGTGCCCGGGCGCGGTGACTTGGATGGTGTGGGTTCCCGGCTGGACGCGCACGCGGGCCAGCGGTGGCGGGCCGAGATCCTGCTTGTCCAGGGTTACGGCGGCGGTCTCGAGGCTGGTCAACGACAGGTAGCCGGGCAGCTCCCAGAGCTCGCCGCCGACCAGGTCGGACAGGTCGGCGCCGAGGACGTTGGAGAGGTCGTCTTGGGCGATGCGCCGGCTGTAGACCGGGCGGATGGCCGAGGACTCGGAGTCGAAGACGCGCAGGATGACCAGCACGTTGTCGGCAAAAATCTCGACCTTGCCATAGAGGACCTGTTGGGCGTCAAAGCTCTCGGCAACCTGGGTGAGGCACGAGACGTCTTCTTCGTCGCACTCATGGACCAGGAGCAGGTCGCTCATCATGACGTCGGTGCGGTCGATGACGCGCACGTCGCTCTGCTCGCCCAGCATGCGGGTGAGGATGCGGCTGACCAAGTCGGCTTGTGCTTGGTCTTTGAGCTCGGACTCGAGGCGCAGCAGGCAGATCGAGGTCTCGGCGCGGGCGAGCGAGGGCGCGGTCACGAGCGCGACGAGCAGGAGCTGGAGGAGGAGACGGAGGCTTGGCAAGGGCAATCGGGGGTTCGAGAGATTCATCTGTGCGTTGGGGAGAGTTTCTACCTCAATTTCGGCGAGACGACGAGAGCGAATCGCTCTTTGATTGGGGATTGTGGTTGGGTTGGCTTCGGAGCTCAACGCAGAGTCGCGAAGGCACAGAGTCGCAGCGGAGTTTGGGGTGGGGACTTTTCGTTTTGCTCTTTGGGATGGTTGTTGGGTTGGCTTCGGAGCTCAACGCAGAGTCGCGAAGGCGCAGAGTCGCAGAGGAGTTTGGGGTGGGGGTAGG
>PFUG01000423.1:0-1125 GCA_002789955.1 Deltaproteobacteria bacterium CG_4_9_14_3_um_filter_63_12 | reverse complement strand
GGGTTCTGAGTTCAACGCAAAGACGCGAAGACGCAAAGCCGCAAAGGGTTTCTCGAGAGGGAACATCGGATTGGCTCTAAGAGTCTGTGGCTGGCCTCGCTCGAATCGCCGCGAACTGCTGGAAACGGCGATGAAGTCTATCTCAACCCCCTCGCTCTTTGCGTCTCCGCGCCTTTGCGTCTTTGCGTTGAAGCGCCGAAGCCAACCCGACCGCAAACCCCTCTACCCAGCCAAGATGAGCGCCTTGCTCTGTTCGAACTCCTCCTGGGTCAAGTCCCCTTGGTTGCGCAAGGTGACCAACCGTTCCAGCGAGTCGGCCAACGTGCCGAGAGTCCACTTCGCCTCGAGGGCTTCGAGGCGAGCCAGCAGCATTTCCAGGCGCTCGAGGAGCGCCGCCTCGAGCATCGAGCCCGGTGGCGCCTCGACGGGGTCGTCGGCCAGGATCTCGTCGACGGGCATGACGTTGTGGGGGGCGGTGTCCAAGGCGCTGCCGAAGGCGCCGCCGCTCCAGATCTCGTCTTCGTCGAGGGCGTCCATGATGAACAGGGGTTTTTCTTCTTCCACCACGGGGTTCTCCTCGAGGTAGCGGCAGTCTGGGTCGTGGACGAATGGGGAGATGACCAGGGCGGAGCGGGCGGCGGGTGCCATGGCCGCGCAGGAGACGACGCCCTCGGCGACGGGGTCGAGCAGCGGGCCAGAGACCTTGAAGCTGCGGTGCACCCACTGGGGTCTAGGAATGGCGGGCAGGGCGAAGGTGCTGCCGGCGGACTTGGGAGCACTGTCGACGACGCCGCCCGTGCGAGCGAACGCCCACTGCCAAAAGTTTGGCCAGTCCTCGGCGCGCACGGGCGCGGCGAGCGGTAAGATGACTCGGTATTTGGGCTGCTCCGGGGTGTGGGACCAGGTGGTGTGAACCAGATGAAACCAGCGGCTCCAGGCTTCCAGGGCGTCGTCGAGGGGGACGCCGGAGTCGTAGTCCAAGACCAAACAGGAGAGGTGCTCGACGTGGTCGGAGCCGCGCTTGGGCGCGTCCTCTTTGTAGAGGGTCGGGGACCAGATGCGCAGGTCTTTCTTGGCGTTGCGGCCGATGTCGACGCGCAGCTCCTCGCAGTAGAGCCGAACGGC
>PFUG01000070.1 GCA_002789955.1 Deltaproteobacteria bacterium CG_4_9_14_3_um_filter_63_12 | reverse complement strand
TGCGCTGGAAGCGGGCGCGGGCGTATTGGGTGCCGGAGGGGTGGGTGGGGTGAGGGAGCGAGTTGAATCGCCCCGCTCCACCGCGGCGCCATTTCTGTTCGTCCGCACAGCTCCTCTCCATGGTTCGACCGACAGGGCGACAACCCTCCGGCTTCTTTTCCGTGAGAGGCCCGTGAGGCCAAGATCAGCGACGTTTGAGAGCGACATCTCGGTCTACCCCCGCAGCATCCCCAACGTATGCCCCAGCTCCGGCACGATGAGCTTCTCCATGGCCAGCCGCACCGCCGCGCTCGAGCCGGGCAGGACCGCGATGAACTGGTTGGCGCTCACAAACGCGCAAGCCCGCGAGAGCATGGCCGCCGCGCCAATCTCCGCGTAGGAGAGCATCCGGAAGAGCTCGCCGAAGCCCGGCAGCAGCTTGATTTCAGGAGTGCGCAGCAGGACGTCTGCGGTGACGTCGCGGGGGGCAATGCCGGTCCCGCCCGTAAAGATGAGCGCTTCGAATTCTGGGGTAGCAAGAAACCGGAGCAAGATGTCTTCGACCAGATGGCTTTCGTCCTTGATGAGCTTGTAGCCGTTGACCCTGTGGCCGCCGGCCAGCAGCAGTTCTTGGACGAGCTGGCCGCTCTTGTCGGTCGCTTCAGTGCGCGTGTCGCTGACGGTGCAGACGGTGACGGTGACAGATTTTGGGGCGGCGTGACGGTGTTCGTGGACGGACATCGGGTGAGCTCCTTACCGCGGGATGAGGATCCTCGCGGTCTGTGGGTCGATGCTGAGGGCGAGTGCGCCGGCCGCGCCGACTGAGAAGGTCGGGCCGTCGGGGGCGAGGAGATCGACGAGGGTGGTGCCAGGGGCGAAGCCCGTGAGCATCGACGCCGCTCCCTCGGAGTCGGGCGCTTGGGTCGTGCTGGCCTTGGTCTCGTGAGTGTTGAGGACGACCAGCGCGCGTTGGTTCGGGGTGCTGCGCTCGAAGGCCAGGATACCGGCGTCGCGTTCGTCGCCGGCGCGCTCAGAGGCCCAGCGTACGATGAGGTCTCCCTTGGTCAGGGCCTCGTTTTGCTTGCGGATAGCGGTGAGCCGTTTGATGTGCTGGAAGGTGGGGTTGTCGCGGTTCCAGGGCTTGTAGGTGTAGCCCAGGTCGAGGCGCGCGTAGCGGGACGCGTAGGGATCGTCCATGTCTTCGCGGTTGCCGGGGTCGTTGCCGCCGAAGAAGGCCTGCTCGGTGCCGTAGTAGAGGCAGGGAATGCCGTCGGTGGTCAGGAGGTAGGTCAGCGCCGTGTGCAGCGAGGCGAGGCCGGACAGCTCGTTGCGGTCGTAGAGGTAGCGGCTCACGTCATGATTATCCATGAAGTTGACGAGCAACTGCTGCGGCGAGAGCCCGGCGCCTTGGGCGTCCGTGGCGCCGCCGGGTTGGGGAGTGGCGTTGTAGTGGACGCGGCGTTCTTGCAGGAGGGTCTCGACGGCGCCGGTGGCGTGCTGTCGGAAGGTGCCATCGGCTTGTCGGCAGTAGGGGGCCGAGTTGCCGGGCGGGCACTTGAAGACGTTGTCGAAGATGCGGAACTTTTGGCTGAAGTAGAAGACCGAGTCGACCTGGTTGGGGCCGGTGTGGCGGCCCAGGAGCTCGTCGTTGCCATCGAAGACCTCGCCGAACATGAAGAAGTTCGACTTGCCGCGGTTGGCCGCGTGTTGCCGCATGGCCGGCGCCCAGGCTTCCCAGAAGCCCTGCTCGACGTGCTTGAGGGTGTCGATGCGGAAGCCGTCGGCGTCGGTGACGTCAATCCAGTAGGTGAAAACCTGGATCAGGGCGTTGCGGACGTCGTCCTTCTCGGTGGCCAGATCTTTGAGCCCGCCGGGGAAGTCGCCATAAAGTGTCTGTTCCCCCTGCAAATAGCCGGGCGGCGGGTTGGAGTCCCAGTCGGTGACCTTGCCGCGACGGTGGTACCACTCGGGATTGCTGAACCCCAGGAGCTCGGCCTTGGTGGTGATGGAGCCGTTGCGGTCGAGGTCCAAAGGAGCGGGTCCAGGCCCCATCCGGTTGATCGAGGGATCGTGGAAGAAGACGATGGGGGCTGGGCCTGACTCGCCTAGGGACGTGAAGCCCTGCACGGTACGGGCGTCGTAGTCCGGGTCGTATTCGGTGACGCGGGTCAGCTTGGCGAACGGATCGGCGTTCGGATTCGTCGTGCTGCCGGACATCCACTCGTCGGGACGGCCGTTGCCGTTGATGTCGTAGAAGAAGACCTGGCCGACGTGGTTGGTGACGACGTCCAAGATGAGCTTCATGCCGCGGGCATGAAGCGCATCGCTGAGCCGCCGCAGATCCTCGAGGTTGCCGAAGTGGGGGTTGTGGCGCAGGAAATCCTGGGTCCAGTAGCCGTGATAGCTAGCGAACCCGGCGTCTTCCTCGACGTTGCGGACGACGGGCGAGATCCACAGGGTGGTGACGCCCAAGTCTTGCAGGTAGTCGAGGCGGTCGATGAGGCCCTGCCAGTCGCCGCCGTGGTAGCGGCCCAGGGCGCGCTGGTCGACGTTGAAGTTGTTGTTGGCGTCGCCGTCCTCGAAGCGGTCGACCAAGACCTGGTAGATCACCTCTTCCCGCCAGTCGGTGACGTGGGTCTTCAGCGTGATGCCCTCGGCATAGGGCTCGAGCGGCAGCGGCTCGGCGTCGATGCAGCCGGCGAGCAGGGCGAGGACGCTGAAGACAAGGCAGAGACGGTGTCGACGAGCTTGGCTGGGCACGGCGGGACCTCGTGGGTTGGAAATCGCGCGGAGTGTAGTACGAGCCGGCGGCAGGGGGTAGCGGTTGGGGCTAGCGGGGCTCGCAGTCAGGTCGGCTTCCATTCAAACGCAAAGTCGCCAGGGAGCGCAAAGACGCAGAGTGGGCTTCTTGTTTGGGGTCACGAAACCCGAGTGATTTCAGGAGCCAATCCGAAGTCCCTCCCTCAAAGCTCTTTGCGCCTTAGCGCCTTAGCGTCTTTGCGTTGAGATCGAAGCCCGACCCATTGCAGGCCTACTTCCCGTCGATGAGCTTGTTGAGCTCCTCGCGGCCGACCTCGAGCGCCTCAGAAGACTCGGCGAAGACATCCGGAACCACGCCAATCTTGTCGATGTGCGCGCCGTTCGGGGTGAGGTACCAGGCCGTGGTGAGCTTGAGGCCGCTGCCGTCACCCAGGGGATAGGTCGACTGGACCGAGCCCTTGCCGTAGGTCGTCGTGCCGACGATGGTCGCGCGCTCGTTGTCGCGCATGGCGGCGCTGAACAGCTCGCTGGCCGAGGCGCTGCGGTGGTTGACCAAGATCACCATGGGTTGTGGAAACTCCACAGCGGACTTGGTGATGTGAATGGCGGTGGCCTCGCCGCGGGTCTCCAGGCTCACGACCAGATCGCCGGAGGGCAAGAAGAGGTCGGCCAAATCGACGGATTCGGTGAGCATGCCGCCCAGATTGTCGCGCACATCGACGATGATGCCGCGCAGCTCGCCGTCGGCCCGCTCCTCGAGGTCGGCCAAGACGCGTCGGCTCTCCTCGGTGGCGCGCTCCTGGAACGAACGCACGGTCAACACCGCGATCTTGCCCTTGAGCAGGTCGCCTTTGACGGACGCGACCTTGATCTGCTCGCGGGTCAGCGCGACCTCTCGCGGTTTGCGCTCCAGGGGGGCCTTGAGCAGCAGCACGACCTCGGTGCCAACGTCCCCCATGAGACGGTCGTGGAGGTCTTGCAGGCCCAAGCCCTCGATGGAATCGCCGTCGATGGCGAGCAGCAGCTCACCTTCGACGATGCCTGCTTTGGCGGCCGGCGAGTCGGTGTCGGTGTCTGCGACGGCGAACCCCTTTGGGGTCAGCTGCAGATGGAGGCCGACGCCAGAGCTCTTGCCGTGAATCTTGGCGTGCCAGACCTGGTAGTCGCTGGGTGGCAGGAATTGCGAGTTGGAATCGAGCGTGTCCACTAGGCCGTAGGCTCCTGCGCGAACGAGCTCTTGGGGATCTACGGGGTTGTAGTAGTGAGCTTCGACCAGCTCGAGAGCCTCGAGAAAGCGGGAGGCTTCCGGAGGCAGCACCGGAGCCGTCGCCTCCTGGGCCGAGCCGACCTTGGAGAGCACGCCCAGCCCGAGGCCTGCGAAGAGCACGCCGGCAAACATGAAGAACTGCGCCACCCGGGGGAGCATCTGCCAACGCACGCTTCCCTTGCGCAGCCTGCGTCCTACTCCTTTCAAGAGAATGCGCGAGATGGGCCAGACGACGCGCCGCGCCCGCAGTCCGCTGGTCTCGTCGGCGTAGACCGGACGAACCGGACGCTGGGCCAAGACCCCTCCGACCTCGCCGACGCGGTTGAGGAGGTCGTTGGGGAAGCCGTAGCGAGGAAACAGCTCGTCCAAGGGGAGTCGACGCAGGATTGTGTTGCCGATGACCGTATAGCCGCACTGGCTGTCGCGAATCCCTGGCAAGCCGCTGGAGAGCCGTGTCAGGTAACCCAGCACCGAGGTGCCAAAGAGGCGGTGCGGTGGCATCGAGAGCCAGGCGCCGCCATAGGCGATGCGATCGCCCTTGACGTAGTCGGCGCCCTCGTCGACGAAGGCGTCGAGGAGTCCAGAGAGGTCGGCGGGGTCCATCTGGTCGTCGGCGGCCATCACGACCACGGCGTCGAAATCGTCGTGCAGCGCGGCTTTGTAGCCCGCGACGATGGCGGCCCCAACGCCGCCATTTTGGGCGAGCGACACGAGCTGCACCCGAGGATCGGCCCAGGACTCGGCGATCGCAGAGGTGCCATCGCAGCTCGCGTCGTCCGCGACGTAGATCTTGTCGACGTAGCTCGGAATTCCGGCGAGGGTTCGAGGCAGCAATCGCTCTTCGTTGTAGGCCGGGATGACCACCGCGACCGTCAGCTCACGAAACACGCTGGCCCCGTTGAGCTGGTGAGCGACGGCCGAGAGCTTGCCCTAGGAGTCGGACGAAGTCTGGACAAGAAGGCAGGAGCTGTTATTCTCAAGGCTCTTTCCCGCTCAGAATGCGAAACGCCTTGAGCTGGTCCAGGGCGGTTCGGGTCGGCAAGTTGGTGATCTCCTTTCGCTCCGCTTCCGGTTTGGCTTGGGTCGTGTGGTTCTCGAGGGCGTGCGGCAGGTCGGCCTCGCGGGTGCGGTCGGGCTCGGCGGCGGGCTTGGGGAGCTCCACGTCCGCGGCCTCGATGTCCGGGGTGATTCCTTGGCCTTGAATGGAGCGATGGGCGGGCGTGAAGTAGCGTGCGATGGTCAGCTTGAGCCCGCTGCCGTCCTCGAGGTCGTAGATGTTTTGCACGGAGCCTTTGCCGAAGGTGCGCGCCCCGACGATGACCGCGCGGTGGTGGTCTTGCAGGGCACCAGCGACGATCTCCGAGGCGGAAGCGCTGCCGCCGTTGACCAGGACCACCAAGGGCACATCGATGTAGGAGCTGCGTCCTTGGGCCTCGTGCCGAGCCAGCTCGAGGCCGCTGCGCCCTTCGGTAGAGACGATCAGGCCGCTCTCCAAGAAGATATTGGCCAGATCGACGCCCTCGGCGAGCAGCCCGCCGGGGTTGTTGCGCAGGTCCAAGATGAGCCCCTTAAGCGCCTCACCACCATTGGCTTCGACCAGCGTGTCGTATTGGGTGCGAACGTCCTGGCCGACGTTGCGCACGAACGACTTCACGGCGATCATGCCGTAGCCGGGTTCGAGGAGCTCGCTCTCCACGGAGACCACCTGGACGACCTTGCGCTCGAGGAGAAGGTGCAGTGTTTCCGCTTCGCCTTTGCGCTGGAACTCTAGGTCGACGCTCGTCCCCTCTTCTCCGCGGATGGCCTTGATGGCGTCCTGTAGAGTCCAGCTCCGGGCCGAGGCCCCGTTTACCGAGACGATGATGTCGCCGGTTTGAACTCCGGCGGCTTCGGCGCTGCCGCCGGGCAAGGGCGCTATGACCGTGATCGCGCCATCTCGAACGCCCACCTCGATGCCGACACCGACGAACTGCCCAGCGGTGCGATCGCGCAGCTCCTTGAGCTCAGAGGGGGTGAGAAATGAGGAGTGGGGGTCGAGGGACTGGATCATGCCTTTGATGGCGCCGTTGATCAGGTCCTCTTGGTTGACCTCTTCCACATAGCTGCGTTCCACCTGAGAGAGAACCTGCGCGAAGGTCTCGAGCTTCGAATACGGATCGCTGGTGTCCTTCGCGAAGGCCAGCTCGTCGGCGGTCGAGCCGGCCAAGAATCCCACGCCGAAGGTCAGCAGCAGCGCCAGAATCCAGAAGGACCGACGACGAGGTTGAGTGGGCACCTGTGTGGCTATCGTGGGCACGTCTGAAACTCCTCGAGAATTCGAGATAAACCCCACCCCATTGGGGTCGTCACTCATCGCTGCGCGCCTCCCCTCCAGAGGGCTGAGGAGTGACCAAGGAAGCCGACGCCGGAGACGGAGAATTCCAAGCAGTCTAACTGAGAAACTCGCGCCCACCACACACCTTACAGCTCGTTCGTCGCCCCAAAGCGCTCGCGCCACAACCCAAACAGCGTTTGAACAATGGGTCGATGGGCATCACGCCGGCCTTGTGCGGGGGCCGCTCAACGAACGGCGCCGCCCCACCGAGCTGCTCCCAAATGGCGAGAGGATGGTAGGTCAAGGGCTTCAATTGACTCCAGAGCGCCACGGCGCTGCCGCCTTTAAGGGCAGTTTCATAGCTGGCACGTGCCTTCTCTGGTTGTCCTAGGAGCTCGAGCGCGATACCACGCCCCAGGTGCGCAGCCGGCAGCTCCGGCAGCTCTCGCGCCACGCTGGAGAACGCCGCGTTCGCGCGCTCGGGCTCGTCGAGGGCGAGGTAGGCGCGGCCCGGCAGGAGCACGGCGCGTGCTTTGAGAGCGGGTGGGGCCTGTTTGTGGGCGAGAACCCCTGAATGCAACGCCTGGGCGTAAAGCCCAACGCCCAACTCGGCCTCGGCCTGATGGACGACAATGGCTTGGTTGTCAGGGTCCCATTTCTTGGCTTCGGCCAGGTCGACGAGCGCCTCTGAGAATCGCCCGAGCCCCATCCGCGCGACCGCTCGCTGAATGCGCAAGGAGGGGTCGGCGGGGTAGGTGTCGACGGCCTCGTCGAGCTGCGCCAAATCGGAGGGTCCAGCCGCCCCCTGAGCGGCCAAGCGCAAGCGGGTCACCCCCCGCTTGGCGCCCTCGTGCTCGGGCTCGAGCTCCAGCACACGGGAGTAGTCCGCGATGGCGTCTTCGGCGCTGTCTAAGTCTTCGCAAAACAAGCCGCGGGCGAAGAGCGACTCGGCCTCGAGCTCGCCGGGTTCGATCTCGGCGAGGGCAGCCAGTCCCTCCTCGAGGCGACCCAAGGCCCGCAGGGCTCTCGCCTTCAGCAGCGGGAGCCGTGGGCTGAAGACGCCGGCCGCTGCCGCCTCCTCGAGCCACTCGAGCGCTTTCTCGGGAGTCTTCTCCAGAGCGCGCTCGGCCTTGGCGATGAGGTCTTCGGGGGTTTCGCCTGCCAAACCGTTTTGCGTCAAGAGCTCCTGAGCCCTCACCGCCAACTTGCCCGCCTCGCTCTCTGGCTTCGAGGCGGCAAAGGCGCGCAAGAAGGGCATCGCGTCGGGACTCTCGAGCAACAGGAGCCCTTGCACCACGGCGCTGGCGAGGTCGTCGTTGTCTTGGTCGAGGAGTTGCTGGCCGACGCTGCGCATGGCCGACTTGGCATCCGGGAAGGCCAGCAGGACCAACGTCGTGAAGAGCTGCACCTCCATTTGGCTGCGCGCGGTGGAGAGCTGTTTGAGGATGGCCGCGACGGGCATCACGGGGAGGTAGTCCCCGATGGTCGCAACCACCTCGGCGCTCTTCTCGCCGCGCACTAGGAGCCGCATCACACCGAGCTCCATGAGGAGCCGCAGCTCGACCTGCGTCGACTTTGTTGGGTCGTCGAAGATGAAGCGCTCCCCGGAGAGCCCGGGCTTGCCGCGCTTTCCGGCGCCGAAGCCTCGCGTGCTCAGGATCTGGCCCAGCCCCGCCAGCTCATGCTGTGGGTCACGTGACGGAATCAACAGGACTTGGTCCTTTGGACCGGCCGTCGGTGTTTGCGCTTTCGTCATCACTTAGCTCAGTACTCCTTGGCCTCGGCGTCGAGGTCTTCGACGTCGACGAAGGCGTCGAGGTCGAACTTCTTGATGTTCACGTCGAGCGTGCGCTGGGCGATCCGGGAGAGGAGCTCCGTCTCGATCTCGCTGACGGACAGCTCGCCGCGAGGCCCGTCTTTGTAGGTGCGCAGGCTGAGCGTGCCCGACTCGATCTCCTTGGCACCCGCGACGAGCATGTAGGGGATCTTGGCGAGTTCGGCGAGGCGAATCTTGTAGCCCATCTTCTCGGGTCGAGTGTCGACCTCGGCTCGCACGCCCTTGGCGCGCCAATCCGCGGCGATCTTCTCGCAATAGGCCGCACAATCGTCGTTGATGGGCAGGAAGATGGCCTGCTGCGGGCTCAGCCAAGTCGGCATGGCGCCGGCCAAGTGCTCGAGTAAGACTCCGATGAAGCGCTCGATCGAGCCGAAAACCGCACGGTGAATGACCACGGGACGGTGTACTGCGTTGTCTGCACCGACGTATTCGAGCTCGAAGCGTTCCGGCAGCTGGAAATCGAGCTGTATGGTGGCGCACTGCCACATGCGCCCCATGCTGTCACGGATGTAGATGTCGATCTTGGGCCCGTAGAAGGCGCCGTCTCCCTCGTTCACATGGTAGGGCTTCCCAGCTTTCTCAATGGCCTGCTCGAGCGCTTTTTCGGCTTGGTCCCACAGCGCGAGCTCGCCCATGAAATCGGCCGGGCGCGTCGAGAGGTAGAGGCGGTAGTCCAGGTCGAAGAGCGCGTAGGTGTCGTGGACCATGCGCAGCAGCGCCAGGATCTCGTCCTGAATCTGGTCCATGGTGGCGAAGATATGGGCATCGTCCTGGGTGAATTGTCGACAGCGGGTCAGCCCGCTGAGCGCACCAGAGAGCTCGTTGCGGTGCAGCGTCTGGGTCTCGGCGACGCGCATCGGCAGCTCGCGATACGACCGCTTCTTCGTCTTGTAGAAGAGCATCGTGTCGGGGCAGTTCATGGGCTTGAGGCACATCGTGCGGCCCTCGCATTCGAGCGTGAACATGTGCTGCGCGTAGTGGTCGAGGTGCCCGCTGACCGCGTAGAGTTCAGAGTCGTAAATGAGGGGATTGCGGATCTCCATGTATCCCGCCGTCTTCTGCAGCTCTCGCCAGTACCTGACCAGCTCCTCGTAGAGGATCAGGCCGCTGGGATGCCAGAAGGCGGCGCCGGGCGAATAGGGGTGGAAGCTGAACAGATCGAGCTCCTTGCCCAGCCGGCGATGGTCTCGGCGCTTAGCCTCCTCCTTGATCTCGAGGAAGGTGTCCAGCTCTTCTTTGGTCGGCCAGACCGTCCCGTAGATGCGTTGCAGCATGGGGCGAGTCGAGTCCCCGCGCCAATACGCGCCAGCCACACTCAACAGCTTGAAGTGCTTGCACGCCTTGGAGCGACCGACATGAGGTCCCGCACACAGGTCGACGAAACCGCCCTGCGTGTAGATGGACATCTCCTCATCCGCGATGCCGTCGATGAGCTCGAGCTTGTAGCCTTGCTCCTTCTCGCCGAAGAACTTCTTGGCCTCGTCTCGGGACATCGAAGTGCGCACGAAGTCATGGTTTCCCTTGATGATCTTCTGCATCCGGCTCTCGATCTCCACGAGATCGGCGTCGCTCAGCGAGCGGGGCAGCTCGAAGTCGTAGTAGAACCCGTCGGCGATGGGGGGACCGATGGCGAGCTTGGCCTCGGGCATCATCTCCACCACCGCTTGCGCCATGATGTGGGCGGTCGAGTGGCGCAGCCGGAAAAGCTTGTCCTTACGACGGGATGCTTGGTCTTGCTCGCTTGCTGGCTCGTTCTCTGGCTCGTTCACGACATCCTCCAACCCATGCAGTCATTCTCTTGCTGGCCGCCGACCGCTAGACATCTCAAGTCCACGTGGCCTGCCGCAGAGCGAGAATACTTGTCCCTGTAAACTGTCACCGATTCAACGGGAGAGGCTCAGCGCCTCGACCTCGAGGGCTCGACGAATTCTTTTGTTGGCCGTTGGCCGCTAGACAAGAATATCTATGTAGCTGGCCGCTTAGCGAACTTAGTTGACCCTTGATGGGTGACGAAATGCCGTGCCTAACCCGAACGCACCCACCGCCACCTCGTGCCACACGAGAGGAGCGAATTCCCACCGCGAAAGCGAGACAGCCGTTGCGGATTGATCCGCAACGGCTCACTTGACGACGGACGGGCCGGAGGTTCCGACTCTTCCGCTATTTGTGACGGCCAGCCTTCATTGCGGCTTCGACGCGTTTGCGAATCCGCGCCTTCTTCCGGCGTTTGTTGTTGGCACGCATCATCTTCAACGACCGTCGACGATCTCCTCGACCCATGATTCCTCCAAAGTTCGTATGAAATGGCCCAACCGAAGCGCCGTTCAGGCCTTCGATGGGCAGCGCTACTCGTGGTGTCTCCTTTTGTGGAGACCAATCCAGTTCGTCTCATGGCGGGTGCCACGCCTCAGCGATGGAAACCCGTCGGAGCTCAGTACCTTCCCGACTTGATCTCTTGCACGAGGCTCGAAATCGTCGAGTAGGCAATCCCTCTGAAGATCACCGAATCTTCTTCGAAGTCGAGCTTCGAAGCTTGTTTCTTTACGAAAGCGACCGCGTCGTCGAGTGTGGCGAACTCGCTCTCTTCAGCTTTGGCGGTCGCGTCGAAGAAGGTAGCGCGATACTTGCCAAATTTCTGAGTCACGTCGGTTTTGTATGTGGACATCGTTCTTCTCCTAGCACGCAGTGGTCTGGTTTGTGGGGTCACCGGCAACGATGGGCGATGACTCTCTGCCCACCCGAAACACTCTCACTCGTTTTCGTCGTCCGCGCCATCCTCGGATTCTTCGCTCGCACGATCCGACGACTCGGCTTCTGGCTTCTCGTCGGTCTCTTCACTGTCCGACACGACTTCCGGGGCAACGACGTCTTCATCGTGCGCCCCCCCTGCCGCCAGCGGCGGGAGGGGCGGTGGCTTCATCGCAGGGTTGGGCAACGGCACGGCCTCCACCTTTCCCTGTTCGGTCAGTCCCAATACGACGAAGATGGGGATCTGGTTCGCAGCCCCAACCTGACGCAGCCCTGCAAGGTGTTCTTTCGAGACGCCTCGAATCTCCCAGTGGGTGTCGCCACCCTTGACGGCGGCAAGTACGGTCTGAGCCGTTTCTTCGAGCTTGAAGACCATCATCTTTCCGCTGAACGTCCAAAGCTGCCCCGTCGTCGTTCCCTCACCGTCCGTCACCATGATGGCGTAATACGGCTCGGCGGGCGCGTCGGGGCCTGGAGTCAAGGCATCCGGCGTCCTCTCCTCCTCGACCAGCTCCTCTTCGTTCAATTCCGCGATCTTTTCGGCAACGCTGTCAATCGTCTCAGACATCGCTCACTCCATCAATGAGTCCAGTGCCATCCCTCTATCGCCTGTGCCCTTGGATAGCAAGCGATCGCGCGTAGGGACGCGAGCGGGCTCGCTTCGAGCCAGCCCTGTTCCAGGTGGCGCGCAAACTCTGATCGCACGTAGGGACGCAGGCGGGCTCGCTTCGAGCCAGTTCGGCGGCCAGTCGGCGCGCGCGGGCCAACCTACAGGCAGGCTCGAGCCTCGGGCCCAAGGGTCTCGATCTCTCCGTCGTTTCCTGTATGGTCCCTCTCCTCGAGGCGAATTAGAGCTTCTGCTCTGTCGCTCATCACGTGTCACGGTTGGCTGGATGAGTGGTCGAACCACCGCACAAGCGTTCGTAGAGCGATTCCTCCTGCCCGTTCTTCAAGGCAGAGAGTTCTTGTTGGGCACGCCCCTTGGGAGCGCGGAGTTCGAGGAGCTGGTGCGCGAGCTGCAGACCACTCCAGAGATCTTCGAGCCCGTCGAGCTCCACCTGCAGCGACGTGCCCGCGAGATGCTGCATCCCGCTCCCCTGATCGACTTCGACTCGGCGGCATTGCGGCTCTCCATCGCGTTGCATCAGGCACTCTTCGCCGCCCACGCCAGCGCCGCACGTGGCCGAGTGAGCCGCGCCCGTCTCGCCGCCTTGGCCGGGGATCTCGACCGACTCATCACCCAGATTCCAGCCCCACGAACGGCGGCGCACCTCGTCAAGCACCACCTCTTGGTCGAGCCACTCCTGCGTATGTTTCGTGCCGACACCAAGGTGTTCTTCACCGCCGGCAGCAAATCCTTCTTCGGCGAGCCCGTCCGCTGGCTCCGGTTGCCGTTTCGTTGGCAGGTGCAAGTTGAGCAGACCGTCGGGACCGATGTCCTCGTCCACCTCGCCCAAGGTCCGATGGGCGCTCCAACGATGGCGCTTTTGGCCCGCTCTCCACTGACGCTGCTCCTGCGACCGGACCGCCTCCTAAAGTCCCTGTCTTTCGAGGGGCTCGACCTCGTCTTCGTCGAGCAGAGCCTCTGTCGCTATGTCACCCACGAGCTGATCGACCGAGGTCTCATCGCAGCCATGCCCGGGCTGGCTCACGCATTCTCCAGTCTGGCCGGGAAGGTCAGCGAGAACGGCAAGGGGCCACAGAAGGCGAGTCTACAGCGAACGCTTGTTCTCTCCGCTCAGTTCTTGCTGGCTCTCGCGCTCACCAACGAGTTCTGGCTGGGCAATGGCCGACAGCAGCATCTGGAGGTCCGCTACGAGCCACCCTCACGAACGCTGAGCTTCGAACCGCCAGCGGTGACGCCCGAAGAAGCGCAGAGAGGGGAAACTGATGGCGCGCAGCGAGTGCTGCTGGCAAAAGATGGCTGGGCGATCATCGCGTGTCTTCTCAGCAGGGTAGACCGCATCGTAGACCGCATCGAGTTCCCAGCCGCCGACCGCAACCTCGCCGCGCTGCGGCGCCTCAACCTTCGCATCGCATCGCTGAGCGGCCAGCTCGGCGAGTCGATGACCAGGATGGAATCCTTGTTCTCGAGGGTCTTGCCGACTTGCCCCTTGCCTTTCGCCCCCATTGACCAGTAGACCCCAACACTCGATGACCGCTCAGACCCGTCGATCGTTGGCCATTAACCAAACCCGAAATCGATATTCGCAGAACCTTAGGAGTCTCCTCAGATGAAAGCCGCCAGCAACACCGCCGAGCTCATTGGCAACACCCCCTTGGTCCGCATCCATCGGATGGCGACCCACGTCAAAGCCAACATCTTCTGCAAGCTCGAGTACATGAATCCAGGCGGTTCGGTCAAAGACCGTCCCGCACTACAGATCATCCTCGACGCCGAAGCAGCGGGTGAGCTCAAGCCGGGGGGGACGATCGTCGAAGCCACCAGCGGCAACACCGGCATGGGTCTGGCCCTCATCGCAGCCATCAAGGGCTACAAGACGATCTTTGTCATGCCCGACAAGATGAGCGACGAGAAGATTAGCTCCCTGCGAGCCGTCGGCGCCCGAGTGGTCGTGACGCCCACCGCGGTCGAGCCGGAAGACCCCCGCAGCTACTACTCGGTCGCCCGTAGGCTCGTTGAGGAGACCCCCAACGCGTTTTACTCGAACCAGTACCACAACCCGTCGAATCCACGGGCTCACTATTTGACCACAGGTCCTGAGATCTGGGAGCAGACCGACGGCGAAATCGACGTCTTCGTTTGCTCCATCGGAACGGGCGGGACCATCAGCGGAATCGCCAAGTACCTCAAGGAGAAGAACCCCAACATCAAGGTTGTCGGCGTCGACCCGGTCGGCAGCCTCTACTACGACTACTTCCGAACCGGGAAGCTCACCAAGGCCTACTCCTACCTCGTCGAGGGTTTCGGTGAGGACTTCCTGCCTGGCACCATGGATTTTTCTTACATCGACGAAGTCATCCGCGTGACCGACGCCGACTGCTTCCACGCCACCCGCGACATCGTGCGCAAGGAAGGCATCTTTGCCGGAGGCTCGTCTGGTGGCGCCGTCGCCGCCGCCATCAAGTATGCCGAACGTACCCCCGACAAGCCCCTGAACATCGTCACCATCATGTGCGACTCCATGGTTCGCTACCTCTCGAAGATCTTCAGCGACCAGTGGATGGAGACCAACGGTTTCCTTGGCGCCAACAAAGACCTCGGGCTGGTCCGCGACCTGATCAACCAGAAAGAAGGGCCTCAGACCGTCGTCACTGCCTCCGCCGACGAGACCGTGCGCGAGGTCGTCGCCAAGATGAAAGCGCACGACGTAAGCCAGCTCCCCGTTATCGAAGGCGTCGCCACTGGCGGCCACGTGAAGCCCCATATGCTCAAGGGCATCATCGCCGAAAACGACCTGCTCGACTTCCTACTTACCCCCAATGGCACGCCGGAGTCCTCAATCGGCGCGCTCATCAAAGCCAACTTCTCCGTCGTCGAGCCGGCCAACAGCATCGCCATCCTCGGTCAACTCTTCAGCCGCGGTCAGATTGTGCTCGTGATCGACGAAGATAGGGTACGGGGCATCGTCACCAAGATTGACTACATCGACTACGTCTCGGAACGCATCAACCCCTAGGTGTCCGTCCAGAAATACCCCATCTGCGG
>PFUG01000606.1 GCA_002789955.1 Deltaproteobacteria bacterium CG_4_9_14_3_um_filter_63_12 | reverse complement strand
AGTAGCAGTATCCGAGCCCGGGAGTGACAGATGGGACACAGATGTTGTTGACGTTGCTGCAGTCAGGGTGGCCCACCTGCAGCATCGGTCCGCGCGACTCGAGGCAAAGGTCGACGCATTCGAGGACGTTGTTTCCGTCTTGGTCCGCGCACGCTGCCAGTCCATCACCACACAACGCCCATTGCGTGGTGCAGGCCGTCGGCAGCGTCATCTCCACACAGTGGTCCCCTGAGGCTCCCGCGGACATCTCTGGAGGTCTACAGACGAAGCCTTCGGAGCAGGTCGAGGGATCTCCCGCAATGCAGGAGGGGCGGCAAGCTCCAAATGAGAGGGGACCATCCTCTGTATCGTAGGCGGCACACTCGAAGCCAGACACACAGGCCCCCTCGGCGAGCGTTGTGGCGACGGTGTCGCACATGATCTCGCAGACGCCAGCACAGACCAATCCTGCCTGACACTGTGTGGTGCCCGTGCATGCGTCACCCAACGTCTTCGACCCCGTCACAAAGCAGGTCCCAAAGCTGCGATCCTCGAAGTCAGGGATGCACTGAGTGCCCGCCGGACACTCATCGCCAGAGTACGGCGTGCAGACCTCATTGCAGTAGCCAATGTCGTTGGTATCCGCCATTGGGAAGCACTTTTGTGACGAAGCGCAGGAGGTCGGATCGCGCGGATCGCACATCGACCAGCACGACTTCCTGTTGTCGGAGTCACTCATGCAGAGAAGCCCGGAAGCGCAGTCTCCGCTCGCCCATCCCGCACAAGGCTCTCCGACGCCAGCGCTGCCCTCTGGAACACACGCCCCCATCAGCATGGACTCCTGCTCGCCGATAAACACGTCAATCAACTCACACATCTCGCCTGACGGGCAGGAGTTGGCTGCCATGGGAGCGCATTCATTGAGCTCACATAGGCCAACCGACACATTGGGGCCGAACAGTGGCAAACAGGAATGCCCCGCGGCGCAGGCGCCTTCTCCACCTGCGGGCGCCAGATCGCAGAGGGTGCGACAGACGCCTTCGGTACAGGAGAGCCCAGAGTCGCAATCGGTGTGCTCCAAACAGCTCTCTCCTTCGCCGAGCGAGCCCGTCGAGGGCCGGCATTCTCCGACCACCCGGCCGCGGACAGGGTCTCGGTAGAACCAGTCCATCACGCATTGCTCTTGAGCGGGGCAGGTCCCTTGGAAAACATCGCAGTCGGCTGGGACACAGAACCCCAGTAGCTTCGATGCAGTCTCGTGGCACGCCTCGCCGACTGGGCAAGCGCCCTCGCCACCCGACGCGGTTACATCACAGAGCGTTACGCTCTGGCAGGTCCCGGCGAGGCATTGGAGGTCCATTCCACACTGCGAGTTGCGCGTACAGCTCCCCCCCTCCCCTTTCGCTCCAGCACTTTCGCAGCGCCCCCTGACGACATTCGCCGTCGCGTCGATCCCCGCGGGATTGCATTTCTCTCCAGCAGCACAGCTCGAAACTGTGGCGAACGGCTCACAGTCGTATGGCGTGCATACGCCGACGTCGAACGGGGCATGCAGGTCGGTGGTTTGGCAAAAGAGGCCCGAGCTACACGGTCTCGCTCCGCTGGGGTCACAGGCCACCTCGCAGGTCCCGAAGATACACAGGAGGCCATTTTCACACTCGAGGAGTGAGTGGCAGGTCGCTCCCTGCGGCAGCGGCGAATCGGCCAGCGGTAGGCATACGCGAGACAGATCCTCGTCTGAGTAGCCCAGACAGATGGCCCCCGAACCGCACTTCCCGTCCCAGTAGCTCTCGCAATTGGCGGGTGTGCAGGAGCCGAAGATGTCACCGAAGCGCTCAGGGACACAGAACTCGTTCCCATCACACATCTCTAAGCTATCACAGGTGGCAACACAGGTGTTGCCTCCCTCGCCGTCTGGCACGCAGGCCAGTCCAGGCAGATGTCTCGAGGCCAACACACAGGCTGCGCCTTCCTCCAAGCAACGGTAGGTCTTCACACACAGGTCCGTCACGTTGTTGCAAACCTCCCACGGCTGAATGCAGCCGGTTTGCGCGCAGCCAGTCGCCAAATCCAACTCCTGGTCCACGTCGGACACCTCATCGCTGACCTCTTGGGCATCTGTCGTGCTCACCTCAGTCTCGGTTAGCACTGCATCCGGCTTGGTCGTCCCTTCGTCACAACCAACGACAAGAGGTCCCACCAAGAGCAGAAAAACTGCGACGCCAAATTTCATTAGATTGTTGCCTCGCTTTTCACGACCTCGGAGCTTGAGAGCTGCTGGTCAGAACGCCAAGCCAGCGATGAGCATGGGCAGCGCCGGCGACAGGATCTCCCGCAGGTGCCCAGCGCGCAGCTGCAACGCCACGGTCTTGTCCTTCTCGCTGGAGTTGTTATTGAGCTTAAAAAGCCCGTCGCCCGTGTGCTTGAGCACAAAGGCCAGCACCGAGTCCTTCTCTTTGAGGAAGGCGCGTGCGTCGGTGTCGATGGCGGGGTCGTCGTCGGAGATGATGCCGATGACCGCCTTCGAGAGCCCTTGGGTCGCGCTCTGCGAGGCGCGAAGCATGTCGACGAGGCCTTCGAACATGAGCGCGTAGCGTCTTTGCATGTCCTTACTGCGGGCCACGATGTCGAAGTCGATGCCGTCGGCGTAGAGGGTCAGGTCAAAGGACTCGAAGCCCGCCAGGATGTCGTACGCCGACTTCGAATCAACCTTCGCCTCCATGCCCTTGGTGATGGCACCGCCGAGCTCGACGTCGAACACCAAGATCGGCTTGTTGTCGAGCTTCGCCTTGATCCGTCCCAACTGGCTGCCTTTCTTGATTTTTGGCGCCTTGTACTCGCCCTTGGCGCGCGTCTCGATCCAGTCGGTGGTGCCCATCACGATCTGGTTGCCGACCTGCATGGCGGCACCCTTCTTCTTGTCGCCCATGTAGAGGGTCTTGTTGCCGACGACCTTGCTTTCCTTCAGGTCGAGCTTCGGCGCCGCGGTGTCCAAGAAGCCGTCGGCGAAGTTGCCGTCGACGACGACCAAGAGCTCGAAGTCCTCCTTGTCGAGGTCGTTGACCTTGAACCAAACCGCGCCGTAGTGGACGTCCTTGAGAGGGTCGATGCCGGACATGGTGGTGAGTGTTTGCAGGCCCTCCTTCATCTGCTCCAGGCCCTCTTTGACCTTGTTCTCGAGCTCGGGTGAGGTCTTGAGGAAGGGCTGTCCGGCCAGGTCCTCGGTGAGCCAGTTCCAGCCGGGTTCGGCGACGGCGTCTACGTTGAAATAGACGAAGACGTCGGCCTGCTCTGGC
>PFUG01000629.1 GCA_002789955.1 Deltaproteobacteria bacterium CG_4_9_14_3_um_filter_63_12 | reverse complement strand
TAAAGCGGTTACGACGCCGCAGGTAGTGTGGATTTGCCATCCGCATCACCCGTTGGTCGGCCAGGCGGTGGCGGTGGTGCGACCCTACAAGGCGGCGGGCAAGACGGAACCCCGTTGGCTCATCCATCACCCAGACCTGGGCACGGTCAGCCTGCCCCAGGCGTGGACCCAGGCGTCGCCCCTGTCTTCCTTGACGCCCCTCCCCTCCCCAATGCCCCCCTCACTCCCCGGGGCCGACGTGCATTCTCTGCTCAAGTTGGCTATGCTGGTTGCAGCCCTCGCCGCCCAGCCCGCCCAACTCACCCAGGAGGATGCCCATGCCGCCGACTCCGCCCCCTTCCACCCCGCCCCTCCTCTGGCAAAGCCTGCCGGACGCCCCCAAAGCCCGCCTCTGCCTTCTGATGGGCCATCTGCTCTGCCAACATCTGGCCGCCACCCCTCTTGCATCGGAGAACAACCATGACCACCCATCCCAAGATCACCACCCACCATCTGCAACGCCTGGCCTACATCTATATCCGCCAATCGACCCTGCAACAGGTCTCCGACCATCTGGAATCCCAGGATCTGCAATATCAGCTGACCCAGCGGGCGGAACAACTGGGCTGGCCCGCCCCCCGTATCCGCATCTTTGACCAGGATCTGGGCAAGTCCGCCATCCACAGCCAGGAGCGGGCCGGGTTTCAGGAGTTGGTGGCCGATATGGCCCTGGACAAGACCGGCATCCTCCTGGTCACCGATGTCTCCCGCCTGGCCCGCAACTGCGCCGACTGGTACCAACTCCTGGATCTGGCCGCCCTCCACGACGTCTTGGTCTGCGACGCCTCCGGGGTGTACAATCCCCGTATCTACGATGACCGCCTGCTCCTGGGCTTGAAGGGGGCCTTCTCCGAGGCCCAATGGTACACCATGCGCCAACAACTTCATGCTGCCCGTCTCAACAAAGCCCGCCGGGGCGAACTTGCCATGCGCCTGCCCGTCGGCTACGAACGGCTGCCCAACGGCCAGGTCGTCTTCTGCCCCGACCAGCAGGTGCAGAGTGCGGTGCGCCTGGTCTTTCGCCTCTTCCGCAGCCTGGGCAGCGTCAACGCCCTGCTCCGCCACCTGGTCGGCCAGGCCATCCCCATGCCCGTGCAGAGCAAAAACTTGCTGGGCCAGCCCGTCATCCTCTGGCAGCCGCCCCGCTACCACACCCTCTACCAGATCCTCAAGCTGCCCGCCTACGCCGGGGCCTATACCTATGGCCGCCGCCAGCGGGAGCTGATCCCCGGCGCAGGCCGCTCCGCCCCCGGCCCAGCCTTGCCCCCGGACGCCTGGGAGGTGCTGCTCCAGGACGCCTGGCCCGGCTACATCTCCTGGGCCGACTATCTGGAAAATCAGCAGATCCTGGCCCAGAATCGCCAGGATACCCCCTTCGCCCAGGCTGTTTCTCTGCCACAGGGAGCGCCGGGGCTGGGTCGGGCCTTGCTCCAAGGACTGGTCTTCTGCGGGCGCTGCGGACGGCCTCTGCTCGTGCGCTATCGGGAAAAACCGGCCTATGTGTGCGAGGCGGATACCCGGCAACGGGGCCAACCCCGCTGCGCCTGTTTTCCCCACGACCATGTGGACCAGGCGGTGGCCGCGGCCTTTTTGGAGGCGGTGCAGCCCGGGCGGGTGGAGGTGGCCCTGGCCGCCATGCACGAGCTTGCGGAAGAACGGCAGGCGTTGGTGCGTCAGGCCGAGCAGCAGAGGGAGCGGGTGCGCTATGAGGCGGCCCTGGCCCGCACCCGCTACGAGCAGGTGGATCCGGCCATGCGCCTGGTGGCGGCGGAGTTGGAACGAGCCTGGGAGGAGAAGTTGGCTGCCCTGGACCAGGCCGAGACCCGCCATGCCGCCCTCCTGGCCGGGCCGGCTGCGCCCCTGGCCGAGGCCGACATGCTTCGCCTGCACGCCCTGGCCGAGGAATTGCCCGCCCTCTGGCGCGCCCCCGCCACCACGAATGCCCAGCGCAAGCAGCTTCTGCGCACCCTGATCCAGGATGTCACCCTGGAGCGGGTCGATAGCGAGACGGTCGACGGCGCGTCGGTCGACGGCGCGTCGGTCGCCGGTGAGTCGGTCGCCGGCGCCGCCGTCACCCGCATCCGCATCCGCTGGCAGGGGGGTGCGTGCAGCGAACATTTCGCCGCCCGGCCCACCCCCGGCCATCCCAGCGACCCTGGCATGATGGAGCGCATTCGGGAACTGGCCCGGACCCTCACCGACGACAAGATCGCCGACGTGCTCAACCGGGAGGGGCGGGTCAGCTTTTGGCAGGTGAAGAAGCTGCCGAACTACCAGCCCGGCCAGCCCGTGGACTATTGGACTCGAGAGCGGGTGCATCATCTGCGCAACAAGCACAAGATCCCCACTGGTTCCCCCTTGCAGACCAAGCAGAGTGGTCCTCGGGCCGATGGGTTGATCTCGGCCAAAGAGGCGGCCCGGCAGTTGGGGGTCTCCCCCTCGGCCCTGCTGGACTGGTTTCGGCGGGGGCTGATCCCCGGCCACCAGATCCACCCGGTCAGCCCCATCTGGATTGCCCTGAATGACGCCAACCGCCACCGCTTTGACGGCTCGCTGGAGCGTCCCGCCCCGGACATGCTCCCCCTGGCCGAGGCATCCGCCCGCCTGGGCCTCTCCCCAGAGGAGGTGACCCGTCACCTGCGGGCTGGCCTGCTGGAAAGCTGGCGTCTCCTCATCAGCATTCGCTATTGGTGGTACGTGCGCCCGGTCGTCAGCCCGGAAATCTCACCCGTCCCAGCCGAACCTGTTGGACTATAACCTGTAAAGGAGCTGTGTTCCTATGTCTTTGGATTATTGACCACATACGCATATCGATTGAGCGTCTGCGGATTTTGGGGACTGGGCACAATCGTATCCGCGGAGATGAACCGTCCCAGTTTGGCATCATACCAACGGGCGTTGTAGTAGCTCAACCCCTCCCCGCCGGGCAGGGTGGACTCGTGGTACTGGCCTGTGAAGCGCCTAGTTGTCAAAGTGCTGAACGCCCCACCCCGATTGCCGCCGAAGGGGTAGTAGTACTGAGTGGACTGGACAGCACCCGCACTGTTAACGATGCGGCTGGTGCTGTTCAACTGGTCGCTGAGCAGGTAATAGACCGTCCCTCCGCTGCGCATGGCCACCACACCACCAGGACCTGTGTAGTAGCTCTTGGCCGCCCCGCCGGCATACTCGTAGATGCCTCTGATGTAAACGGTCGTCACCCCGTTGACGGTTCCCTTCACTCGGTTG
>PFUG01000194.1 GCA_002789955.1 Deltaproteobacteria bacterium CG_4_9_14_3_um_filter_63_12 | reverse complement strand
GCAAGTGGTTCAGGGGCTGGTCGACGGGCGACTACACCGACGAGCAGACCCGCGAGATGGCCATGGTATTTTTGAGCCAGGCGGTTGGCACGATTCGGTCTCAGCTATACCTTCCAACGCCCGCTGTTGACCCCGCGAGCCCTGACGAATGCAAGCTGCGAATCGGGACCGGAAGTGCCTTTCTTACCGGCCCTGACCGGCTGATGACTGCCCATCATGTGGTCTACGATCTCGAGTCAGGGTCACCGGCGTGCAATTTCGAGGTCGTGTTCGATGCGACCATGAACCAAACGCCGCCAGATTCTGGCAACTTGCTTCCTCCGCTCAGTGGGCTCAGCGGCAGTTTCCCGGCCTAAAAGTCTGGGGTGTTTGGGGTCGACAATCCCTGGCTTGATCATGACCGGCACTTTCCACAATACTTCTCCGAAGTCTCCACCGAGGAGAACCCCCTGCTGGCCAACCGTCTGGTGCAGCTTGGTCTCCACGAGTGGGCGCGGGGCACCCTGGCAGCGAAGCGAAACCAGCTGCGAGAGTGGAAGTTCAAGATGGACTACCGAGCCATGGATTCGACCGCGAGCACGCCCAACGCGCTGCATGATTCCGAGGGTCAACTCGATGGGAAGAGCCCGTTTTTGCACTGGACTCGGGGAGACCCGCCAGAGTGGTTTAGGGGTCGAGATGCGGCGATCTTGGAGGCGTGTGCACCGTCCGACAAAAGCTTCTGGGAGGAAATGCGCGACGAGAGCAAGCCGAACTACATGCCCAGCGGGTACTTTCCCGTGGATGCACCGGGAGTCTTTTTCAACGAGCTCCGCATGATTGTTGGAGATCCAGAACCCGCTCCAGGGTTTTATCCCTGGGCTTATGACCGCTCGCCTGAACCGACACCCGTTTGGGGACTTCACCACAACTTGTGGCCAGCTGCGTTCGGGGACTATCCCACGACGCTTCCCTTGAAGAGGGCGCCACTGATCTCCAACTCTGGGACCGCGACGCGGGAAGAGTTGGTCTATGATGGTCAGCCAGCAGTCGAGGATCCAAACATCTCGTGCAACCACCCCACATGGAGGGCGTATTATGACAGCGCCCTGGGAGTTTCGCTCGATGGCTTGGCTGGATCGAGCGGCGGCATCGCCCTGGTTCCGTCTGCTGGGGAGACGGGGATTCGGCCTTACCTGCTCGACGGCGTCGGGATCATTAGCTTAGCGAATGATCCCGATCCAGACTGCACGCTCGATTCATGGTGTACAACCTTGAACAATGCTGAATCGGCCAGCGCCGACACCTACATTGCCCTGAGCCTCAACAACCAAGACATTGTCGATTGGTCGCTGCGAGGCGATCCGGGGCCGCGCGGCACCGTGGCGGAGCCAAGCCCTGAGCAACGAGGTAAGGAGTGGCCCGAGTGCAAGGGGCTAGAAGATCCCGCCTATCCGGGCGGCTGTTTTATCTTCACCTCCCTCCCTCCTGGGGGTTCTAATCCAAATGTACGCATCGTCTTCATCGATGAGGTCGAGCTCGAAAAGGACAGTGACCATCCGCCGCCGACCGAAGAAGACATCGTGTTCGTTTGCGACCGACCTGGGCTCGCGAACAACGCGGAGACCCACGCAGGAGTGGCCATCGGCTTGCTCGGAGCGTCCACCACACCTTCTGAGCAAGAGGAGAGCGCGATCGGTTCGCTGGCCTTGGTGTGTGCCCCTTGGTCGAGTTATCCCTACACCTCGAACTGGCGCTTCGTCACCTACCTCGGCGAGCTTCTCTCTCACGAAGGAGGCGCATCCCCGGACACGTTCGTGAGCAAGTTCAGCCGATCGTACGGCCTGCTGAGTCGGGGACTGGGGTACATGTTCGAGCGACGCTGCATCAGTCCAACGTGTGGCACGACCCTACTGCGTCCCCCGTCCATGCAGCTCTGCCCTCCAAACTACGTAATGGAGGGGGTGGACTTCATTGTTCACAACAAACAGTTCGTGGGAGTCAGCGCCCTGCGCTGTGTTTCCACTGACAAGAACGGCAAACGAGTGGAGAAGCGCGTCCCGCTGAACCCTGACACTCTCTATTCCGGCCAGTTTGGCGACTACGAGGTGGCCGGTGAAGCCTTTAGCCTCGAACAACACATTGGACGTGCGAACTCGATGACGGGCGACGACTCACTTTCGGTGAGTTGCCCAACAGGCACGGTCTTGGGCGGTCTCCGAGTGAAGAGAAATCCCAAGCGCACCATTGTTGGCGTCGAGCCCTCCTGCACGACCATGCCAAAGGTCCGAATGGACATGGAGGTCCCATGAGGTGGTCACTAATGATCGTTGCTCCACTGTTGGTGTGTGTGAGTTGTGCGGGGGGCGGTATCGTCGAAGAAACGGCGAGGCCTGTTGTGCCAGAGCGAGACACTACAGCGTTCACCGAGACCGACTCCGGCGACCCTCCACAATTTGCTTATTACTATTGGGAAGACCCGCAAACAGAACAACACCGGACGAAGTTCGATGTGAGCGAGCTGGTGCAGGAGCAACTCCCAACATCACAGCGGCTCTCGGGAGACTCGGATGGTGGTTGGTGCCGATTCACAAGAGACCACATTCTCGAATGCTGGTCGCAATATCGATCGAAAATGGGGCAGGCAGAGCCGAGACTCACGACACGGATCAAATTTCCTGATTCACGTTTGGGGAGTTTGGTGTCTTTGTGGCAATACGATTTACGCTTCCTTGTTACCTATCCAACGAACGAAATCTGGCTGCTCTATCTGAAGACAGCCGGCCTCAACGATGACGCCGGAGCCAGAGAAGAGAAAGCGGACTTGGTGCTAATGAAGGACTTCAGCGATTGGATTGAGGCCAATGCGACCTCAGCAACTGTGGAGGTTCTAAATTATTCTACATTAGTCACAGGAACGCGGGGCGTACGTCTCCTGCCCCGTAACAAAGAGATGGACGTCGGCTCACCCATGCATTCCGACCTCGTCTACGACTACCCCTGTACACTCGGGCCCCAGCCGAGATGTTTCGACCCACGAGATTCGTGGAGCGTCACCGATCTCCCCAGCTTCGCCGATTGGACGAGCGGCCGCTCGAGCTGGGGTTGGAAATGTGAGTTCATGGGAAAGTCCCCCTCCTTGATGGGGCATGGAGCCGTCGACCTCGACGAGAACTACGCCGATGAAGGGCTGCGCGAGAAGTGCCAACCCACGGTCCCCGAGTCCCTCTTCCCACGCCATAATGGCTGGCCCGCCCGCACTCCTACCTGTCTCTGGACGGCCGAAGGCGAGCTCCACTG
>PFUG01000179.1 GCA_002789955.1 Deltaproteobacteria bacterium CG_4_9_14_3_um_filter_63_12 | reverse complement strand
TGCTGCTGCCACTTGTTCGGGATCGCCTCGTTCTTGTGCCATCTCTCCTCGCCTTGCTGTTCGTTTTCGCCTCGTCGCTGTGCAGCTGCGACGACGCGTCGTCCGAATGCAGCATCAACAGCGACTGCCAGGCCGGCGAGACCTGCGTCAAGGGGCAGTGCGTCGTGCAGTGTCGCGAACAGCGGGATTGTCCCTCTGGACACGTCTGCAGCGTCGGTCGATGTGAGCCTCACTTCGGTGGCAACTGCTCAAAAGACGAGGACTGCCTCAACGGCCAGCTCTGCCTGAGCGGCGTCTGCCAGCTCAGCGACGCCACCTCGAACGACACCCCCTCGAACGACACCACGACCGCCGACACCGTCCAGGACAGCACCCACGACACCTCTCTGGACCCCGCGCCCGACACCTCTCCCGACCTCGTCGGAGACACCCACGTCGACAGCACCACACCGCCCACGGACACCTTCGTCCAGGACACACCGCCTGCCGACACGCAAGACACCTTCGTCCAAGACACGCTGCTGGCCGATGAGACCGACGGCGGCTGCACCCCGCGCGCCGGGGTCTACGGCGAGGTCTGCGAATGCAGCCAACAATGCAGCTCTGGGCTGTGCATCGGCAACCCCATCTCGGGCGTGGGCATGTGCACCGTCACCTGCGTCAACCGCACGAACTGCCGCAACGGGCTCGACGCCTGCATCAATGCCGGGACCAAGGTCTGCGCACCCGATGACACAGGCTCACCGTGCTCCACCAACGGCATCAACAATCCGACGTTGTGCGTCTACCAGACTTGCCTGTCCGCGGCTGGGGCCAACGCCGTGCCGCAGGACTTCTGCAGCATTGCCTGCAACACGGCCGCCGACTGCAAGGCGAACCACTCCTGCAGCCCCATGGTCTGCAACAACGTCAACGACTCCGGCTTCCTGCAGTGCATCCCGACGGCCATGCCGTGGGAGCCTTGTCCAGGGCAGACCACCTGCCCGGCCAGGGACACGATGCTCGCCACCTACTCCCTGGCCGGCTCGTTCTGCGTTCCGACTGGTGGCCCCAACCCCTGCGTCACCGACACCGACGCCAACGCCTGCTTTACCGCGCTGTGCGACGCCTCGAATGCAGTCTGCCTCGACCAGTGCCTCGATCCGTCACAGTGCGCCTCCGGCACGTGCTACCAATACGACGTCTCCGACCCGCGTCTGCCCATCGGCTATTGCGCACCCTGAGCGCCGGCAAATCCCGGCGTCGTTCGTCGGGGTGCCCTGGACTGTGGCGAAACCCCCGAACAGACCACGGGCGAAATCGTCGAGAACCCCCAAATTGTTGGCTGCCCCGGGTGTTGTGTGCCGCGTCCTGACCCCTGTGTGCGGACGTTTGCCTTCCCCGACCCCGAGAAATCGGTGTATAGAAACCCCTGTTCGCTTCGCCCTTCGACCGCCGCGCCTCGCGCAGACCCGCTCAGGAGCCGCCTCTTGAATCGTTCGCTCGCCCCCTCCCTTTCGCTGCTGCTCCTCGTCCTCATGGGGGGCCTAGCGCCCACCGCTTGCGACGACGCCGGCTCGGAAGAGACTCGCTTTCGCTTCCTCGTCTACAACCAGACGGACTTCGGCCTCCCCGACACCTTCCCCTCTCTGAAGGACGTTCGCATCAGTGTGGTCGACGCCGCAGACGGCTCGCTCATCGAGCGCTTCTCGTTCTCCGCGGACCCCGGCATCCGTCACTCCCTCGACTCCCTGCCACAAGGCGAGTCCCTCAACTTCTTCGTCGAGGGGCTCGACGCCGACGGCAACGTCCTCGCCTCCGGCGGCAGCCGAAGCTTGGACGCCGCCGAGACCTCGCAGGGCTTCTCCGAGTTCTTGATCTACGTGCTGCGCATCGACGAGTTCGCCAAAGTCCGCGCCCCCAGGGCCGACGAGTCCGGCATGGTCAGCGTCAACGACAGCCTCATCGGCGGCGGCGGCCGCGCCGGACACAGCGCCGTCGCCCTCGCCAACGGCAAAGTCCTCATCATCGGTGGGGCAGACCTCGTCCATCCAGGCGAGGGCCTCTCCGGCTCCGACATCGCCACCATCCACGACACGGTCTTGGTCTACGACCCGCTGCGCCAGACCTTCGCGCCGCTGCCTTCGAGCTCTGGCCTGGCCCTGAGGCTCTCGGCGCCGCGCGTCTACCACACGGCGACGGTCCTCGCCGACGGCCGCGTCTTGGTCGCCGGCGGCGTGTCCTCCGCAGGCGAGGCGCTCACCACCTTGCGCAGCGTCGACGTGCTCCAGCCCAACGGCCGTGGCGCCTTCGACCTCGTCCCCGAGCAGCCCATGGCGCTGCCCCGCGCGCACCACACCGCCACCCTGCGCAGCGACGGCGCGGTGCTCATCGCTGGCGGCAGCCACCTCGAGGGCAACACCGAGGCCATCCAATCCTCGGCCGAGCTCTTCGACTCGAGCGCCAACACCTTCTATCCCACGCAGCCCATGTCGACCCAACGCACTGAGCACACCGCGACCCTCTTGGTCGACCAGAAGAGCGTCCTCATCGCTGGCGGTCGGGACGCGACCGGGCCCCTGGCGAGCACCGAGATGTTCTGGGTCGACCCGCAGAATCGCCTCGTCTTCCAAGACACTCCAGCCATGGCCAAAGCCCGCTTCGGCCATCAATCCCTACGGCTCGCCGCCTCCGACGGCCGCACCGTCGTCTTCGCTGGCGGCTTCGTCGCCGACGCCGATGGGCTTGGCGTCAGCCCGACGGCCAGCGTCGAGCTCTTGGACACCTTCGACGGCCGCTTTCTCGCCGAGAAGACCATGGAGCGCCCACGTGCCTACTTTGGACTCATCAAGCTGGCTCGTGGCATGGACGTCCTAGCGGTCGGCGGGCTTACGCCCACCGTTGGCGCCGACGCCGGCCTCTCCGACGGCGAGGTCCTGCGCTTCTCGGACGCCGGTGACGACTTCACCTCGACTCTGTTGTCGAGCAGCCTCAGCAGCGCCCGGGTCAGAGCCGACGCCACGCTCCTGCAAAACGGCATGGTCCTGCTCAGCGGGGGCGTCGCCGACGGCACCTCACTCTACACGGCAGAGCTCTTCAATCCCGGGCTGCCAGAAGGCAACGTCGTCCGCCCTTGAGCTTGCTTGCTCGTGTGGCGTGTC
>PFUG01000602.1 GCA_002789955.1 Deltaproteobacteria bacterium CG_4_9_14_3_um_filter_63_12 | reverse complement strand
GACCGAGCGACGCAGGCCACGCACCGGTACGCCGAGGAGCGAGGGAGGAAGGCGACGCCGCAGATGGGGTATTTCCGGACGGGCACTAGTCTGACTTGTTCGAATCGTAGACGAGGGCGCCGACCTGCAGCCCCTCGAGGTTGACCGCCTCGCGCTCCCGCTCGGAGCACTTGACCTCGGCGTGCAGCCTCTCGAAGACATAGGTGTAGCCTTTGTCCGTGAGTCCTGCCTCCTCGTCGATGCTGCCGTCGAACGCCCGCGCCGCCCAGGCGAGGTGCTTGCGCAGCTCCTTAAGGGGGCCCAGCGGCCGCTCGCCATAGAGCGTTCGATGGACGGTCTTGGCCTCGACGTGGTCGCTCTCATCGAGGACGTTGAAGAGGGCCAACAGGAAGACCCTGTGGGCATTGCGCCTCAGCCGCCCTCGGTCCGTGATGTTGCGCCAGAGCGTGCGAGCGATGGGGATCAAGAACACGCCGGCCGAGAAGAAGAAGGGCATGACGCCCAGCACCCAGAGGTCGGTCGTGGGCGAGAACAGCGGGCCCCAGGCCTCTTCGAAGATCCACACTGTGCCGCCGTCGGCGTCTTCGAGCACCATCATGAGAATCACCGACGCGATGAGGTTCACCGTGTTGAGCGCCACGATCCAGCCCGAGCGCCCGTTGGGGACGCCGAGGATCGCCGGCGATTTCTCCAGTCGCTCCCAGGCGTAGGTGTACTCGCGCAGCTCAGCGTTGTTCGTGCGCAGCTGCTCGACCTTGTCGCCGACCTGTGCCTCGCCGAAGACGAAGACGCTCTCGGCCTCGTGCTCCTCACGTCCGCCCACGAACGCCGACAAGTTCGACAGCCTGGCCCGCGCCTCGGCGGCCGTCAGCGCGAAGTGCTCCGCGAAGGTCTCGACGCTGACGCGGCCTTGCTCCATGACCCAGTCCAGGACCTCGGTGCGCTCGGCCGCCGTGGTGACCAAGGTCGCGAACACGTAGATCAGCGTGCCCTCGTCGCTGACGATGATGTCGCCTTCGTAGCTGGCGGCGAGCTGCAGGGCGCGCGCCTCGGCCTGCTCCAAGGTGGCGCCAGTGAGCGCCACGACGTCCGCCGCACACAACCGCCCGTTGTTGTCGCGAATGAAGGCCAGCACGTTGCGCGTCTCGGCCTCTGGGTCCTCCACCGCGCGCCGTGGTCCGAAGATGTACTCGAAGACCTTGCGCGCCAGGGGCGGATCCTCGGTGATCACCTCCCGCTCGAGCCGGACGCCCAGCGCCTCCTTGTAGGCCGTGAGCCCAAATCGCTTGCGCAGGCTGCCCAGACGGTCTATGCGCCGCTGCCGCTTCAAGCTTACGCGCTCCGTCCGCAGCTCGCGGCGCTGCTCCCGGTGTTCTTTGCGTTGCTTCACGCGCGCTGCTTTATTGTCCGACTCTGGCGCTGCCTTGGCCGTCTTGCCGCTGGCACAGGCGCAGGCCGAGCCGTCGCAGACGTCGCAGCCCTTGCAGTCGCAGCCGTCGCAATCGCAGCCGCCGCAGTCGCAATCGCAGTCGCCGCCTCGAGCCAGGAGGGCCAAGCCCGCGATGGCGATGGCCAGGGCGAGCACGAGGTAGAAGACGAAGTACGCGAGCAGGAAAACCAAGAGGCCGACGGTGTAAGTGAGCTCGAGGATGCTGATGAACACGCGCCAAGCGGTGCGCCATGCTTCGGGCGGATGCGCCCGGCGGCGCTCCAGCGAATAGAGCAGCGCCCCATTCTCATCGACCGCGACGCTGCCCTCCACGCCCGCGATGGCGTTGAGGATCTCGGCCTCGATCTCGCCCGCGGGCAGCGAGGTGGCGCCCATGAGGTCGCCGAGCGTCGCTCGCCCCCCCAGCCGTCCCAACGCCTGCACCAGCGCCCCTCGAGTCACTTCTGGCGATCCGCTCATAACACCCCCGCGAGACGCAACACCGTCGACGAAGTAGGAAGTGCCTTTAGGGCCTTATCCGCTCGGGTTTCGAGGTGGCGCGGCACGCTGCGCTCCAGCGCCGGTCGATAGCGGCGCAAGGGGAGCGCCTCAAAGCGCCGTCGCAGCTCGGCCAGCCAGCCCACCGTCAGGCGTCTGGCGTAGCCGATGCTGGCGGGCGAGAAGTCGCCCAGCACCTGGACGAACGGGTTGTAGCGCCGGCGGCGTCGGTCGTCCTCGAGGTCGACCAGAGCGTCGACGAGGACCAAGCAGCGGCCGAGCTGTTCAGCGAAGGCCTCGAGGCTGGAACGGATTCGGCTCCCACCCCCTTCCTCCCCCTCCCCCGAAACGGGAGAGGGGCAGGTTTCGTGGGTGAGATGTGGGTTTGCGGTGTCCTTCGCGGGGAGCGATTGCCCAGCGCACTCCCTACGATGCCCGCAGACGCTGGACTCCCCCTCTCCCGTTTCGGTGGAGGGGGCAGGCGGGAAGGGGCCAGGGTCAACCAGCCCAGCGAGAAACCGCCCCATCTGCGCAAACGCGCGGCCGGTCGGCGCCGCCAATGCGTCGAAGCTGGTCGACGGCCGCGCTTCGACATCGACCTGCGCGGCCAACGTCGTGTGGAAAAGCTCCCCGTCGAAGCCCATCTCAGCCAGGCGTCTCCTGGCTTCTCGCAGGTCTCCGCGCAACATCCAGCCGACCGCGCGCGCCGACCAGCGGTCGCCGTCGCGGCGGTCGTCGAGCCGCTTCTCGTCGAGCAGCAAGAGCTGGAAGGCGAGCACGGCCTGCAAAGGTGGCCAAGCCGGGTCGAGGACCTGCTTCAGGTGGAAAGGGGGCAGGGGACAGCGACTCTTCAGTCGCGGGGCCGGCTCCAGCGCGACGGCCTCGACCAACATCAGCAGCAGGGAAGGGTCGGCGCCGGCCAGCAAGCGGGAGCGCTGGCTGTACTGCGCGCCAAAGCCTTTGCAGAGCCCACACTGCTGGTGGCGATAGGGTTGGTGCTGCTGGTCGTAGAGGTTGCCGTACATGCGCGGCAGAATAGCGGCAGAGTAGCGGCTGGGCCACCCACGTCACCAAGAGTCCCTCGTTGAGCGCAGGTTCGCGCCCGCCCGGCGGGGCGGCCAAGATGGCCGCGCTCGCAGGTTCGAGCACCTGTGCGACTCAGCGAAGTCATTCTGGACCGCGAATCCCGCACCCTCCTCGAGGAGATCGCGAGCTCCGCGCGGCATCGTCACCGGCTGGCCAGCGTCAGCCATTGGCTGGCTGTGAAACCAGCCACAACGTTGCACGCTCAGTTTCGACCAAGGCGCCAGATCCTCGCCCAGAAATGCCGTTTCTCTAGTGTAACGCTTCACATGTGTCCGTGCCTATGAGCGTGGCCTTTCAGGGAAGCAGGGCTCTGCCCTGACCCGCCGGGG
>PFUG01000086.1 GCA_002789955.1 Deltaproteobacteria bacterium CG_4_9_14_3_um_filter_63_12 | reverse complement strand
GCTGGATTCTACCCAGCCAGGGGGTAGTCCGTTTTCATCTCCGCTCATCCGGCCACCACTCCACTCGCAGCCTCAACCTCACCGCGACGGTTCCCTTCAGGCTCCAACAACTCCATCAACGCCAACATCTCCTCCGTCGCCGTCTGCAGATGCACCAGAATCTGCGCCGCAATCTCCTCCGGCTCCGGCAAATCCTCCGCCCGGTCCGTGTTCTCATCGCGCAGCCAACTCAAATCGAGATTGTCCCCTCGCGCCCTGACGCTCTCCCGCGAAAAACACCGGAACCGCCCCTCCTCGCCCTCGTCCTTCCTGGGCGACGACCCGTCGACCTTCTCCCCAAAGATTTTGACGAAGGGCTGCAGGTGCGCGCGGGTAAACGGCGTGCGCTTCCCGAACGACGGCATGTTGGTCCGCAGATCGTAGACCCACACCTCCTTGGTGTTCCCCGTGTCCTTGTTGGCCGCGCCCTTGGTGAAGAACAGCACGTTGGTCTTCACCCCCTGCGCGTAAAAAATGCCCGTCGGCAGCCGCAGGATGGTGTGCAGCGTGCACTTGTCCATCATGTCGCCGCGGATTTTCGCGCCTACGCCGTCCTCGAAGAGCACGTTGTCGGGGAGCACCACGGCCGCGCGGCCGCCCGGCTTCAGGTTTCGATAGATGTGCTGCAAGAACGCCAGCTGCTTGTTCGACGTGGGGAAGGTGAAGTCGTCCCGCGTCGGCCCGCCGCCGCCTTTCTTGGTGCCGAAGGGCGGGTTGGTCAGAATCACGTCGGATTTTGGGAGCGACGCGCCGGTGGGCGACAGCGTGTCGCCCAGAATGATTTCGCAGTCGATGCCGTGCAGCAGCGCGTTCATCTGAGCCAGCCGCCGGGTATCTGGCACCAGCTCGATGGCGTAATACGCCTCTCGCCGTTGGAACTCCTGCTGCGCCACCGTCAGGGTGAAGAGGTCGTTGGTGGCGTCCTTGATGTAGCGGTCGGCCCGATTGATGAACCCCAGCGTCCCCGCGGCCGGGTCCGAAATCACCTCGCCCGCCTGCGGCTTGATGATTTCCACCATCGCCTCGATGAGCGCCCGCGGCGTGAAGTATTGCCCAGCGCCCGACTTGGTCTCGTTGGCGTTTTTTTCGAGGAGGCCCTCATACAGGTCGCCCAATCCCTCGTGCCGAGCCGAGTACCAGTCCAAAGCGTCGATGCTGCTGACGAGCTTGGCCAGGTTGCGGGGGTGGCGCAGCGCCGTGTTGGCGTTGGCGTAAATGGCCTGAATGCGGCCTCCCGCCTCGACGCCCAGGTGAATGAGCAGCTCGCGGTAGAAGGTGAGCTGGTCGGTGCCGTCCTTCGCCACCAAGTCGCTCCACCGCCAGCCGGCTGGGATGTGGCTCTCGGTGCCGGTCTCCTGGGCCATCTTGAGAAAGAGTAGGTAGGTGAGCTCGGTGACGTACTGATGGTAGGTCACGCCGTCGTCGCGCAGGGTGTGGCAGAGGTTCCAGAGGCGGGCGACGATATCATTAGTATTGGTCATTCGGCTGAGTTCCGGGTGGTGGGTTCGGGGCACATGCTGTGGATATTGCTTCGATTTTTAACGCAGAGGCGCGGAGGCGCGGAGCCGCAGAGAGTTTTCTTGAGAGGGCACTTCGGATTGGCTCGTTTCACCACGGTCTTCTCTGAAGTCTTGAACCACGACAATCTCTAAGAGCCAACGGCGAAGTCCACTCTAAAAAAAGCTCTGCGACTCTGCGTCTTTGCGGCTCTGCGTTAAAGATCAGAAGCTTAGAGCGCGATCAGTCCAAGAGCCAACGACGAAGTCCACTCTAAAAACAGCTTTGCGACTCTGCGTCCCTTTGCGTCCTTGCGTTAAGATCGAGGCCGACAACCGATCGACCCCCTTCATGCAATGTCCTTCCAAAGCTCTTCATGAAGCGACCCGAGGACCTGCTCGAGCTTCCCTTCGAAGACCTTGTTCAATCTCGCAAAACCGCCCTGGGCCTTGAACTGCCCGCGGTCGATGGATTCTCGGTCGACAATGGTCTCGGCCTTCAGCTGCAAGCCGATCCGCTCCAGCCACTGCCGCTGCGGAGCGGTCCACACCTGCGAAGCCAGGACCCGTCGGCCCCGGCGCTCCAGTGGATGCCTTCCTGGTTGAGCTTGGTGAGGATTCGAATGGGCGGCTCGTGGTCGGTCAAATAGCCGTCGATCACGGCCTGGCGGTAGCCGTATTCGTAGATGGGCGGACCAAAGATCTCCGTCGTGTGCAACGCGGGGGTCGCGGTCAGCCCGATCCGCACGGCGTCGAAGTGGTCGAGCACGCGCCGGTATTTCGAAAGGTATTCGGCCTCGGAGCGGAACTCGACCTCCAGGTCCGACATCTCTTGGTCCAGCGCATAGCCGCGATGGCACTCGTCGACGACGATGCAGTCGTACCAGTCGACCGGGACGGGCGCGCCGCCGTCGCTGGCGACCATCAAGCGCCGGACCATTCCCTGCACGGTGGCGACGTGCAGGCGCGTGTCGGGCTCGGGCTGCAGGTCGCCGAGGCCCTTCACGTCGTAGATTTCGGTCAGGGTCTGCAGGCTCTCGAGCCGCACATCTTTGAATGCGTTGTGCGCCTGCTCCCCGAGGGCCGTTCGGTCGACCAAGAACAACACGCGCCGAAACCGTCCGGCCTTCAACAGCCGATAGATCACACACAGGGCGAGTCGCGTCTTGCCCGTGCCCGTAGCCATGGCGAGCAACATGTCCTGCCGGCCCGCGGCGATGGCGCGCTCAACCGCCGCGATGGCCGCGTGCTGGTAATCCCGCAGGGGCAGGTAGTCTGACGACTCGGCTCGGAGTCTGGCGTCGGCCTTTTCGGAGTCTTGTTTCAGGAGCTCGGCGAGCCCTTGGGGGGTGTACCAATCCTCGAGCGGACGAGGGTGGTTCGTCGCGCGCCGTGCATCAAGAAACCAGATGCCGCTCTTGGTTTTCAACTGCCGCAGGAACGGGCGACCGTTGGTGGCGAAGAGGAACGGAATCCCGAACTCGCCCCAGGGTGCCCCCTCGGCGGCCGGCTCGCCCGTGAACGAGAAGCTTTTGCTGTAGCGCTTGGCCTGCTCGATGGCACCGGCCACGTCCGTGGCTTTGCGCTTGGCCTCGACCACGGCGATGGGAGTCAGACCGGCAAAGAGGATGTAATCGGCGGGGCCAGAGGCGGTCGGCCACTCGGCGATGGCCACGTTGCGGCCTTTGCTCGGACGTCCGCCGCCCCTGTAAGACAGGGCCACCGAGTCGGCCTCCCAGCCGGCGGCCCGCAGCTGGGCGTCGATCAAGAGGCGGGTGTCGGACTCATCGAGCTGGAAGGAATGGGTCGCCTGCTGGGCCATCTGGATGACGGCGT
>PFUG01000103.1 GCA_002789955.1 Deltaproteobacteria bacterium CG_4_9_14_3_um_filter_63_12 | reverse complement strand
TACCCTGCAGGAGCCGGAAATGAGTCCATCCCTGGCTGGCGCCCGGGACCCTCAGCGGCCGCGGTCAGGCCGTGGCGCCCCACTCGACTCGCGTCCCCAACACAATCCAGCGCGGTTACGCCGTGGCCGCCGCCAGATACGATGGACGCGTTGGTGTACTTCGATTTGCTTGGGCACGGGGCTATCTCATTGCCCGGACCCGGCGAAGGCTGGTTGTTGGTGCTCGAGATCCTCGACGGCAGCGCGGAGCTCGAGGTGACTGCAGAGCGCGTCTCGCGCGATGATGTCATTAGGCCACAGACCCCCTACAAACCTCCGCAGAAAACGAAGGAGGAGCTGGATTACAATTGAGCGTGATCGAACCCCAACCAAAGGCTGGCTCGTCCACCGCTCGGCGGGCAACAGCGCTTGCCAATACGCCTCGCGTTGCGTCTCGTCGAGTGCCCGGAAGTCGATTCGGTAAAGAACGCGACGCGCGATGGCAGGGTCGAGGTCGCCTGCGCCTTTGCGCACTACAACCCAACAGCCATGCGCTCGACCGGCAACAGCGCTCGCACCTTCAGGTCTTCGAACGCTCGCCGGTCCTCGACCTCGAACGGATCGATGAGCTTCGTGTCCAACTTGGTCGCCTCAGGCTCGTCCTCGTCGAGTCCGTAGACCTCGTCGGGCACGCTCTCGTCGCCCAACATTAACATTGCGGCGAGGCTCTCTGGCGACAAGGTGGCGGCGAGGCTTTCTGGAGAGAGGTCTTCATCGAGGTCGTCTGCGGCGAGTGCCTCGAGCATCGCGGCGGGAACCTCGCCTTCGAGCTTGTCCCCGTGTTTGACGACCTTGGCGACCTTCGCGACCTCGGCGCCCTCGGCGCCCTCGGCGACAATCGACGCGTTGCGTTTGCGCTCTTTCTCGACGAAGGCGTCAAGGTCCTTCTCGTCGTTCTTCGCGTACTTCTCAGCCAGGTCGGCGCGGCTGAGCTTCTTGACCTTGAAGTCACCGAGGTACTCGCCGATGTCGACGCCATAGGGCTTGCGCGCTTTGTGCTCGGCCACCGCGCGCAGCTGGCGCAGGGGCATCTTCGCCCACTCTAGGTCTTCGGCTTCGAAGTCGTCGGGCATGGAGTAGACCTCGACGTGGACTTGGTTCTTGATGGATTTGGCTTTGAGCCCTCGGCAATTGCCGGTGCAACCGAAGGTCCCGAGCACATCGCCAACTTGCACGTCCGCGTCGATGTCGACGCCGACCGAGGCGAGGTGGGCGAAGATGAAGACCATCTTCGGGGCGCTGTCTTTGTAGACGAACACGGTGTTTCCGTAGGCGCCCCAGCCCCGCTCGACGTGCACGACCTTACCGTCCAGCGGCGTGCCCACGTAGAGGTCGGTGGCTTTGGACTTGTTTGGCAGGTCGAGCACAAAGTCGGTGCCTTGGTGTTTCTTGCCCTTGGCCCGCGCCGCGCCCCACTCGCCCAGGTCCTGGACGATGAAGATGTGCTTGGGATCCAGCGGACCGGCCTCGGTCTGCAGGAGCATGGGCATAGACTGGCCGATGTTCTCTCTCAGCCAGGCGTCTGCTGCCTTGCTGACGTTAGCTGGACGATCGCCTGCTTTGGCGGCAATGGACAGCAGCAACACAAACGACACCGTGATGAGCTGCGAGACGAAGATCCCCGAGCGCCCGGCCCGAGTCGTTCCCTGGGTCATCCTCGACCTCCCTGGAGTAGAGCAATGCCGACCTCCAGAGCTATCATAGCTCGCGCCGTCGTCAAATTCTCCAGGCAGAAAAAGGGGACGCGGCCACACGCCTAGTGCGCCTCGTCGCAGTTCGGCTCGCGCTCTTGACCTTCTGAGGTCAGTTCGTTGAGGAGCACGTGGTCACACTTGTTGTGCAGGAGGTGCTCCAACACGCGCGTCTCCACCAACGCCAGGTCCTCGTAACGGGATATCGCCGCGTTGGTGGCGACCAACGAACGACTCGCCAGGAACTGGTTCCAGGGGTTCGCCGCGAAGGCCAGAGCCGTTGCCGCGTAGAGCGAAGCCGCCCCCTCCTGGGTGACGAAGACCAAGTAATCTTCGACGCCGCTGGCGTCGAGCAGCAGCGACTTGGGTTGCAGGTTCACCTCGGGGACCTTCTTCCCACTTCGGGTGCGCCGCCCGCTTCGCTTCATCTTGCGGCCCAGCTGCCACTTCAACATCTCGAGCAGCCCGCGGCGTGCCAGCTCGGCGGCGGTCGGGTTGTGACCGGCAACGACCAAGTCGTGGGCGAACTCTAAGCTGGCCAACGCGAGTCGCGTCGCAGCGTCCGCCGGCTGAAAGACGCCCGTCAGGTGTTTCGGCGTCCAGTCGCCCCGCGCCCCCCCGAAGAAGAAGCTGGCCACCGCGCTCCACCACCACGCCGTCGGTGGCTGCAGCTCGGCAGGATCGACCTCTTCACCCCGAGACGCCGCATCAACCAACCGCAGAAACGACAACTCCCGCTGCAGCGAGCGGTGCCAGGAGCTTCCGGCGCCAGAAAGCTGACTCGTCGCCTCCACCGCCAAGGGCAAGAGCTCGACGAGCGTGCTCATGGCGCCATGATAGTGGAGTCGGTCGAAGAGCTGCCGGAACCCATCGGGGTGTCGCTGCGGATTCTCAGCGATGGCTCTCAGTCCTGCGGGCCGCGCATCCGACGCCTTGCTCAAGGCCGCCTCCGCTCGCCATTCGGCGATGTGGTACTGCAGCGTGGCCGAGGTCAGCGGGTGCTTGCGCTCCAGCAGCAGCAAGAGCTCCTCGAGGGTCGCCTCGTCGTCGGTCCAGAGCAGCACGGGCACGAGCGACGCGAACAGCTGGTGCGCAGTGGTGGCGTCGAGGTCGTCGCACTCCAGTCCAGCGCGGGCCACCCGCACGTAGTCTCCAAGCGCCTCGCGATCTTCTTCGCTCATGGGCGAGTACGCGACCTCCCGGACCCGACCCTTGCAGGCCGGGCAAGTGCTGGCGGGAATGCCCGAACCACAAGAACACAAGCTCTCCGACATCTCTGCTCCTCGGCGCCGCTCTCTTGTTTACGCTCGTGAAGACCTCAACCTGCGCAGGCGTTGCTCAAGACCTTCCCTACAAAATCGTTCGCGCGTCGTCAACGCAGGAAGACACTGACCGCATGGTCAACCGAGCTGGCGCACAGCGCTCTGATTCCTCTCGTTCGCGACCTAATTGTCGGCCACACGGTGTCTAGCTGGCGAGTCGCATCCGCCACCCTGCGAAGTGTGAACTCTCTCGAACTCTCTGACGGACATTGCCTCCGCTCTCATTAGTCACTACGGTGAAGTCACAACTCATCACGCAAAAGGAGGCGCGTTTCATGACGCACGCCACGCCACGCC
>PFUG01000196.1 GCA_002789955.1 Deltaproteobacteria bacterium CG_4_9_14_3_um_filter_63_12 | reverse complement strand
CGTGCTTTTCTACGTCGCGCCCACGGGCTGCGCTGAGAGCAAGGAAGACTCGACGACACCCACCGAGGCCGCAGGCGACGTCGTCGACGACGACTCCGCGGTCTCGAAGGCCGCGCTGTATCGGCCATTCGTCGCTCGGCTCAACAGCCAAATCCGCCCCGCGTTGGTCGAGCGGGCGGCCCGCGACGACTTCCAGAAAGGGCTCGAGAGGCGACTCGCAGCCGCCGTCAGCGTGGCCGAGAAGCGCTCGAGGTTGCCGGAATCCAAACGTCCGGACCTCGACCTCAACTACGAGCTGACCCTGCAAGAGTTCTACAAGACGAGGGCCTTCGAGCCCCTGTTCACCAAGCAAGGCCGCCTCACCGATCCGGCCAACGCCATCTTCGCGGTCATTCAGGAGGCGCCGACCCACGCGCTCAACCCCGCCGACTACTGGGTCGAGCCCCTCACGGCGCTGATCGAGAAGAGCGACGCCATCTCCACCACGCTGGGCAGCGCGCCAGGGCTCGAGCTCAACGAGCGCGAGCAGCTGGCGTTGGCGGCCTACCTCGAGCTTAATGCCTTCGACGTCGCGGCGCCCGACGCCCAGACGCAGGTCCTCGAGATGCTCGCCGCCGAAGGGGCCGAGAACCCCGTGCCTCGCATCCGCGGCGCCTATGACCTCTACCGCAACGGCCAACAGCAACTGCTTGACGTCGCGGTCGAGCTCGAGGTGCGCTACGGCGACGCCTATCTGCTCTACCTGCGCGACATGAGCCTCGGAAACCTAAACCGCCTCAGCCCCGAAGAAGTCGCGAAGTATGGCGACGAGGTCCATCCCAAAAAGGTCTCCGAGCTCGTCCTCGCTCGCCTGACCCAGGCGCTGACCGACTACTCGGCCCTGCGAGGAGCGGCGGCGGCGGAGGCGTTCGTGCGTGGTTTCGAGCCACCCCTCGCCCAGTACGCCCTGCTCAAAGAGGCTTACGCCAAATACAAAGCCATGGTCGAGGCTGGCGGCTGGACCGTGGTCCCGCCCGAAGACCTCAAGAAAGGGAGCCGTTCGCCGACCGTGCTCGCCCTCAAAGAACGACTCAAGGCCGAGAATTACTTCGCCGGCACGATGGACAACTTTTACGACGAGGACCTTACGGACGCCGTAGCGCTCTACCAAGAAACCCACCAGATGGAGATTACAGGTGAGGTCTACCCCATGTTCTGGAGCAGCCTGAACATCCTCTCGGTGGCCCGCATGCAGGAGCTCGAGGTGAATTTGCGGCGCTACCGCGAGGCCCACCTCGTCAAGAGCGACAAGTACGTCTTCATCAACATCCCAGACTTCTACGCCGAGCTCTGGGACAAGGGCGCGCGGACGATGCGCTTCAAGATCGTGGTCGGGAACACCAAGCAGGTCTGCGATCCGACGACGCGGCAATGGAAGTTCGTCAACGCCACGCCGACCCAGCACGCCAAGCTCGAGTACCTCATCTTCAACCCGTTCTGGAACGTGCCTGCGCGCATCGAGCGCGACGAGTACGCCACCAACATCGGCAGCAACGCGAGCTGGCTCACGGAGAATGGCTTCGAGTACTTCAGCGCGCGCGACGGCTCCACGGTCTTGCGGCAATTGCCTGGCACGGAGAACGCGCTGGGCAAGGTGAAGTTCATCTTCCCCAACAAGTACAACACCTACATGCACGACACGCCGAAGAAGCAGTTCTTCGAGTATCCCATCCGCGCCTTCAGCCATGGCTGCATGCGCATCGAGGATCCCTTGGTCTTCGCCGAGACCTTGCTCGAGGCGGAGGGGAAGTGGGACGACAAGACCATCATGGCGTATCTCAAGGAGAGGGACGAGACCAAGATCGATCTCGACCACCCCATCGACGTGTTCATCGAGTATTTTACGGTGCGGGTCGACGAGTTCGGCCGCGTGCATTTCCTGGCTGACATCTACAAAATCATTCGCAGCGCCGTGGACACGTCCAACGACCTGGCCTGCGAGACCGGCGCCCGTGGCGCGGTGGTTCCAGCCGGCGCCGATTACGGTCCCTAGAGAGCATTCAACTATGACGTCCAAGAGTCTGGTTCCCGTTCGTCCCAACGCCCCCGCTCCCTTCGGCGAGGAGCTGTGCGTGCAGATTGTCGAGCTGCTCAGCCAGAAGTTCGGCGCCAACTTTCACGCCGACGAGGTGCTGACTGTCAGCGGCGAGGTCGCCCACGCCCACGCGCTCGTGCGCTGTCAGCTCGAGAAGCAGGATCAAACGTCCAAGCTCAGCTTCGAGATCTGCGTCGAGACCGAGCCCAACAAGATCGAGAACCCGCTCGAGGCCCGCGATCTGGCCGTGGACCATGTCGAGGTGATCCTCACCGAGTTCTTCGAGAACGACCGGCTGATCCACCTCAGCCCCATCTGGAAGCCTCACGATGTCGAGTCCAAGACCCTGCTGATCAAGGGCGAGCAGAGCAACCCTCATCTCGAGGACGAGGCCAACCGGCTGTTGGCCGCTGCGGGTTTTGACCCCGTGGGCAACCCACTCGACTCCTGAGTCCCTCGCAACCCTACGAGCAGGGTTGGCGCGCTGTGGGCGACTGTGTACACTTCAAGGCCATCGCTCCGCCTCCTCACGCCTTTCGGAGACTCCGGTGAATCGCTGCTCACGAACCGCTCTCGCTCTCTTTCTGGCCACACTCTTTGTCGGCGCTTGTGACGAGTCCACCGAGGGCCCTCCCATTCAGGCTCCCGCCGAGGATGTCATCACCGAGGTGATCGAGCTGCCGGATCAGCCCGTCAACCTGAGTTTCGAGGGAGTGCTGGCCAACGGGCCGACCACGAGCTACACCACCAACGGCACGCAGTTCGACGTCACGTTGCTGGGCGTCTACCTGGTGATCGGCAACGTGACCGTGCTGAGCGCTGGTGATCCCGTGCCGTCCTTCGAGCCAAACAGCGGAGAGCGCGATCCCCTCGGTGTCGGCATCCGCTCACTGCCGGGCTACCAGATCGTCAACCTCCTCACGGGGACCACCCTCGACACCCTCGAGGTCGCGGCGGGCCGCGCCGGCCCCATCTACTTCGGCAACGTCGAGGCCGACGGCTCCACCGCGCCGTTGGCTGGCGAGGAATGGGTCCCGGAGATCGGACACGCCCGCTATCTCCTCAAGGCGCGCATCGTCGTCGGCGAGCTCTTGGACAAAACGGTCGAGGTCAGCATCCCCGGCGACGAGCTCATGGTCCTCGGAGCGCCCGCGTTCGACTCGACGAAGTCGAATACGATTCGACTGCAATACGACCTCGACGGCTGGTTCCAAGACGTCGACATCGCCACGCTCAGCCACACCTCGAACACGATCTACATCAACGCCAACGAGAACGCCGCGGCCTACGCGATTATCGCTGGGCGCATGCTGGAGTCGCTGGCGACGCCGACGATCGTCTGGGAGTAGGCCTCACCCCCGCCCCCCCCTCCCACTTCTTGGGCGAGGGGGAGTCCAGCTTTTTGTGATGGATCGAGAGTCTGCGTTGGTCTCACGACCTCTCGACCCGACCTCGAGCTGCGAGAATCACAGCGAAACCTCCCCTCGCCCACGAAGTGGGAGAGGGGAAGGGAAGGGGTGAGGGCCTACTTCTTGGCTTCGAGCTCGTCGATGCGTTTTTGCATCTTCTCGACGAGCTTGGGGTA
>PFUG01000009.1 GCA_002789955.1 Deltaproteobacteria bacterium CG_4_9_14_3_um_filter_63_12 | reverse complement strand
GAAGCACATGGATTTTTGACGTTTGCTCGCACTCCAACGCGCCGATAAAATCGGCACGCTCGCTCTTTCTCCTATTCAACTTTCAAAGACCCACGACACTAATAAGATTAGCCCGGCCACTTGCAGTGGCGCGTCGCGACAGGGCCGGCAAAATACGGGGCGCCCTCCGACCTGTCAACCAAAAAAATCAAAAGTGAAACTTTCGCCGCTCGTTTCCCAACGAGCCCTCTCCGCAGACGTGACATCAGTACCATGAAGGCCCGGTAGCAACACCTTCCTCGCTCCCTCCGACGCCGCTCTCGTCAGCGCCAGGAGGACGCCCCTACCCTCGCCCCGCCCCCTGGTGCTTCAACAATGCCCTACCCAACTGGGGCTCAAACCCAGGGGCATGGCTTGACACCCCTATCACCTTTAGGTACTCCGATGGGCCCTATGGCCACGTCGAGAGCATTGCTCATCTGGCCGCCGACAAGGATGCCTGAGCGTGGCCAACCCTCGGAAACCGAAAAACGATAAGGGCAATACGAGCAAAGCTCCAAAGACCAAAGTGTCCCAGGAGCGCTCCGGCCCGGATAGCGAACAACCTGTCTCGAACAATGACCCCTCTCAACTCGAGACTGCCCTGGAGGCCGAGCCCGCCTCGCCGGTGAAGCCAAAGGACATCCGCAGACTCCTCAAGCACGGCAGGAAACTCCTCAAGGGGAACCGCAAGCGGCTCACCCCTTCACAGATCGCAGAGGTCGAGGGCGTCCTGGGCGAGCTGGCCGAGGCTCTCACCAAGACTAAGACGTCACCCATTAGTGACGAGGACTCGGCCGGCGTCTTTCATCGGGCCGACCGCGTCATCGATCGACACCTCGGTTTCGCCCAGAAAGGCGCACTGCGGGAGTACGCTGAGTCCATCATCCTCGCCATCCTCTTCGCCCTCGTCTTGCGCGCCTTCGTCGTTGAAGCCTTCAAGATTCCCACCAAGTCGATGGTCCCGACCCTCTTGGAAGGCGACCACTTGTTCGTGAACAAGTTCTCCTATGGGATACGCATCCCGTTCACCACGAAGCGACTCATCAGCTTCGGAGAACCGGAACGCGGTGACGTCATTGTCTTCGTCTTCCCCCGAGAGCAGGCTGCTGAACACATCGCGCAGCACGGTAGAGACTGCCTCGACAAAGCGAGCCTCACCGAAGAGAAAGACTACATCAAGCGCGTGATTGGCCTCCCTGGCGACACCATTGAGGTCATCAACAACGTCGTCCATATCGATGGCGAACCGGTGCCGCGGACCGTGCTCTACAGACACGAGGTCAGCGACCGCAGCTTTCCGCCACATCGCCGACTCGAGTTGTGGTCGGAAGAGACCCTCAACGGTCAAAGCTACAATACGATCTCTCGTGAGGCCTCCGTCGCTGGCAACTTCGGCCCGATCAAGGTGAAAGAGGACCACGTCTTCGTCATGGGAGACAACCGCGACAACAGCTCGGACAGCCGCTGCTGGGGCCAGGTCCCCATGGACAACATCAAAGGCGAGGCGCTGGTCATCTGGTGGTCCAACGGCCCCTACGGGCCGCGCTGGAGCCGCATGTTCACGCTCGTCGAGTAGCTTGGCCCACTCGCTGCGGAGCTTGCGAAACCCATCCAAGCGATTGCGTGGACGAAGCGGAGCTGGCTCCGCCTTCGAGCGGCTCGGCGCCTTGTTGCTGCCGCTTGGCCAGAGCAGCCTGGGAGAAATCCACTGGTGCGTTCGAGCCGAGACCCAAGAGTGAATAGGCGACTTAGCGGCTGGGAGAGGAGCGCTCGCTTGAACGAGCGAGCGGCATGACTTCCTCGCTCCTGACGCAGCTGCGCACCGCAATAGGTGCTACCGGGACTCGCGAAGCAAAGCTCCGGGGGTCGAGGCGATCATCACTCCAATCAGATCGAGCGCCTGTTCAGTCGAATTGATGGACGAGAAAGGAAAACGTTCGGCTTGCGTTTCTATTCTCTCGTGTTTCTGGGGTGTTAGCCGCGCGTGACGCCGCGGCACACATTCTGCACCAAGTCTATTTAGCTGGGCGTCATCCCCACATGAGGTGAGCAACGTGCATGGTCAAGAAGGCCATTGGAACAGAGGGAAGACCGATGAGTACAAGAGAAGAAAACGCTGCCAAGCGCGAAGTGACCATGACGCAGATGGAAACCCAGCTCGACGCCTGGTCCACACAGCTCGACAGCCTGGTTGCCGGCTACCTCGAGGCGGGCGCGTACGCACACGACCCATACCGCCTGCGCATCGACGCTCTACGGGAGCGTTGCGGCGTAGCCCAGACGAAGCTCGATGAGTTCAAGGACGCCAATCCATCAGGGCAGCGGGGGACCTGGGGGGTCTTCCAGAGCGATATCAAGGAAGACTGGGGCGTACTGGGCGTACTGGAGGTTGGCTTCCAGGATCTCACTCGTTGACGTCAATGCCGAAAGATGAGGCGAGCTCCCTGCCGCGTAGCACTGAGCCCTCCTCGGAGGGCTGACCGACCCAGATTCTCAAGGAATTTCCATGCACGTCATTCACACCACCACCGCTAAGCAGATTGACGCGATGGAAGCGCAACTCTCGAAATGGGGAGAGAGCCTCGACACCCTCGACAACCCCGAAGCCGAATCCGACCCCAAAGTCAAATCCGACCGCAAAGTCGAGTCCGACCCCAACAAAGACGCGAAGACCAGGTATCACAAGCAGCTCCTCGCTCTGGCGGCAAGGGTTGGTGACGCGCGAGCGAGACTCAAAGAGTCGATAGCGGCACGGGCGAGCCGTGGCACCTGCCACAGCTGGCGTGCCAGCATGGCCTGAGTGGAGACCTGGCATGTCCTGTTACTGACCTCCCAGCTTCAAATGTCCGGCGAATAGGTTCGCCGCGACCCGTACCCCCAAAGCAAGGACCGCCGCGATGTTGCGAAGCCTAAAAGACCTCGAGAGTTACAAGGTCACCGCCACCGACGGTGACCTCGGACACGTGGTGAGATTTCTCGTGGACGATGAGCATTGGACGGTCCGGTACTTGGTCGTCCAGACGGGGGGGCTGCTCTTCCTCGATGGGCATCGTGTGCTCATTTCTCCAATTTCATTTCGAGAAGCAGAGCAGGGCGACCACCGTTTCCACTTGAATTTGACCATGGCGAAGGTCGCAGAAAGTCCGAACGTCGACGTCGCCAAACCCGTTTCGCGCCAGCGCGAGCGGGACATCAGCCTATACTACAACTATCCCTACTACTGGGGCGGGTCCGCGGATCGGGTCATGGGGAAACAGCCTGAGGACTCCGATGCCTCAGACGATGTCCATTTGCGCAGTGATGAAGAGGTTCGTGGCTATCATGTCCAGGGAATCGATGCCGCGATCGGTCATGTGCAAGACTTCATCGTTGACGATGTGACCTGGGAAGTGCGCTACCTGGTAATTGACACCAGTAACTGGTGGGGGTTTGGCAAAAGCGTCCTCGTCGCACCGGGCTGGGCGAGCCACATCAGCTGGGCGGAGAGTACGATTCATGTGGCCCTGTCTCGACAGGCGATCAAGAGCAGCCCTGTGTGGAATGCAGCCCGAGCCCTCGATCGGGAATACGAATCCCACCTGTTCGACCACTACCAACGGCCCCCATATTGGCCGACGATGACCTGACAAGCAGCCGGTTCCAAGCAAAACAGCGATGAACGTGGAAGAGCCTGCCTTCGATATTCTTGGGCACCTGCGCGGCGACAAGGCATCGGCAATCCATTCGAGGCACATTTCCTCTGCGTCGAAGCTTAAGCTTGATGGATGGCTGACAATGGTCTCGGACCGCCCGCAAGCCACGCACTCGAGGCCAAAAAGAGAGGGCCGCGCCCCTTTGGAGCGCGGCCCTCTCTTCACCAAGTTGATTGGGGTCTAGAACGTCGTGGGCTCTTCGCCGAGTGCAGCTCGACGAGAGAGGCGAATCTTCCCTTGTCGGTCCACTTGGAGCACCTTCACGAGAACTTCGTCGCCGAGGGCGAGCACTTCGTTGACGGACTCGACACGGCCCTCGGTGAGCTCCGAGATGTGGCACATGCCGTCGGTTCCAGGGAAGATCTCGATGAACGCGCCGAAGTCACGGATGCTTCGAACCGTGCCCAGGTAGACTTCGCCGGCAGCCGGCTCCCGGGTCAGACCCTTGACGATGCTGAGTGCCTTCTCGAGCGACTCCGCGTCCCCAGAGGCGACGTTCACGGTGCCATCGTCCTCGACGTTGATGGAGACGCCGGTCTGGGCGATGATCCCGCGGATCGTCTTGCCACCCTGACCAATGATGTCGCGGATCTTCGAAGGGTTGACCTGCAGAGTCACGATGCGGGGCGCGTAGGCGCTCATGGACGAGCGTGGCTCTGAGAGCGTCTCTGCCATCTTGCCCAGGATGTGGATGCGGCCCTGACGGGCCTGCTCGAGCGCGACCTTCATGACCGCATCGGAGATGCCGGCGATCTTCACGTCCATCTGGATCGCGGTGATGCCGTCCTTGGTCCCACAGACCTTGAAGTCCATGTCGCCGAGGTGGTCCTCATCGCCCAAGATGTCGCTGAGAACCGAGATGTCGTCGCCCTCCTTGATGAGCCCCATGGCGATCCCTGCGACGGGCTTGGTGATTGGCAACCCAGCATCCATGGCGGCCAAGGTTCCACCGCACACACTCGCCATCGAGCTCGAGCCGTTCGACTCGGTGATCTCCGAGACGATACGCAGGACGTAGGGATAGCCCTCGTCGCTCGTCGGCAGGACATTCGCCAGAGCGCGCTCGGCCAACATCCCGTGTCCGATCTCGCGGCGACCTGGTCCACGCAGCGGACGGGCTTCGCCAACGCTGAAGGGAGGGAAGTTGTAGTGCAGCATGAAGCGCTTGTTGCGCATGCCGAAGAGCTCTTCGATGCGCTGGTCATCGCCCGAAGTCCCAACGGTCATCGTGACGATCGCCTGGGTCTCCCCACGCGTGAAGAGCGCCGAGCCGTGCACGCGTGGGAGGATGCCCACTTCGCACGAGATCGGACGAATCTCGTCGAGGCGGCGTCCGTCGATGCGGACCTTCTTGCGCGCGACGAGCTGTCGCAGGGTGCGCGACTTCAACTCGCTGTAAGCTTCGGAGAGCTCCGACTCACGCTCCGGGTACTGCTCGGCAAAGTGAGCCTTGACCTCGTCCTTCATGGCGTCGAGACCGGCGTAGCGCTCGAGCTTCTCACGCACTTGCAGGGCGGCCAGGACTCGGTCCCCGAAGGCCTCGGTGACTTTAGCGAGGATGACCTCGTCCACTTTCGGCTCGACGAAGTCCTGCTTGGTCTTGCCAACGGCCTCGGCGAGTCGTCTTTGCAGGGCGAGACCTTCTTTGACCGCGTTACGTCCAAAGGCCATTCCAGCAAGGAATTCTTCCTCGCTTAGCTCGTTGGCCTCACCTTCGACCATCACAATGGCGTCAGCGCTGGCAACCATGACGATGTCGACGTCGCTCAGGGCGCGTTGCGAGAAGGTGGGATTGGCGATCCACTCCTCTTCGATGCGGCCCAGTCGCAGTCCGACCACTGGACCAGCCCAAGGCAGGTCACTGAGCATCAGCGCTGCGGAGGCCCCAGTGATGGCGAGCACGTCGGTGTCGTTTTCTTGGTCGTAGGACAACACCGTCGCGATGATCTGAACCTCTTGTCGGAAGCCTTCTGGGAAGAGGGGCCGACAGGGGCGGTCAATAAGACGGCTCGTCAGGATCTCCTTCTCTCCCTGTCGCGCTTCACGACGGAAGTAGCTTCCGGGGATTCGTCCAGCGGCGTAGCTCTTCTCAACGTAGTCGCACGTCATGGGGAAGAAGGGGAGGGTCTTGGCCGGCCCGCCAGTGGCGGTCACGAGGACGATGGAGTCGCCTGATTGGATCAGGACCGCGCCGCCCGCTTGTTTCGCGATACGCCCGGTTTCGATGGTGATCTCTTTCTTCCCGAGAAGGACGCTTTCTCTAATAATTCTGGACATCTAAAATCTCTCCTGTGGTTTCGAGAGGGCCCTCTGGTCATCCGAGGGTTGCTCTCACTCGCAGACCGAATGGCATGAATGGTTGGATGGGTGAGCTCTCCGGGAGAGAGTCCTCACCAGCGCCCCAAGCATGGTGGGTGAGCACTGGAGGCGCCGGTTCGGCACGAACAGTGAAGAATAGAATATTGGGCTGATCGGACGCACAACGGCCAGGGACTGAACCGACGGTTTTGCCCATGTCCTCTTGGATGTGCGGGGGCGAAGACGCATGTTGTTCCGCGTGCAGGATTCGAGTCAAAGCGACTCTAGGCCGGCGGACGCGCGAGAGAGCAGCTCGGGTGACGCTGCCATAATCGAGCGAACGCATCGGCCAAAGCGAAAGTCACCCGTGGGGATGGCTGGAGGACCCACCTCGTTTCGCTCGCACAGACGGTGTTCAATTGCTTAAACTGCCCAGCACGCTTTAATCCGTGCTCAGCACCTTGAGCCATTGAACAGACGACGGAGAGCTATCCGAAGGAGAACGTACCGCACCGGCAGGTGCGGTACGTTCGAAAGCCCTACTTACGAATGCCGAGCTCGCCGATCAGGTCGCGATACTTCTGCATGCTCTTGCCCCTCAAGTAGTTCAGGAGGTGGCGGCGCTGTCCAACCATCTTCAGCAGTCCGCGACGGCTGTGATGGTCTTTCTTGTGAAGCTTGAAGTGCTCTGTGAGGTGATTGATTCGCTCGGTGAGCAACGCGATCTGAACTTCGGGTGAGCCAGTGTCGACACCGTGACGGCCGAACTTGTTGACCAGAGCCGATTTGATTTCCCGATGCAGTGGCATCGTTCTCTCTCTCTATATTGCAGGGAAGAAATGCGCCACCTTTGGCGCAGGGATAAACGTTGCGCGGTTTTAGTCGTGGAGTTCTTCGATGTCAAGGAAAGAACTCCCCCTCTGGAGCGAATCGTCATCGTGCGAGGGCCGCTTCGACCGCATCCAATACCCGTCGCGCGAAGGCTCCGTTGTGCACCGCCGCGGCGTTGTCCGATAGCAATATCGAGAGGTTCCAGGTGGCTCTATGCAGTGCGCCGCCCTCACTATTCTTGCTCGTCGCATAGCGATGTGGCGAGTTGGAATCCTTGATCACTCCACGTTTGACGAGGGTGTCCCAGGCGGCAAGCGCGCGAACGCGGAGCTGTGGATCCGGTGTCGGCGGCTCGGCATGACAGGGGGCACACACCGTCGCCTGGGCGACGAAAGAGTGGTTCGAACGGTTCTGCATGTGGCAGGTGGTGCATCCTTCGTGCGTGGGCTGTGCCGGCCACTGCGCACCGGTCTCGAGGTCCAGCGCTCCGTAGCCGAGCACCACGTTCGAGGCGGAGCTCTGGCTTCGGTCTTCGCTGAGGTGGCAGGACAGGCACACGCCCCACGACGCAGTCTTCGGCACCAGCGAGTCGAGCGCCTTGAGCGGAACACGGCGAACCAGAGCCAGACCGATGTCGTCTCCGTGGGCGGTATGGCAAACCGCGCACGAGATGCCCGTAGGCCCCTCCCCTTCCGGAGTCTTGCGGGCGCCGTCGAACGCGATCCCCAGCGCCTCCAAGTAGCCAGCCGCGGTGTGGCAGGTCGCGCAGTCGCCCTCTCGCTGTTCGGGTTTGGCGTCGCTGTGTGCCATGGCGCCCGATTTCCACTCGGCGACCGTGGTGTATCGCGGTGGCTCGTCGTGGCACACGGCGCAGACCTCGGAGCGCAAGATGGACCACCGGTCGGGGAGCAGCGGTACGGCGCCTGGTCCGTGGCAGAGGGTACAACCCACGCCGCTGAGATTTCGCAGGATTCGCGGCATCTCGGCGTACGAGCCTGGACCGAACTCTTGGGGCAGATCGGTGCCCATCTCCCAGGCGACGTGCATGAAGCCGCCATCGGGCACTCCAGGCTCGCCGATGGCGTGGCATTCGATGCCGCAGCGAGGGTCAAAATCCTTGCCGAGCTCGCCTTCGAGGCCTCGGTATAATGTCCGCGTCATGTGGCTGGACTCGGCCTCGGCGAGGTCTGCGGTGTGGCAGGTGGCGCGCCCGCAGTCTAAGCGTGTGCGATCGTATCTTCGCGCAGAGACCGACAAGACCTGCCCCTTCGCGTCGGCGAGCTCCCATCGGCCGAGGACGTCGGAGGTGAAGGTCTGTTGCTCGCCTTGTTTGCCTAAGCCCAGTGTGGCCCCCTCTGGGGCCTCGTTCACCCTCCACTCCCCTTTGCCCAGAAACACGGTCTGGCCGACCCCGATGGCTGGGATCCCGTTGGCGCGTGCCGCCGCCGCGACGACGACTCGGCGCTGGAGCGTCGGACCGCTGGCGCCGCGCCAAGTGGCCTCGAGGACCACCTTGCCTCGCTCGGCCGCCGAGATCGGCACGATGCCCCAGGGCAATGGGTCGGACTTGAACTCGGACATCGGGGGGGTCTTTGCGCGAAAGAGGAACCCTTTTAGATCCTCACGAGCCCCCAGGAGAGGACGCCCTTCGACCTGCTTCCAGGTGATGGTGCCGCTCGTGGCCTCGAGGCATCCCGGCTCGACGCGGAGCTCGAAAGCCGAGTCGTAGCCTACTTGCGCGCGGTCCTGGCCGTAGTCGAGCCAAGGAGTCACCTTCAACAGGTGGTTCTGCTTGAGAGCCAGTTCGGTGAGGTCCAACGTTTGTGGGCAAACCCCACGCCCCGAGACCACGAAGCGCTTGTGCTCGGGTCCGAACTCGAGCTGCACCTGTAGGGTGGTGGGACTGAGCTTACGCTTCTCCGTCACGAGGGCTTGCGGCTCGAAGCGCAGGTCGGCCAGCGGGACTCGCGAGTCGGTCGGCAGCTGTAGGGTCAGCGAGAGGCTCTTCACGACCTCATGCTGATGGCTGGGCTCTGGCATCTGGCATCCGACGGTGAGAAGCAAGAACCAAAGGCTCCACCCTATCGTGCGGCGCTGCCGAGAATCTGTCGTGTGCACGCTGAACCTCTCGATCGAAATCTCTTGCTGGCCGACCGTCGCTGGACCCAACGCGTCTTCGTGGTTGGCGGCTGAGAGAGAGAACGGTGAACTCGAGACCTGCGCCCTAGAACCTGCGCCCTAGTGGTGGCCGCTGCTCATGTCGTCGGTCGGCATCGGTGTGGCGTTCTTTGGCGCGCTCACAGTGGCATCACACGTCCCGAAGAGGCAGCTTCCCTCTTTGCAGTCGGCGTCCAACCAGCAGTTTGGATTGGGCCGCTTGGGGACGCAGAAGTCCTCTACACACCGAGCGCCGAGAGGGCACCCTCCCCTGCATCGAGCGCCCACCCGAGGCAGGACCGCGTTGCGCCGACACAGTCGCTGGACGCTGTCTCCGTGTTGATAGTGGCACTCCCACCCGTCCGTCTCGCCGTTGGGGGTGTCGGGAGCGAAGTCCAGGCAGACCGAGTGCCCGTCCTCACCCTCGTTGCAGAGCCATCCTGGATCGGGAGGCCCCATCACCACTCCGGAGGGCTTGTAGCCTCGTCGGCAGTGGGACACGCCCGCACGATCTCCACACTCCCAGACTCCGTCGTCAGGAAAGCGAGGGTAGTCCTGAATGCAGGTGTCGCCAGAGCAACGAAAGTGGCTCGAGGCGGGATAGCGCGGCCGACAGATGCGCTCGTCGCCCTGGCCCGAGCAGCGCCAGCCGCCGATGGGGGGGGCGGCAGGGGTGGTGCGCGGCGTTACGCAGAGGTCGCCATCGCAGCCCTTATTGGACAGGCCATCGCCCCAGCAGACATAGGCGCCGCCTACGTCCATGCAGAGGTCCCCAGACGCCTCCATGGGGGACTCGAGCACAGAGTCGGAGATAGGGACTCCCCTTTCTCCTTCTGGAGGAGGCTGGGGTTCGTAGCAGGCGCCCCCCGCAAGGAGTCCAATCGCACACACCGACCATCGCAGGGTGCATGATCGGACAGTTCGCGCGCGACTCGGCTTCGAGCCGGCTCGAAGCGAGCCCGCTGGCGTGCCTACGCGCGATCGCCTGGTTTCCATACTCGCCCCCAACATCATCGAGCGGCCGAGGCGGAAAAACACCACCACCGGCCTCACCATCAGCGAATTCAGGGCATCCATTATTGGGTCTGTGGGTCGACGCACGAGAATCGAGGGCGAAGTCCGGGAGGACTCCGCGAGAGGACCTCTCGTCGCGGCCGACTGACTCGGCACTATTACCGAGTTTCATGGCGGTCGTCTATCGGAGTTGGCGCGTTACTCGTCGCCTCGATGGCCCAATTTGGAGCGGACCTTAGAGACTCGCCAGCAAACGAAACGAGGCAGGAACGCCACCAAGCCGCTCCTGCCTCGTGGTCGCTGCTATGGCAGACAGCTCGAAACCGTGGCGCAGTTGCCGACCGAGCTCTGATCGTCGGGGTAGTTCTGACAGCACTGGTTCGCACTCACGCAGCACGACATGCTGTACATCTGGCCTGAGCAGTTGCCGGGCCGATTCACGTTCTCGTAACACTGTCCCCAGGTGTGGTCGCTCTGGCACTCTTGCTGGCCCCAATAGCATTGCGTGGGCTCGTCGCACCACCGCATGCTGCCCGGCGTGCAGGTCTCACAGTTCTCGTCGGCACAGTCGGTGTGGCCATCACAGTCGTTGTCGATCTGGTCGCTGCAGCCGTTCTCCTTCGTGTCGCAACCACACTGACCAGGGGTCTTGCAGTCGTTGTCGTCGCAGTCGATGCGGCCATCGCAGTCGTTGTCCCTGCCGTCACCGCAGGCGATCTCGAGGAAGTAGGGGAACACTGGCTGGCAAGCTGGCGGAATGGGGATGTCGCACTCCGGTTGTGACGAGCAGTCGGGATCCTGACAGTCGGTCAGCCCATCGCAGTCCTCGTCCACGCCGCCGCTGCAGATCTCCTCGTATTCAGTGCAAGCGGCGCAGTAGGTCGCGCAGTCGGTGTCGTAGCAGTCGGTGAGGCCGTCACAGTCCTCGTCGACACCGTTGTTGCAGACGCCCTTCTCGCTGGCCCAGCAGTTCAAGGGATCCTGCGGCGGCGCGTCCACGCCGTCGCAGTCTTCGTCGACTCCATTGCCGCCGACCTCGGCGCCAGGCGTCACCGCACCGGCACACTGTCCCCAGATCCAGAAATCTCCGAGCTGCATGCACTCTTGCACGCCGTCGGAGCAGGCGCCGACGTTGCGTCGACGGATGCGGTTGTCTGGCCAACAGGGCTGCGTCGAGAGCGCCACACAGGCACACCCCTCGTCGATCACGCCGTTGCCATTGTCGTCCACGCCATTGCTGCAGAGCTCACCGTTGTTGTTTCCAGTGTCGGTGGGTTCCGTGTCGACGACATCGTTCGTGGGGTTGCTCGTGTCCGTCTGGGTGGTCTCTCCCAAGTCGAGGACACTGTTGTCGCCATGGAGGGTATCGTCGCCAAAGTTGGAGACGCAGACGCCGTTGCGACAAGCGGTTCCCTGTGCACAGGCCCCGCAATCGCTTCCGCCTTGGTCGGCGCATGACGCCAACACCAACGCGCCCGAGAAAACGAGCACGAAGAACGACAAAGATCTACGCAACATATTCACTCCCCAACTGATGCGGCGTCCACTGATGGATGCTTTGCTCTGGTTGTAGCGTATCTCTTTGACATCAATCAAGGTCTACCAACTCTTTGTGTGTTTGCTGTCCCACAATATCCCGCTTCAGGAGGCCTCGTGATCGAGCCATTCGAGAGAGTCAGCAGCCGACTGCTAGTCAAGACCACGATCTTCGCGCTGCGAGAGGACGTCGCGAAGCATCCACACACGGGCGCGGCGGCGCCGTATGTCATCGTCGAGAGCCCAGATTGGGTGAACGTCATCGCCGAGACGGAGGTCGGTGAGATCGTGCTGATCGAGCAGTGGCGACACGGCTCGCGGCAGGTCGAGCTCGAGATTCCTGGGGGCTTGGTGGACCCAGGCGAGGACAGCCTCGCGGCAGGGGCTCGCGAACTGTCCGAGGAGACCGGCTATGTGGCCGCATCGCTGAGGGTTCTTGGCGAAGTGCGCCCGAACCCTGCGTTCATGGACAACCGCTGCACCACGATCTTGGCCACCGGCTGCCGTCAATTGCACGCGCCGAACTTGGACCACGACGAGGACATCGCGATACGGACCGTGAGTCGCGACGAGCTCGTGCGCCTCGTGGACGACGGAACGATCGCACACAGCGTGGTGCTGTGTGCGATCTACCGTTGGTTGCGCGGGGTTGCGTGAGGGCCGGCCCGAAGCAGCGCCGACTCACTCGTCAGATTCGGACGGCGCTGCATTGAGCGGCTCAGGATCCTGACCCAGGGCGATGAGGGCTCTCCTCACCGCGTACTGCACGGCCTTCGAGGGCTCTTTCTCCTGCAGCTCGCGCAACGCGCTGATGACCTTCTGGTCCTTGTCGCCGATGCGCGCGATGGCGTTGACGGCGGTCACGCGCAGGCCTCCATCTTTGACGTAGAAGCAGGCGATCAGGGGGTCTCTGGCTTTCTTCGCCTCCGGTCCGATCTCCAGCAAGAGCTCGGCGGCTCGCTCTTGAGCCTTGAGCTTCTTGGAGTTGAGGAGATCGATGAGCGGCGCGACGAAAGCCTTGGGCATCCGGTTCACGACGGGGCGCACGACCGCGAACGCGCGATGTGGATACTTCTCGATCTCGAGGGTCAGCCGCTCGGCGGCGACGCCACCGAACGCTTCAATCGAGTCCAGGAGAACACCGTAGACGTCGCGGTGGGCGTCGCGCAGGGCGTTGACCATGGCCGGGACGACGTGCTCGGGATAGTAGGCGAGCTTGGCGAGGGCTTTGGCGGCGGCGATGGCGACGGCCGGGTTGGAGTCCCGTACCCTTACCGCGAGTGCTGGCACGGCACCGTTGGCTTTGCTGCCGAGCAAGCCCAGGGCGCTCGCCGCGTTGAGCCGGACGACCGCCCGACCATCCATGAGCATGCGCTCGAGGAGCGCGATGTCGAAGCTGGCCTTGGCCTTGTTGAGTGCCGCCTCCTCGATGGGGAGGACGTCGAAATCGGGCATGGGCATGGGATCGGGCTCCGCGACCGAAGGCGCGCGCCGCTCCGGCGGCGGGCTGTCGCCGGGCCGCAATGCGGGCCGGCGCGCGCGTCGGAAGCGCTCGATGGCCGAGAAGACCTCGGGATCGTCGGTGGCCTCGATCGTCTCGAGCAGGGACGCGGCGTTGGCCCGCGCGCGCTGTGGCTCCTTGCGGTCCTTGAGGACCTCGAGGAAGGTCGCTGCGAGCTTGTCGTCACGCCTCCTCGCCACGGGAATGAGGGTGGAGAAGACGAACTCGTCGGTGTTGTCGAGGGCATCTCTCAAGAGGGGCAGCGCGGAGTCACCGAACGCCAGAATGGCGTCGAGGGCAACCCCTCTGAGCGCCCCGAGCGCCCCGTTCATCGCCTGCAGAAGCCTTGGGACAACCACCGCAGGCTCGCCTGCGATGCGCCCTAGAGACCAGGCCGCCGCGAGCTGCACGTCCTCTTCCTCGTCTCTGAGCAGGACCGCGAGCTCGTGGACGGCGTTGGGGTTCTGGTGGGCGAGGATGCCGAGCGCCCGGGCGGAGTTGACTCGCACCGCCGAGCGGCCGTCCCGCAGCGCCTCGGCGAGCATCCCAGCGTCGAGCTTAAGCTTCGCCGCTTCGAGGGTTTCGGGGTCCAAGACCTTCGAGTCGAAATCTTCAAGCGGAAACGACTTCGCTTCGCGCAGTTGTTGGGTGCGCTTGGGTGTGATCAGGAGCCCGTAGAGGCGCTCGGCGGTGCTGCGGACGTCGCCGATGGGGTCGGCGGTCTTGCGTCGAATCACCTCGGGGTCGATGGGGACATTGGCCTCGACGAGCTTCTTGAAGCCGTAGATGCCGTTGAGTCGGATCAGTACGGACGCGTCGTCAATGGCCCGCGTGAGGATGGGCACCGCCTTCTCACCGAGGGTCTGAAAGACCAGCAAGATCCCCCCTTCAGCAAACTCGGTGGGCACTCGCAGCGCCTCGATCAGCACCTCGTCATGGCGTCCGGCCAGGGCCACCAAGGAGCGCAACAACGTGTTGCGCGCTTCGGCGGGAATGCTCTGCAAGACCGCAGCGGTGCCGGCGAGGAAGGGAGTCGCGTGGTCGCCGAGCTTGGCCAGAGACTCCGCGGCGGCGAGGACGACGTCGCTGTCGGCGTCCCTGAGGGAGAGCGCCAGAAGCGGTGTGCCATGTTCGAGGACGGCCAGCGCGCGGGCGGCGTTGGCTCGAACGGCTGGGCGGCCGTCCTTGAGGGCGTCTAGGGTGCGGTTGAGTTCGAGCCTCTTCTTGACCTTCTCGAGGGTCTCGAAGCTGAGGACCTCACGATCGAAGCCGTCGATCTCGATAGGGGGGAACTCGATGAGCTGTGGCTTCGCTCGCCTGAAGAGCAGCGCACAGACCTGGCCTGCCGTCTCTCGAACCTCAGCGATGGCGTCGTGGGTCGCCGCCTCGACGGCCTCGAGATCGACCGCGACCCCGGCGTTGACGAGGCGATTGCAGGCGTGGATGGCGTTGGTGCGGACCAGCCCCGAGTCGCTGCCGAGCGCCTTGGTGAGGACGGGCACACCGGCGGCACCGAGGTGGTCGAAGATGAGCAAGGAGCTGACCTCGGCCTGGCGGACGGTGACTCTCAGGGTCTCGATCAGCACGTCGTCGGCCTTGCCAACGAAGCTCTGGAAGGCTCCCAACAAGACGCTCAGGACCTCGGGCCGCAACGCGTCGAACAGTGGCACGGCCTGCGCCACGAATGGGGCGGCGTCGACTCCGAAGCAGGCCAGCGACTCGGCGGCGGCGAGGCCGACGACCAGCTCGGTGTCGCGCAGCTGCAGCACGAGACGAGGCGTAGCGTGTCCCGCCGCGGCGAGGGCGCGCGCCGAGTTGGCGCGCACCATGGC
>PFUG01000318.1 GCA_002789955.1 Deltaproteobacteria bacterium CG_4_9_14_3_um_filter_63_12 | reverse complement strand
ACCACCATTCGCCAGACCGCAATTGTCCACCCACCCGATTCCCATCGACGCCCCACCCCGTTCGACCCACGAAACCTCAAAGCCACACCATTTACGAGCGCCTCCCCCAAACCTACCCTATGATGAGCAGGACCCCTTCGCTGTCCCTCACCGCAGGCCGCCGCCATTCGACCCTCGCCCACATCGCTCCTCGCCGCGTCCACGCTGCTCCTGGGCCTCCTCGCCGGCTTCGTCTGCGCCTGCGGACCCCCGCCCGAGCCGGTCAGCGTCGAGTCCCTCGACGACCACCAAAAGCTCGTCCTCGACGGCATCTTCGAGCGCACCCGCAACATGCTCCTCTTCGAGGTCGTGCGGCCCAAGGTCGTCGAGCGCAGCCCCGACGAGGTGCAGCGACTCACCCACGGCCTGCGGCTCGCCCAGCACCTCACCATGACCGTCTCCGACGACTTCGAGACCCACTACGAGGTCGCCCGCAACCTCGGCATCATCTACGCCGTCGGCGCCTCGCTCGCCTGGCCCGCCGCAACCCAGCTCTCGGAAAAGTTCCTGCAGGCCGCGCTCACCTTGGAGCCAAGCCGCCCCGACGCTTTGGAGTCCCTGGGATTTCTCCACCGACTGACCGGCGATCAGGGCGGCTCGCTGTACTACCTCGAGGCCGCAAAGGCAGCCAGGACAACCGCTGACCCCGTCGTCGACATGGCCCTCGCCCAGGGTTACCACCTGGGTGGACGCGACGACGAGGCCCTGCAGTTGCTCGCCCTCGTGCGACAAGGAAACCCCGACGAAGAGCTGGCGCGCGTCCTCGAGGAGGTCATCCAGCTCGCCCAGAGCCAGCACGTCTTCCGCGTCCCCGACCACCTCGAGGCCGAGCCCTTCCGCCCCGACGCGACCCGCTCTGCCCTCGACTTCCCCGCCGTCGCCTACCGCAACATCCGACACGGCTTCGCCGTCTCCTACCCCTACGACTGGACCCTCTACGACGAGGAGAGCCAATACCCGCTGGGACCCTGCCGCCGCCTGGCCGAGCTCACCCTCGACCTGCCCCTGCGCACCATCGACGACGACGAAGAGCTCGCCCGCGTCCGGCTCCTGGTCTACCCCATCGGCTTCGGCGTCAGCCTCGACCAGTTCGCCGTCGACACCCTGCCCATGTACCAGTACCCGCAAAACATCGACGTCATGGACCCAGTCATCGAAGGCTCGCGGCAAGTCCACTACAAGGAAGGCAAGTTCGACACCGACGAAGGCGAGATGGTCTACCTCGTCGACGGCCAGATGGGCTTCTTCTTCCACTTCATGACCACCAACGCCGTCTACCCCGAACGACGCGCCGAGTTCGAGACCTTTCTAAAGGAGTTCCGAACCCTGGCGGCGAAAGACTTCGCGCCCCCAGGCTGCGTCCTCGAGAGCCCGCTCTAGGGTTCTCTCAGGGATTGTCGCGGTTGTGGCTTCGGATCTTTAACGCAGAGACGCAGAGTCGCAGAGCCGCCGAGAGCTTTTTCTTGGAGAGGTCTTCAGGTTGGGTCTCAAGTTCGACGCGAGGCGTGCAACCGGATTTGGAGTGACAAGTCCCTAGAGCCCACGATGAAGTCCCCAACAAGAAATCCCTCTGCGTCTCCGCGCCTCTGCGTCTCTGCGTTGAAGATCGAAGCAATATCAACAGCATACTTGCCAGATCGGCTCAATCGTTCCCCTCAGGTGTCGGCCAGGGCGCAGCGCACCTGCTCCAGCCCCGCGGCAAACTCGTCCTCGGGGCACATCAGGCTCACGACGAGGTGGGCCACGGCGCAGCCGAACCCATAGAACGAGCCGGGATGCACAAAAACCCCGCGCTCACGCAGCAAGGCCAGCGCGATCGCTTCGTCGGAGCGCACGTTGGGGATGCGAATCGGCAGGCTCCAACCTCCCTGCACCTGCAAGGGCGAGCACGTCGACCCGGCCAGAATCTCTCGGGCTCGGTTCTTGTTGCTCCGCAATCGATGGCCAAGGGCCTCTTGGAACCCGTGCCGCTCCGCCAACAACTTGGGCAGCAGCAGCTGGGCTGGCGTCGAGACCGAGAGGTAGGTGTCGGCGATGTATTCGAGCCGCTCGAGGGCGTCGGCGCGCAGCGGTGGCGGCCCTCCGAGCACGATCCATGACAGCTTCACCTGCGGCAGTCCGCACACCTTGGAGAGGCCGTTGAGCGAGAAGACCAGGGCGTCGCTGGGCCGCGTCGCCAAAGGGATGGCGTGGGACGTCGGCTCGAAGAGAAAGTCCGAAAAGACCTCGTCGCTGATGATGGCGACGCCGTGTTCGGCGCAGAGCTCGAGGACCTGCGTCAGGTCCGAGGGGGTCGTGAGGTGTCCGGTGGGGTTGTTGGGCGCGACGAGGACCAAGGCGCGCGCGGCCTGCAAGTGGGGCACGAGCGCGTCGAAGTCGATGTGCCACAGGCCGTCGTAGATGAGCGGGAAGGGCACTTGCCGCACGGCCTCGAGGCCCAGCAGCGAGTCCAACAGGGGGTAACTGGGCGAGGGCGTGAGCACGACGTCGCCGGGCTCACAGAGGAGCTTGACGAGGAAGCCGTAGGCCTCGCTGGTGGACGCACAGAGCACGACGTGCTCGGCCTCGGGAGCGACGGATCCACGGCTGACGTAGTAGTCGACGACGGCTTGGCGAGCGTCGGCCGAGCCGAGGGCGGTGGGCTGGTAAAGGTGAGCGTCGGTGAGGGTGGACCAGTCGGCGGAGGCCGTGGCGAAGCCCGTTGTCGTGGGGTTGGTGCGGGTCAGATCGAGGACCTCGAGCCCCTCGGCGAGGCGCTCGTGCAGCGCCGCGGTCAACGGGTTGGGTCGCAAGTCGGTGTACGCAGGAACCCGGGTCGAGAAGGGCATGCGACGCCTCACTCACTACTCTCGTCGGGACGCAGGGTGTCCAGCTTGAAGCGATCGACTTTGCGAATGAGGTTGCGGCGGCTGATGCCGAGCTCTTTGGCGGTGCGCGTCTTGTTCCAGTTGGTGCGCTTGAGGCTCTCGAGGATCATGTGGCGCTCGAGGTTTTCGAGGGCCTCGGGGAGGTTCTTGGGGAGCTGCGGAGCGAAGGCGAACATGGCGCCGGCGGGTATTGTGGTCGGGGGGCGCTTGAGGATCCGCGGGCTCAGCAGGCTGGCGGGGATCTCGTCGACGTCGCCGGAGAGCACGACCAGGCGTTCGACCTCGTTCTCGAGCTCGCGCACGTTGCCGGGCCAGTCGTAGGCGACCAGCTTGGCCATGAGCTCCTTCGAGACGGCCTTGATGGGCTGCAGGTTCTGCTCGGCCTTCTCGACGAGGAAGTACTCGACGAGCTGGGGCACGTCCTCGAGGCGCTCGCGCAGCGAGGGCACATGCACGGTGATGACGTTGAGTCGATAGTAGAGGTCGTTTCGGAAGGTGCCTTCCTTGACCATGGCGCGCAGGTCGCGGTTGGTGGCGGCGATGATGCGCACGTCGACCTTGCGCATGACGGTGTCGCCGACGGGGAGGAAGGTGCCTTCTTGCAGCACGCGGAGCAGCTTGACCTGGAGCATGGCGCTCATGTCGCCGATCTCGTCGAGGAAGAAGGTGCCTCGATCGGCGAGCTCGAAGAGGCCTTGCTTGTCGCCGATTGCGCCGGTGAAGGCGCCTCGTTTGTGGCCGAAGAGCTCGCTGTCGAGCAGGCTGTCGTTGAGCGCCGAGCAGTTCTGCACGACGATGGCGCGCTCGCCGCGGGCGCTGTTGAAGTGGATGGCTTTGGCGACGAGCTCTTTGCCGACGCCGGGTTCGCCTTGGATGAGGACTGTCGAGTCGCTGCGGCAGACCTTGTCGAGGAGACGGAAGAGCTTCTCAATGGTCGCGCTCTGTCCGATCATGGCGCCATACTCGCCGACGCCGGGCACGGTCCTCTGGTCGGGCTTCTTCTGGCGCCCGATGAGGGTCATCGCCTCGTCGGCGATCATCTGACCGAGCTCTTCGAAGAGGCGCAGCTCGCGCTCGGTGACCCGGGGCAGGGCGCGATTTCCTTGGCTGACCAAGGTCTTCCCGAGCTCGAGCTCGGCGCCGCGGCGAACGGTGCGCTCTTCGGCGTCGCCGCCGTCGACGGCGAAGCCCGAGATGTAGCAGGCCCCGACCAGCGTCTTGTCCGAGCGGATGGGCACGACCAGGGATTTGAGGGCGGCGTGGCATTCGAGGAGCATGGGGCCGTCGACGTGCTTGTCGTCGCCGGCGAGGGCTTCCATCCAGGTTCCGAGGCTGGCATGGCAGGAGCCGTTGCCGTCGCGGCGGCTCATGAAGGCGCTGCACAAAGCCTTGTCGACGGGTTGATTGGCGCCGATGGGAATGCCGATCCCCGACGTGCCGACGAACCCGACCCAGACGTTGAATTGCCGTCGCAGCATCTCGCCCAGTCGAATCACGGACTCAGTGCGCGCGATCTCGTGCCAATCGATCATGCTTGTCTGAAGCACTCCTCAGCTTGGGAATTGTCGGGGGTACTCGAGGAGCGGGGCGGCAACCTGCCAGCCACCCCTTGGTCCCTCTTCGACTTGAAACGTTGTACCGACAGAAGCGTTTGGACACCAAGTCGCGCGGCGGTGCGATCGCGATGACGTCGGGAGCGCGCTCATTTCCCCTCGACCTGTCGGCGCAGGTCTTGGGTGAGCTTGCGGAACTCTTTGTTATTCCAGAGGACCTTGTTGGCTTGAAGCTCTTTTCGCGCTTGCTTGAAGTCTCGGCTGGAGGCCGAGTGGTCGGCGATGTGCTGCAGCAGGACGCTGGCGGCTTTCACCGCGACGTGCTCGTTGCCTCGGTCAATGATGGAGCGCAACGTCCCGTAGGCTTCGTCGACTTGCCGGTAGGCGAGCTGGATCTCGGCGATGCGCAGCTCCATCTCGAAGGCGACAGGGGACTCGGGTTCGAGGGCGATTTCGCGCTCGGCCTGGGCGATCCATTCTTTGTGGGGGCTCGCCACCTCCATGCGCTCTTCGAGATCTCTCGGGAGGGGCGTGGACTCGCTCGCCATCGACCAGATTTGCTCGACGCGTTCGACGGCGCGGCGGGTGTAATTGCCGGAGAAGTCCTTGCTCTGAATCTCTTCATAGAGGGGGACGGCGGCGAGGGACTCGCCTTGTCGGCGCAGAAACTCGGCCTGGTTCCACAGCACGTCGGCGACCAGGAGCGCGGAGCCGAAGTGGGTTTCGTAGATCTGGAAGCAGCGGACGAGAAGCTCGGTGGTTTGTTCGGTGCCTCGACCGGACCAGCGCTCGAAGAGCTGCTGATGGCTCAGGCGCAGGCTCTCTTCGGCGAGCTGCCGGACCTGGTCGCGCTCGTTGGCGGTGACGGTCTGGCGGTCGCTGCGCCCGAGCTCGGTGAGCGACACGTTGAGCCTCTCGAGCCAGGTGGCGAGGGCGTTTTCGTCGCCCAGCTTGGAGGCAGCGGCGACGGCGAGGGCGTCGACGCGGGCGGCGACCGCCGGTGCTGGATCGAGCGCTCGCAGCGCGCTGGCCCGTTCGAGGAGCTCGTTGTCCTCTTCTGCGGCGACGGCCTCGTCGACCCTGCGCACAAGGTCGCGGATGCGGTCGGCGCGGTTGGGCTCACCAAAAGGCAGGTAACAACTGGTCAGAAGTGCGGCGAGAGCCAACATGGAGGCGGCGCATAACAGCCCTCTGACGGCGTCTGCACGAGGTCTCTGGAGCCTGTCTGGTTGTTGTTGCCGATTCCACATACAAGTGTGTCATATCACGTCTGCGCCGAGGACCGCACCCTTGGTTCGAGAAGGTGCAGAACGAGCAAAAAACTCCTCGAAAATTGACGGATATCACAGACCGAATTGACCCAGGTCAAAACATGCGATTCTTGATAAATATCCTTGGCGCGCATGGAATTCTCTGCTAGCGTCCAGCGCGAATCCGGCCGAATTTCATGGGGCTCCGCAGTCACCACTCAGTGATGCACGGGGAACCCGGGGGGGACTCCGAACGGCCGTGACACATGAGCCCACCACATTCATTTTAGGAGGTTCCTAATGGCGACACTTCAGTCCAAACTCGAAGAGCTCGTTCCTCAATGGCGTGAGACACGTTCTAAGCTCCTCAAGGACAAAGGCAACAAGGTCATCGGTGAGGTTACCGTCGAGCAGGCATTCGGTGGGATGCGCAGCGTCAAAGGGATGATCTGTGACACCTCCGTAGTCGACCCTGGCTCAGGTGTTTCCTTCCGCGGCAAGCCCCTCCTCGATATCCAAGACCTGTATCCCGAGCAGACCTTCTGTCTGTTGCTGACCGGCGAAGTCTTCCCGATGGACAGCGACGTCATCAAGAACTACCAGCGCGAGATGGATCGCCGCGCTCAGGTTCCTGACTACGTCTTCAACATCCTCGAGGCCATGCCCTCGGGTTCGCACCCCATGACGATGCTCAGCACCGCGATCCTCGCGATGCAGAAAGAGAGCACCTTCGCCGCTGAGTACGCCACCGGCAAGATGCGCAAGCAGGACTACTGGCTTTACACCCTGGATGACTCCCTCAACCTGCTCGCCAAGGTCCCCGGCATCGCCGCCGCCATCTACCGCCTCGTCTATGACAAGGGTGGCTACATCAACTGGACTGCCGGCCTCGACTACGGCGCGAACTACGCCAACATGCTCGGGCTCCCAGATCCCACCGGCACCTTCGCCGACTTGATGCGCCTCTACCTGCACTTCCACAGCGACCATGAGGCCGGAAACGTCTCGGCGAACACCTGCCACACCGTCGGCTCCGCGCTGAGCGACGCCTACTACTCGGTCTCCGCTGGCCTCAACGGCCTCGCCGGCCCTCTGCACGGCCTCGCCAACCAAGAGTGCATCGCGTGGGTCCTCGAGCTCAACGAGAAGTACAACGGGACGCCCACCGAAGACCAAATCCGCGACATGGCGTTCGAGACCCTGCGCGCCGGTCAGGTCATCCCGGGTTACGGCCATGCCGTTCTCCGCGTCACCGACCCCCGCTTCACGGGCTTCAACACCTTTGGCCGTAAGCACTTCCCCGAAGATCCCGTCTTCAAGACCGTCGACAACGTCTTCAAGGTTGTGCCCAAGGTCCTCGAGGCTTACTCGGCCGAACGCGTCAAGGAAGGCCGCGGTGCCATCGCCAACTTCTGGCCCAACGTCGATGCCGGCTCGGGCGCTCTGCTGTATCACTACGGCCTCACCGAGCAGTCCTACTACACCGTGCTCTTCTCGGTCAGCCGCTCCATGGGTATGCTCTCGCAGCTGATCTGGAACCGCGCCGTCGGGACCGCTCTCACCCGTCCGAAGTCGGTCTCGATGAAGTACGTCGCCGATATGTAAGCTCTGGTGAACGGGCTCTAGCGAGCTAGGTTGAAGAAGGCGAGGACCCATGTGGGGTCCTCGCCTTTTCTTTTCTCCCGCTCCCCCGGCCTCCCCCGGCCCCCTCCCTCGAAATGGCCTCGAAATGGAGAGGGAAGGTTGGGCTCCGCCGACTTCGGGTAGAGGGGACGGTCGAGAAGGGCCGAGCCGCCAACCGCGTCCAAGGGTGGATTGACCTTTCGAAGCTCGGGCGTAAAGTGGCGGCCCGTGAGTCTGGCGAAAATCGTGGGACCGCTCCCCAGCCATTCGCTTGCAGCGCTGCCAGCTCGACTACGCTCGACGGCCAAACACTTGGCCTTCGCTGGTCCTGTGACGGAACGTCCCGCGAAAACACGGGCAAGACGCAAAAAGAGAGTCCCATGAACAGCCGTGAGCTGAGAGAATCCCTCGTTCGTCTGTCTGCGCTCCTCGAGCTCGATGGGGCCCCAAAGGCGCGAACCAAGGCGTTGGGGGCCTGCATCGAAGCACTCGATGCACGGACCGAGGGATTCGAGAGCCTCGAGGGGCCTCAGTGGAAGGCGTTCGTCAAAGCCCGCCCCGAAGAGGTCCATGGCGTGCTCGAGTCCTTCGCACAGCGCGGGCGCACCGACGAGTTCAACGCGCTGCAGGCCAAATATCCCATTGGACTCGCCCAGATCGTACGGCTCCAGGGACTCGGTGCGGCGAAGACCCTCAAGCTCTACCACGACCTTGACGTGCGGGACCTCGAAGGGCTGATTCGCGTCGCCGAAAACGGCACGCTGCTGCAAGTCAAGGGCTACGGCCAAAAGAGCGTCGAGAAGCTCTTGGCCGCCGCAAACGCCCTCCTGAGCGGGGACGAGGTGGCCGCCGAGGTCGAAGAGGTCGAAGAGGTCGAAGCCGCCGCCGAAGTCGAAGAGGTCGAAGCCGCCGCCGAGGTCGAAGAGGTCGAAGGCGCCGCCGAGGTCGAAGAGGTCGAAGAGGTCGAAGCCGCTGCGGAGGTCGAAGAGGTCGAAGACGTCGAAGTCGCTGCGGAGGTCGAAGAGGTCGAAGACGTCGAAGTCGAAGAGGTCGAAGCCGCCGCCGAGGTCGAAGAGGTCGAAGGGGTCGAAGACGACGAAGACGACGGAGACGAAGACGACGAAGACGACGAAGACAACGAAGACGACGAAGACGACGAAGACGACGAAGACGACGAAGACGACGAAGACGACGAAGACGACGAAGACGACGAAGACGACGAAGACGACGAAGACGACCTAGAAGAAGAGGAAGTCCGAGCCTACTCGGTGAAAGTCGTTCGGCGCGGCGTGGACGATGACTTTGACGTGTCCTTCGCCCCGGAACCGGTTCCGGTGATGCCAGGGCTCGACGCCTCCGATATGGGGGTGGGAGCCGTGTTGCGGTGCCCGACCTGTCAGCAGATCGGGTTCGACTTGGGGTCGACGTTCGCCCACTGCCAGCACTGCAGCGCGACTTACTCCGTCAAGGACGGAGTGGTCGACATGGTCGGGTCGCTGGTCTGCCCGCGCTCCTTGAGCCAGAGGGCGATGGAGAGCGCGCTCTACCCGAAAGTTTACGAGAAGTGGGTTCGACCCGCGTTCACTTCGGTCCTGGCTGACCGAACGGTAGAGGCGGAGCTGGGATTGGCCCTCGATCTCCTCGATCTCCACGAGCTCGAGCCGGGCGACAAGGTGCTCGACGTGGCGTGCGGTACGGGCCTCTTCAGTCGTCGATTCGCAGGCGGGTTGAAAACAGCGGACACCGTGGTCGTCGGCCTCGATCTGTCGAAGACGATGATGCGGGAAGCCTCGAAGCTCTCCCTGGGGCTCTCGAACCTGCACTTCGTGCGCGGCGACGCCCTCTCCGCCCCGTTCGCTCCCCACTCGTTCAAGCGGATCCACTGCGCCGGCTCGTTCCACCTCATCGGCGACCGCGAGAAGCTCCTCCGCGAGCTGCATCGGCTGCTCGCACCCGGTGGCATAGCGGTTCTGTCGACGTACACCATGGCGCACGGTGTGCTCAGACGCTTTGCCTTTGCGCTCGGCGCCAAGGTGATCGGGATGCACTCCTTCGATCCCGACGACCTGCGCGACATGGTCGAGCACGCTGGCTTCTCCGTCGTGACGCAGAGCCGGCAGCGGGAAGCCATCACCCTCAAGCTCGTGCTCTGACTCAAGGTAAGCGCAGAAAATTTGGAACTTCGCCTCGCTGCGGTTGTCGAAACTCGGTCTCGGCATCAGAATCCAACGGGTATGGTGCCCTCGGGACAAGGCAAGGTGGGAGATGAGCGAGCATTCGGAGTTGGACCCCAACGATCGGTACGCCGCTGATATCGCGTTGATCGACCTTGTCGTGGGCGGCGATCGGCTCGCCTGGGAGCAGTTCGCCACCCAGCACGAGCTCACGCTGCGCTTTGCGCTCATTCGCACCATGGCCCGCTTCGGCCTCACGCCGACGGCGGAGCAGCTCGAGGATCTCGAAGCGGATCTCAGCCTCAACCTCGTGGCACAGAACTTTCGCCGTCTCGCCAAGTATTCGGGCCGGTGCTCGCTGAGACAGTGGCTCAAGGTGGTTGCTGGGAACTTCGCCGTCGACCACCTGCGGCGTCAACGTCCCGTCATCTCGTTGGACCTCGAAGGCCCAGGCCACAGCGCCGCCGACAGCCTCGTCGACGAGAGCCCAGGTCCCGACGAGCTCATCGAGCGTCGAGAGCTGCAGGAGAGCATCGAGAACCTGCTCGCCCAACTCAACGACGAAGACCGTCTCTTCGTCGAGCTTTTCTATGCCCGTGGCCACTCCTACGAGAGCGTCGCCGAGCTGATGGGGACGACCTTGGGGGCGGTGTACGCGCGCCGCAATCGAATCCGCAAGCGACTGACCTCGCTCGCCGAGCAAGCGCAGTTGCTCTGAGGTCCACCTGTCAGATCTCAGCGCAGGAGCCGTCAAAGCTCTCGGCGCAACACCGGAGGCCGTCATGAGCAGAGAGAAGCGAGATTCGAGCCCTGCACCTTGGGATTCTATTGACGATTCCCTAAGGGCTCATGCGCGCCGGGGTGAGCACCTGCTCGACACGGCCAGCGGACCGCATATCGACGCCGAGCAGCTCTTAGGGCACCTACAGCACCGTCTGGGCGAAGAGGGACGGCGAGGGGTCGTCGCCCACCTGGCCTCCTGCTCCATTTGTGTCGAGCGGCTGGAGGTGGCCTCCGAGAACCTTCGGGTCGATCTCTTGCCGAATTTGGGGTCCTTCGAGCTCTCTGGACTGAGCTCTCTCGACATTGGTCCGAGCTTGATGCGCATCGCGTTGAAGGTGAACGCCGACAGCCTCTGCGTGCTCTCCAGCGACGTTGAGATGCGCGTCGGAATCAGCGCCGCGATGCGCCGACGTGGTGGCCACCAAGGCGTCGCCTTTCGCCGTGTCCTCGAGCTCGATGGCCAACCTTGCCCGCTCGACATCGAGCTGTTGGAGTCCCGAAACGGCGGCATCAGCGCGAGCGTCAGCCTGGTCCAAGGCCCAACGGCCTCGCGCCTTTCGATCATCGTCGCAGGCCGATTGCACGAGACCAAACCCCTGCGCAAGGGACAGACCATCGTTCACGATCTGCCCCTGCGGGACGTATTCTTGCGCTTAGAGGCCCCGGGGCGAATCCTTGGACACATCCAGCTCGACCTCTCACAGGACATCCAGCCATGAGCCAGCCCACCCACCTCGTCCTCGACGTCAGCCGGTCCTGGCACGGGCTGCGTGTGGCACTGTTCGAAGACTTCAATGGCGCTCTGGCGCCTAGGGGCTATGAGATCGTCGACGTTGAGTTCGCCGAGATCGAGAACATCGAGACCGAGCTGCAGTTTCTCCTTGGTCGCTCCAACCTCGTTGGAGAGATGGGCGCCGCCGCCGGCGACGAGATCCTGCGGCTCGCCATGCTTCTCTTCGATCTCATCGTCCCCGCCGCACTCAAGCCCATCCTCCGCCGCGGCCGCGGAGCGCTCACCCTGAGGCTCGAAGAGAGCCTCCAGCACCTTCCTTGGGAGATGTTGCACAACGGCGGTGAGTTCCTGTCCCGCCAGTATGCCATGAGCCGTGATGTCATGGTTCAGGGCATCCATGAGCCTCCTTTGACCCGTGCCCTCGAGGATCGGCGCCGGGTTCTGGTCATCGCCGACCCTCGCGGCGACCTCCCTGCCGCCTCGCGCGAGGGGACTTTGCTGCGTGAGGGTTTCCTCGACCGCCACGACGTCGAGCTTGGCTTCATGGCCTCGCCCATCACCCGGGCCTCGGTGCGGGAGTCGCTGCGGGAGTTCGACATCGTACACCTAGCCGGGCACGCGGAATGGGATGAGACCGGCGGCGGCTGGCTCATGGTCGACGGGCGATTCGAGCCTGACGATGTGCGCAGACTCAGCGGGACCCGCCCAATGCCCACGCTCGTCTTCGCCAATGCTTGTTCCAGCGGCGCCTCCACTCGCCCGGCCGAAGACACCATGGCGACCAGCTTCCTGGCCGCCGGGGTCCGCAATTACCTGGGCACCATCTGGGACATCCCCGACGACCTCGGTGTCCTCTTTGCCGTCGCGTTCTACGAACGCTTGCAGCTCGGTCTCCCTATCGGCGAGGCCGTTCGGCGCTCTCGGATCGAGCTCGCCGAGCGCTTCGGCGAGGGCACTGCGCTCTGGGGCAGCTACGTCCTGTACGGACCGCCCTCGCAGGTCTACTTCGGCCATCGCGAGGCCCAAGTCCGTTACCTCGACCCCTTCGAAGAGGCCATGCCTGGCCGACGTCTCATCCATAAGCCGACACTAGCCCTCCAACCCGCGCGGACCAGCCCCATCGAGCCTAACCCCATGCTGCGCGGTGCTATGGTGGCCCCAGAGAGCAGCCTCAAGAGCCATGTCAGCCGTGTGCAAAGGGGCGCGATTCTCTCCCTCTCCACCTGCATGTTGCTGCTGCTCGCCATCGGTTTCGCGTTCTACGGCTTGCGCGACGACGGCCGGTCCTCCCGCAATTCCCCACCGAGCTCACCGCGGGACTCGTCGGCCCCCATGTTTGCCGCCAAAGAATCTTCGGAGGTCCGCATACCGATTGAGTCTCGCACGCCTCTCGAGAGCGAGCTCAGCGTCGTGGCCAAGCTCGCCGATCAACAAGGCAACATCCGCGAGGTGCCGCTGCACCGCGGCGATGTCCTCAACTCGGGCGACCGCGTCAGTGTTCATTTTCAAACGAACCGCGACGCCCACGCCTACCTGTTCTTCGTCGACGGCCACCGCCACGCCCAGCTCTTGTTCCCGACTGTCGACGGCGACGCGGGCGAAGTCTCCGCCAACGAAGAGGTGACCCTCCCCGAGCCCGAGAATTGGTACCGGTTGGACGACACCCCTGGCGTCAACGTGCTGATCCTCGCGGTGAGCGAACGCCAGATCCGCGACATCACCACGTTGCTCCGCGACATGGACGACCTCCTGGAGGCCTCCGCCGGACACGCCATCAACAACAAGGACGGCGGTCTGCGCCTGACCCCTCTGCAGCGCGTCAAAGAACGCGTGAGCCGAGAGAGCGCACGTGTCAGCCTCTTCGAGATAGAACATCGTCCTTGAACCGCGCGGCTCCGCCGCGCTCTGGAGGGGTTCGGGCGTTCGGGACGCGGTTCGCCGTCGTGGGTTCGGGCGTTCGGACGCGGTTCCACGCCGTGTTTTCGGGCGTTCGGACGCGCGGCCAGCGCTCGGCGCTGGGCTAAGTCTGTGGGCCGCCCCTTCAGGGCGGATGCCCAGGTCATGAGTGCGTCGCGATTCGTCCGGCGTTGCACCTGGGCGTCGGACCCCCCGGCCCTTAAAGGTCCGAATGCCCCCGGCAGAGTTGGGAAGCCCGGGGCGTACCCCCGACCGCCCGAGCCCTTGGACCCGTTGGTGGAAGCCTTGACGCGAGCCTCGGCTTCGACGAGGACTCCGCGCTCCGGTTGCAGCAGCGCGGCACCGGGGCGATCTGTTCTCAAAAGGTGAGAGGCCCGCTGATGGCGACAATCCAGCTCCCCGAGCTCCTCATGCCCGCCGGCAACCGGGCCAAACTCGAGATGGCCTTCCAGTTCGGCGCGGACGCGGTCTTCGTCGGTGCCGGCGGATTCTCGTTGCGCCCCAAAGGGGTCGAGTTCGACCCTGAGGGGTTGGCGGCTGCCACGAAGCGAGCCCATGAGCTCGGCAAGAAGCTCTACGTTGCGCTCAACTCCTTGATCTTCAATCGGGATTTGCCGGTGTTGGGGGCTTGGTTCGAGGCCACTCGGCGCATCGATTTCGACGCGCTCATCGTCGCCGACCTGGCCGTCTTCTCCCTTGCCCGCAGTCTGCGGCCAGACGTCGCCATCCACATCTCGACGCAGATGAGCACCGCAAACTCGCTCTCCGCTCGGTTCTTAAAGGACGCTGGGGCCTCGCGAGTGATCTTAGCGCGCGAAACCTCGCTTGCAGACGCCTCGGCCATCGCCGCGGAGGCGGGGATCGAGGTCGAGGTCTTCGCACATGGGGCCATGTGTGTGGCCGTGTCCGGTCGTTGCTTGCTGTCGGCCCATCTCTGCGGCCACAGCGGCAGCACAGGCGAGTGCAAGCAGAGCTGCCGCTGGGAGTGGCAGCTCATCGAAAAAAAACGTCCAGGCGAAGCCCTCGACGTCTTCGAAGAGGGAGGAAAGACCATCTTCCTCGGAAGCAAAGACCTTTGTCTCATCGAACACATCCCTGCGCTCGTGCAGAGCGGCGTGAGCTCGCTCAAGGTCGAAGGGCGAATGAAGAGCGAGTATTACGTGGCCAATGTGGCTCGAGTGTACCGACACGCGCTCGACACCTATGCGTCCGACCCTGAGTCCTACGTCTTCGACCCGCTCTGGCTCGAAGAGCTGGGGGCGGTCAGCCATCGCCCTTATGAGACGGGGTTTGCGTTTGGCTACCCGCAGGCTGCACCCCAGCGGCTGCAGACTCACAATCACCCAGTCTCCGACTGCCAAGTCGTCGGCTACGTGCGGGCCACCGAGGCCGGCCAGACCTGGCTGGAGACGCGGAATCGGTTTGCGGTGGGCGACCGCGTCGAGTGGCTCGCGCCAGGCCTTCGCAATGGGACAGTGGGCATCACCGCCATGACCGACGAGGAAGGCGTCCCCATCGAGAAGAACGTCGCTGGTAAGAGGGTCCGAGTGCAGTTCGACGAGCCGGTCCCAGAGAATGCAATACTTCGGCGGCGGGTCTGAGACGTTGCGCGTGCCGCGGCTCGCAAGACCCAAGCTGAGCAAGACCCTCAGCGGGTCGAAGAGCCGAGCCTCGCCTGACAGAAGGCGGCGAGGCCCAGGTGCCAGGGTGAGGATGGCGTCGCGCTTGGCTCGGCGGCGAGCGCGGGCAGGGGAGCGCAGACAAAGGCAAGCAGGACGAGGGGTTTCAACTCCAGCCACCCGAACTCGAGAAGAGCTCGAGCGTGACCTTGTCGTCCTCGGAGAGCCCGACGAACTCGATGCCAGCGGAGTCTTGCGAGAGGTTGACGACGCGCCCATGGACGTGAATCGAGTCGTCGCCGACCTCGAGCTC
>PFUG01000137.1 GCA_002789955.1 Deltaproteobacteria bacterium CG_4_9_14_3_um_filter_63_12 | reverse complement strand
CCAACGACTCCGCCAGGTCCACGGATTCGTGCGTCGAATCAGCTCGTGACCAATGTGGGTGACGTTGACCACCTTCAGCGTCGTGGAATCGGATGCAACCAACGAGAGGTCTTCGCCAACCCTTGGGATCGGCACCTCACCCGCCCGCCCCCCGACGCTGAACTCTTCGATGACGCGCTGCTCGTCTGCAGAGCGAATGACGATGTGTAGCTCGGTCGCCCAAGTGCACATGGACTCCATTTTCCCCTCCAGATTCTGCGAGCCTATCACCCTTCGTCGGGTTTCTATATGGCGCCCGCCGCGCGCTATCCCAGTTGATACTCCCGCATCTTGCGCCACAACGTCGTGCGGCTCATCCCGAGCGCTTTGGCGGCCTGGCCCCGATTCCAGTGCTGCTCTTCGAGCGCGGTGCGGATTTGCGCGGCCTCAGTGGGAGGTGCCCCGTCTACGAAAGACTGACGGGGCTCCTCGCCGCGAAGATGTGCGGTGGTCGGCTCGACAGTCTGGCGCGTGAGCTCGCTGGGCAGATCCTCGGGCAGAATCGTCTGACGCTGACAGACCGCGACCGCGTACTCCACGCAGTTTTGCAGCTCCCGCACGTTTCCCGGCCAAGGGTACTGAAGCAAGGCCTTGAACGCGTCGGGCGAGAAGCGCAGCGTGCGACCCTGCCGAACCCCCACTTTGGCCAGGAAATAGCGGGCAAGCAGCTCGATGTCCTCGCGCCTGTGAGCGAGCTTCTCGATGTGAATGGGGACGACGCGCAGGCGGTAGTACAGGTCTTCGCGAAACTCCCCGTCGGCCACCTGCTTGGTGAGATCCCGGTTGGTCGCGGCGATGATTCGAGCGTTGGTCGTGACCGTCCCGTTCCCACCGACCCGCTGGAAGGTCTGCTCCTGCAAGACGCGCAGCAGCTTGACCTGCAGCGGCATGGGCAGGTCGCCCACCTCGTCGAGGAAGAGCGTGCCGTTCGTCGCCTCTTCGAAGCGCCCGAGCCGATCGCGGATGGCCCCGGTGAAGGCGCCTTTGACGTGGCCAAAGAGCTCAGACTCGAGCAAGTCGGCCGGCAACGCTCCACAGTTTACCGCAACGAACGGTCCCGAGGCGTGCTTCGAGGTCATGTGCAGTGCCCGTGCGACCACCTCCTTGCCCGTCCCGCTCGCCCCGGTGAGCAAGCAGGTGACCAAGCTGTCGCGCAACACGTGGATCAGGTCGATGACGCGGATCATGGCCGGGGAGCGCGCCACGATCCCCATGAACGCCGTGGTCTCCGCCTGGTTGATCTCCTCAGAGGCCGGACGCATGACCACTACGTACTCGGCGTTGGGGTCGCAGACATCGGAGTCTCCGTGGATCAGCGGCGCCGCGGTCACGGAGACCAATTGGGCGCCGTGGGTGTCGCTCTGCAACATGGCTCGCCACCCCTCTCGCCGCTGACCGTTCTGCAGGGCCAGCCGAAGCGCACCGGCCTCGCCGAAGAGATCGGCGCCCAAAAGCTCCTCCATGGGCCGCCCAATGGCGGCCTCGACCGCTCCCTCCCCTACCAGAGTATCGAGCACCGACGACGCATGCAGAACCCGAAAGTTGCGATCGAGACTAACAAAGACGCGACCCAAGGCCGCAAATGCTAGGCTGATTCCAGTCCATGCTGCACGTCGACCTGGTACAGGGCTGCCACAGGCTGCGCCGACGAGATCTCTAGTCGCCATTCCATCCTCCATTCTTATTCAATATTCATTGGTTAGAGCGGGGAGCGTGCTCGACCCAGGCTCGTCGAGTTGCAAACAACTCGTTCCAATGCGCACCGTGAGGCGGCTTGCGGCTTCTGTCAAGTCCGGTCTGCTTTTCCGCACCAGGGATTGCCAAGCGAAGCGAAGGAAACACTTGAAACCACCGCTGTGACCCAAGCCCTGGAGAAAAACTCCGACACGTAGGTCATTGCTGGCTCTGTGAACACATCTTCTCTATAAGGGTCGTCCCTTCCGATCGGATTTCGCGCGCGACTCGGAACAGGGGTGGCTCGGAGCGAGCCACGTCGCGTCCCTACGCGATCCCCCCCTACGGGAACTGCTGCAAAACCAGGTGAGCCCTCAATGAAACCTCTTCGAGTTGCCGACCGAACCCGGAGTTTCAAGTATGCCGTCCGAGACGTCCTCGCCGTCGCCGACGAGGCCAAGAAGGCCGGCAAGTCGATGTTGTACCTCAACATCGGCGACCCCAACGTCTTCGACTTCGCGCTGCCCGAGGGCATCATCGAGTCCGTGACCCGTGCTCTACGCGACGGCCACACCAGCTATGCCCCCAGCGAAGGCGTGCCCGCCGCGCTCGAAGCCATCCGAGCCGAGTCCGAGGGCTTCGGCTTCCAAGGCATTCGCGACGTCTTCGTGGGCAATGGCGCCAGCGAAGCCATCGAAATCGTCCTGACCGCGCTCTGCAATCGCGGCGAGGGCGTGCTGCTGCCCTATCCGGGCTACCCGCTCTACACCGCCATCGCCGGCAAGCTCGGCATCGACGCGCAGCCCTATTATCTCGACGAAGCGAACGGCTGGCGGCCGAACGCCGACGACATCCGCGCCCACATTCAGCCCAACACCCGTGCGCTGGTGCTCATCAACCCCAACAATCCTACCGGCTCGGTCTACGATCGCGCGTGTTTGCAGGAGCTCATCGAAATCGCTTTGGAGCACGAGCTGGTGATCTTGTCGGACGAGATCTACGCCAAGCTGACCTTGGACGGACGGGAGCACCTCTCCATCGCGTCGCTCTCGGACCGAGCGCCGATCATTACGTTCAACGGCTTGTCGAAGGCCTTCTTGGCCCCCGGCCTGCGGGTCGGTTGGGCCATCGTCAGCGGACCCGAGCTCGTCCTCGCCCCGCTTGTCGACGCCTGCCACAAGCTGCTCAGAGCGCGGCTCTGTGCCAGCCACCCCATGCAATACGCCATCGCGCCCGCCTTGGCCGACACCCGGCACCTGCCCGAGGTCATCGCCAAACTCGAACGGCGGCGCGACCTGACCGTCTCGCGGCTCGACGCCATCGACGGCATCAGCTGTGTCGCGCCCGAGGCCGCGTTTTACGCCTTCCCGAGCCTGCACATAGAGGGGCCCGACGAGCGCTTCGTCGCCGAGATGGTGCGCGAGACCGGCGTCGTCGTCGTGCACGGCTCTGGCTTCGGCGAGCGGCCAGACAGCTCCCACTTCCGCGTGGTGTATTTGCCCACTGAGCCGGTGCTGAGCGAGGCGTTCGATCGCCTCGAGGCCTTCATGAGGCGGCATCTCTAGGGCTTCGTCGCGGCGACGCTGCTCCTAGTGTAAACCGTCATGACTCTCCATGTTTATTGACTGCAAGGAGCGCCCCCCATTCCTCAGGAATTCTTC
>PFUG01000503.1 GCA_002789955.1 Deltaproteobacteria bacterium CG_4_9_14_3_um_filter_63_12 | reverse complement strand
GTCACTTTTGTGCACACTTCCCCGAACCAGCCACTGCACAGGCTTCCTCTGGAGATCTCAAATCGAACCTGGAGCCGGAGGGTAGCACCTTGTTTTTGTGGGGACACGAGGCACAGAGGCACGGGTGCGAGTGTTTCTGGGCGGCTCCTCGGGCGCGCCCAGCTCACTCGCCGGCATGCGGGCTTGGCTCTACCGACTCGTCCTCGGCGGTAGACGGCCGCTCGAGGATGACCCGCGCGCCGCGAGTCCAGAACAGGTACGACAGCGCCCAGCTGACCATCACCACTAGGCGATTACGGAAGCCGATGAGGAAGAAGATGTGGACGAAGAGCCACAGGAACCACGCCAGAAACCCCGAGAACTTCAGGCCACCCAGCTGGGCGACGCCGGCTTTGCGTCCGATGGTGGCGAGCATGCCCTTGTCGCGATAGTGGAACGGCGAGGTCTGGGCGCCGCGAATTCGTCGCAGCACGTTCTCGGCCGCGTGCCGTCCCATCTGCAGCGCTGCGGGCGCGACGGCGGGCACGACGGCGCCGTCCTGCTCGCGGTGCGCGATGTCACCGACCACGAAGACGTCTGGGTGGCCGGCGACGCTGAGGTCGTCGGTGACGGGCAAGCGACCGTCGCGGGTGAGCGCGACGCCCATCTCGCCCACCAGTCCGCGTCCGGCCACGCCAGCGGCCCACAAGACCGTTCGCGCCTCGATCCGCTCGTCGCCCAGCTCGATGCCGCGGGCGTCGATCTTGGTCACGCGTCGTCCGGTCCAGACCGTCACGCCCAGGCGCTCGAGCTGGAGCTGAGCCTTCGTCGAGAGGGCCTCGTCGAAGGTGGAGAGGACGCGCGGGCCACCTTCCACCAGGATAATTCGCGCCCGGGCGGGGTCGAAGGTGCGGAACTGTTTGGCCAGAGTGTGTCTGGCGATCTCCCCGAGCGCGCCGGCCAGCTCGACGCCAGTGGGACCGCCTCCGACGACCACGAAGGTGAGGCTGGCGTTGACCTCCGCAGGAGCTTGTTGGGCTTCGGCGGCCTCGAAGGCCAGCAGCACCCGGCGGCGAATCTCGAGCGCGTCGTGCAGGCTCTTCAAGCCAGGCGCATGCTGGGCCCAGTCGTCGTGCCCGAAGTAGAAGTTCGTCAGTCCGGTGGCGACAATCAGGTGGTCCCAGGCCAGCTCCCCTCGGGTCGTGTGGACCACCTTGCGTTTGGGGTCCACACGCTCCACCTCGGCCAGGAGGACCGTCGTGTTGCGGGCGCGACGCAGGATCGTGCGGATCGGCGCTGCGATGTCCGGCGCGCCGAGCGCGGCCGTGGCCACCTGATAGAGCAGCGGTTGGAAGAGGTGGTGGTTGCGCTTGTCGACCAACGTCACGCGGACGTCCTTGGCTTTGCGCAAGGTCTGAGCGGCGTTGAGGCCCGCAAAACCGCCGCCGACGATGACCACGTGGACGCCGCTGGACGTCGAGGCTCTGAGGGCTTGGGAGTTGGGAGTTGGGTCGGTCAAGGACGTCTCGGGGAGCAGGCGCGAAGCCAGCAGGATAGTCGGTCGACGGGGAGTCAGGCGAGTCCCCCAAGACGATCGCGAGCGCAAGGACGCAAGGTGGCACGTCTGTTCCGAGTCGCGCGATTATCCGACGAAAAAGCCCAGAACGAAGCGCCCGCGCCCCAGCTCCCAGGTCCCAAGGCGAGACGATTCCAAGGTGAAGGCAGCGAAACTGCACATGGGCGCTCACGCGCACCGTCTCTTTGCCCTCCAGCGAGCCCGTGGGGGCTTGGCTGGCTGGAAATTGACCTGGATTGCGCCCCCTGGGGCGATCCCTAGCCTCCGCCTCACTGCCCAGAGCCCGAGGCCCCGAGCGCAGCCGCACGTGAACACTTTTCGCTGAAGACCACGTGAATTCTTTAGCTGGCCGTTGACCGCCAGACATCAAAATCGACGTGGTTGGCTGCTGAGAGAAGTCAGTTTCCTTTGAACGGTGAGAGAATTGGCGAGTCGAAAGGCTCACCCGTGCATGACTGCTTCCGGCACCTGATGATGGCAAGACGAACTGCAAGCGGAGGTCTGCCGTTGAGGGGAGCGTGTGGGCAAGCAGTTGGCTCGCTCCGAGACTGCTCGCTGCCAAGGGCCGCGCAAATTCTGCTCCCACGAATGGTTTCACTTCGCTTCACCGGCTTGCGGTGCGAAAATCAGCCCTCAGCTCGGCGATTCGCTCGTCGCATCGTTCGTCGCCACCGCACTCGGTCCCTTGATGAGCGGTGTGGCGGCCTACCTTCGCTCGCCTTTCAAACCTCGGGAAACAGCATGCCTCATCGACTCACCCTCCTGCTGCTCATCGTCGCCTTGACCGCCACAATGCTCGGCTGCGGGCCCAACGCCACGCTCGGAGAAATCGAGGCCGCCCTCGCGAGCGGCAACCGCCCGCTCACCTTCAGACGCTGGTCAACTTTCGACAAGAACAGCATCAGCCCCAGAGAACAAGTCCAGCTCACGGTGCGAATACTCCAGATGGCACACGAGGCCAAAGACCCCGACGACCTTCGCACCTCACTCGACCTCCTCGACGAATCGCTGACCCGACTTGGTCCCTCCACACGCCAGACCGTTGACCTCGACGAGGACGGCAAGGCGAGACTGCAGGCCAAAGACGAGCTGGACTTGGTCCACCTCCAGCTCTTCGAGAGCTTCAAAGGCGAGCCCATTCCTGCCTTCGAGAGAGCCGGTGCGCTCTACTTCGAACACTACCCTGACGCACTCTTGGTCGCTGAGCTGTATTGGCGAGAGGCCGAGTATTTCCGCCAGCTCGGCGACCCCATGCGAGCCATCACCAGCTACGAGTCCGTAGTGTTGAAAGACTTCGGCGGTGCGCTGCGCCCTCAAGCCGATGCCCAGATCCTCGCGGCCTGGGAACAGGCCAGCAAGGCCAGTCCGTTGCCAACCAACATCGAACAAATGACCCCCATCCCCACGCCCCACAAGGAGTGGCTCGCCACGGTCGAGGGCCAGGTCGCCCGCAACCCAGAGGATCGCACGCTCCTCGAGAGCCGAAAGCGCGTCGCGGCCATTCGCCGTGCCTACCTGCAAATCGACGAGGAGCAGCTCCTCACCGAGCTCGCCGACCTCGATCTCCACTACGGTGTGCTCAACGTCGCGCAACACAAGCTCCGCCTCGCCGACATCCTCCTGCAGTTCGACAAGCCAGAGCAGGCCTATGTCCACCTCAAGGCCGTCATTGCCCTCGCCGAGGACGACTTCGCCATCGAGGCCGCCAAACGCCTCATCACCGAGCTCGCCCAACGACGCCAGTCGCAAAAAGACTTCCGCATCGCTCGAAAGGAGCTACAGCTCAATAAGTTTCTTTGGAATAACGTGGGCT
>PFUG01000308.1 GCA_002789955.1 Deltaproteobacteria bacterium CG_4_9_14_3_um_filter_63_12 | reverse complement strand
GTTCGCCCAAGGCTCCGCCTTGGGCTGGGAATTGTTCGGCCCCCGAGGGGCCGATGCCCAGGGCGTTGCCCTGGGCCTGTCTCAAAGCTTTTCTCTCCTCTTGGATGACGCGCCAGCGCCTCAAATGGCGGCCTTGTCTTGTGCCAAGGTGTCAAGTGGTCGCTTTCCGTGGGGAGCAAAACACCGTTCGCTGGCTTCCTCACCCCGAAACATGCCCTGTCGATTGAGAGACCGATCGCAGTGCCGGCACGATTTTTGGCTGCGAATATCCGAAGCTCCCTTGTCACCGACTAATCCAACCTATCATTCCTCGCGCCTTGCGCCAGTTTCCCGAGAAGTTCAGTCGCCTGGGACGCGAAGCAGGTGGGGTGCTTGCCATCGTCGGTCCAGCTCGCTCGCTTCGGGTTGCCCCCAGATGAGGGCCGGCAGCATTCGTCCACGGTGCCAATTCCACGGAACTTTTCGAAGCCCTCAGCGAATCGTCGAGTAACTTGGGCAAGTATTTGGATTCTGCCTCGCTTGCCCACGACCCATTTTCGATTCATTTCGGTGAGTTGCGTGCGAAATCCGGTCCTCTGGTCGGCAACTCTGCTCTTGACCCCATACCTCAACAGGACCACGATTACTCACGAGCGTCTGCCACACTTACACAGCCTTTGCGAAGCGTCTCGGGGGGGCTCCACTGACGGGGACTGCTGAGGACGCTGCCACACGACTCGTTGTCTTCAGGGTACTAGATGGACCTCCGCCCCGTATTGAGCCCTCTTCGCCTCGCATTGCTGTTCTGCACGTTCTTGCCGGCCATTGGCTGTGATGACGGGGCAATAGCTCCGTCGCCGGACCAGTCGGAGGTTGCAGTCGACGTGTTCGATGGCGTCCCCGTCACCTCGTTTTTTGAGTTGGAGGCGTGCCGGGCCGGTAAGGACACGTTCTACGATTTCCCGTTTCCGAGTGAGCTTCGCACCCACGAAGGTGGACAGCCCGACCTTACACATTTCCCTGCGAGCAGCTCCTCGTTGGTTCGTGATGCGGTCCAGATAGTGGAGACGGAACGAGCCGGTTTCAGTGCGTCGACGGCCATCTATTTCCGTTTCGATGACGTGCTGGATGTGGCCACGTTCCCGACGCCTGCGGAGTCAACCGGCGCGGAGGCCTCCATTCAACTCGTCGACATTACGGAGGGCGCAGCGTCTTTTGGGTCTCGGATTCCGATCTACGCAACGTTCAGAGAAGCCAAGTCGACATTCTGGCGTTCGAACATGCTCGCCATTCGAGGTGTGCCAGGGCTCTCCATGCTGCAGGGCCACCGCTATGCCGCTGTGGTCACGCGCAAGGTCCGTGGCTCGAACAACCGACCGTTGGCGCCGAGCGCGCTCTTCGAGAGCCTCAAGGGCGAGGCGAGCGGTGAGTTGGCGTCATACGTTGGTGTTTTTGCAGCGTTACAAGCCGCTGGGGTCGAGGCCGCTGACGTCATCGTTGCCACGGCGTTCACGACCAGTGACTCCCCAGGTGAGATGGATCGTCTCCGCTCTTATCTCGAAGCGCACCCCGTCGGCCCGGTGAGTAATTGGAAGAAGGAAGACTCCCCCGCGACGCACGACCTCTACAGCGCGACGTTCACAACCACCGAGTTCTTCAGCGGGACCTCTCCGTATACGTCTCCATTTGGGGCTGGTCAGTTCGAGTTCGATGGCGCAGGTGCGCCGCTCAACGCCAAGTCCGCCGAGGTTCGGTTGGCGATCACCGTTCCGACAGGCGCGGCACCTGCTGGCGGGTTTCCTCTGGTGGTGTATGGCCATGGAACGGGCGGGGATTGCATGACTCACACGGGCTCGAACGACGAAGGGGCTTGGCTGGCCAGCGTCGGACTTGCGACGGTCGGGTTCGATGCAGCACTGCAAGGCACCCGGGTGTCGATGCCAATCGACGTGGAGGGATTATTGGCTTCGAATCCCATTGCGGTGCGGGAGTCTGTGCGCCAAACCACGCTGGACATGATGGTTCTTTACCGGCTGCTGCGGGAAGGCAGTTTGGATGTCCCGGGGGCCGTAACTGGCGGGCACACCATTGCCTTTGACAAGGGCCGTGGGTTCTACATGGGTCACAGCCAAGGCTCCCAGGAAGCGGGTTTGCTCCTCGGTATCGAACCGTTCATAGAGTCCGCGTTTCTCTCGGCGGGCGGCGGCGGAACGATGATCGCGATTTTGGAGCGAGAGCTCAATGGGCAGCCTATCGCCTGCATCATCTCGCTGGTCCTCGGGATCGATTGCGAGAACTTCAGCGCGGAGCACCCCGCTGGCACCTTGGTCATCCAACCGCTGATGGACCCTGCCGACCCGCTGAACTACGCATCGAGATTCATGCAGTCTCCCCCCCCAGGGATGAAGCCGAAGCACATTGCAATGAGCGAGGGAACCAAGGATGTCTACACGCCGCCATTGTCTCAGGAGGCGCTGGCCGCGGCCATCGGTCTGCCGATCGTCGAGCCCGTCGCGAGAACCTCCGACGCCATCGAGCTCAGTGGGCTCGCCTCGGTCTCCGCTCCGGTCTCCAGAAACATCTCAACCCCTCAGGGTCTCTTCACGGGTGGACTGATGCAGTGGCCAGGAGAGGGGCATTTCGCGATCTATGACAACAGCGATGCGCGACGACGCTACATCGACTTCTTCCGAACGGCCCTGGAGGGCACGCCAGTTCTTGCACCGTGAACCGCCACATCCACCCTAGTCCTGGCTCGAATGTGAATGCGGTCGCCTCGGTTCCCGAGGCGTTGTCTGCGGGCGACTGTATTGCGGTTGTCGCTCCCGCAGGTCCCATGCTGGCGGAGCGGATGGAGCAAGCCCTTCGTCCTTTGCGAGAGGCTGGGTTCTGCTTGAAGATCAGAGATGATCTGCATCGAGGACAAGGGACCTATTTGGCCGGCGAGGATTCGATTCGCCTCGAGGAGCTCACAGATGCGCTCTACGACTCGGAGGTCAAGGCCATCGTTGCGGTTCGCGGGGGCTATGGGGTCATGCGGCTGCTGCGCGAGCTCGATGCCCGACTGGAGCGCGACGGAAGCCCACACCCGAAGCGCATCGCCGGTTTTTCGGACATCACGACGCTGCACTTGTGGGCACAATCCCGGTTGGGCTGGGCCAGTCTGCATTCCCCCATGCCGTTCAACTTCTCGCAGCCGATCGGCCCGACCGCGCCTTGTTCTGCGATGGAGCAGTCCGCTAGGGGATTGGTCGAGGCTTTAACCTGTGTTCGCCCCTGCGGAGTGGTCGGCCAAGGGCTGATCTCTGTTTCGAAGGGGGTCGTTCGCGGCCCGCTGACAGGAGGCAATCTGTCTCTGCTCGAGGCGACGTACGGCACTCCCCACGTGGCGTCTCTGAAGGGCGCGATCCTCTTCCTCGAGGATGTCGGTGAGGCCACTTACCGCCTCGATCGGATGTTGATGAGCCTCGAGCTGCGGGGCCTCGATCGAGAGGTGGTCGGGGTGGTTGTCGGCGGGTTCACGGGTTGTGGGGGGAGTCCCGACGAGGTGGCCTCCTTCGTGGCTGAGCGGGTGGCGAGGTGGGGGGTGCCGGTCGCTCGAGGCCTTGGAGCTGGCCACCGGTTTCCGAACCAAACGCTGTGGATGGGAGTCGAGCACGTGCTCGATGCGACACGGGGCGAGCTCCTCGTATTGGGGACGTGATGGAAGTGGCGCCACGCACGCCACCGCGAGCGGCCGAGTCGCTGAGCGCGACGCCAACGATCGAGTTCACCTATGGAATTGGGCGAACTCTGTTGCTCTCGGGCTCGGTGCTGACCGGGCTTGCGTTGGTGTGGTTCCTGTTTGCGGCCGGCGACGCATCGATACTGCTTTGGGCGTTCGGTCTTTTCGTCGCGGTCATTTTTGTGTCGAGCAGCTTGTTGGCGCTCAACGAATGGCGTCATGGCCCGAGAACGCTGCGGCTGAACGACACAGGCGTCGAGCTTCCAGAAGGACTCTTTGTCCGTCGACTAGAGGTCGTCCCTTGGCAAGGTCTGACGGCCATTCGAATCATCGGACGGACGACGTTGACGCCGAGCGAGCGGGACCGAGAGGCGCTTTATCTGCTGCACGACGGGACCTACGCCGTGTTGATGAGCGATCTGTTCCTGAATCACGAGGCCTACGCTCAATGCCGTGACGCCATCGTGGCGCAGGCGAGGAGCCACGTCCCGCAGCTCAGAGTCGATCGCGACGGCCAAGAGGTGCCCAATGTGTCAGACGCAAGCTAGTGCCCGTCCGGAAATGCCCCATCTGCGGCGTCGCCTTCCTCCCTCGCTCCTCGGCGTACCGGTGTACGCCTGCGTCGCTCGGTCGTCGGCTCCTTGCACCTTGGGCATTCCCGAACGGGCACTCAAAAGATGTCCTTTTGGGAAGATCGCATGTTTCGCTGAGTTCGGCCGAAAATGCGACCGAACTCTGAATTTCAAGATGGACTCAAGCTAAGCCTACTGCCCCTCGCCCTCTTCTTCCTTCGACGTCGGACCGATGGTGAAGGGAGGGGCGTCGACTCGGATGGACGCCTCGGCGTGCCCGGCTTGAACGTTGGCAAAAACGCTCACGAAGGTGCCGAAAATCGAGGAGTCGTTCTTTCCTACGACAAGGTGCCCGCCCCGGCTGCGCGCCAGCCAGCTGCGGATGATCGAGGCTTGTTCGTCGGTGATGGGGTTGAGCTCGATGGAGAGCCTTGCGGTGTAGGTGCCCTCTTCGAGGTTCTCAAAGGGGACCGACTCGAAACGAATCTTGCCAATTCCTGCGATAAGACCGTCGATATCGCGGTAGGTCTGCCAAGAATCCGAGCCGGACCAGAGGGCGAGGCAGGGATCGTCGAAGGGATCGATGTAACAACGCTGGCTGACGATGGTGTAGGTGACCCCGACAATGTCGTCGTCGCTGTTCATGATGAGCAGATTGAAGTGGAGGTTGTTCTCCCAGCCGTTATTGAGGACGCTGCGGATTTCTTTGTTGAGAAACTCGCGCGCGTCGACTTCGCAGACGATCTGCTCGGCGCCTGCGGTGCACTCGATGGAGTTGTCGGCGGCTTCGGCGAAGGTTGGGGCGAGAAGGGCGCACGCACAAAGCAACCCCGCGACGCTGTAACGTCTGCGGAGGTCTAGGATTTGTGCGCTATTGAGCATGTTCGAAGCGCTCAGAGAGGAACGAGTGCGAGACCGTTGGCGAACGAGAGGCCGAAGATTCCGATCGAGGTCTCGACGCGCAGACCGAGGTTGATGGTCAGGTCGAAGGGGAACGGGTCCCGAGGCCCAGGCATGGGCTCTACGCCCAAGATGACACGGGCGGCGTCAGCGTCTGAAGTCGTGGCCGCGTAGAGGCCCCCGCCCAGGAAGAACTCGCTGCGATAGACCCAGTCTATGCCCTCGGTGAGTGGGATCGCGTATTCGGCCGAGGCTCGCAGGATGTTGTTCTCGTAGCCCAGTTGGTCAGTGCCGGTGTTGAAGAAGTCGGCGGCGGGACGACTGGCGAAGTTCAGGCCGAGGTTGCGGGAGGGCAGCAGGTCGTTGAAGTCCCCGACGAAGAAGCGCTCGAAGAAGGGGGCTTCGCCGATGATGGTCCCGCCGACGAGGTCGAGTCGGAGGATGTGGCCAGGAAGAAATTCCGTTGCGAAGTTCAGCTGGCCGAGCAGTCGCAGGTACTGGTAGTCGCCGACCACCGAGGGATGCGCGCCTTCTGCGGAGAGGTTGAGCCTGACGCCGTTGCGCGGCATCACTGGGTCGTCGCGGGTGTCAAGCTCGACGGCCAGCGCCGCGGTCGACAGCCAACTGGTCCCGGGTTGGAGCTGAGATTCAAGCAGGTCGTCGAAGGGCGAATCGGACTTGAGGCCCTCGACGCGCAGGTCGAGGAAGAGACCCAATTGGGGCAGAATGAAGAGGCCGTTGGAGAGTCGTCCTCCAGCCCTGAGGACGTCCACCTCGAAGGATGACGGGGTGTTCAAGTCCGCGGCGACGACAGGGAACGCCTGCTCACCGCCCCTGCTGAAATGTGCGGTGAAGCCCATGGAGACTGGGCTCGCGAAGATGGTTGGGTCGACGTACGAGACCTCGAAGGCGAATTCGTCTCCGCTGGTCACGAAGGCCGCCCTGGCCGTGTGGCCGATGCCGAAGATGTTGCTGTCCAGCACGTCGAGGCCGCCCCAGAAGTCGCTTCGCTGACTGGTGCCCAAGAAGAGATCGGAGAGGAGGATCGTGTTGCGTTCCTCGAGCACGACGCGGACGATGACGTTTCCTCTCTCGGAGCCAGGCTCGAGGCCGAATTGCGCGGTTCTGAAGAAGCCTGTTGCGAGCAGACGAAGCTGAGCCTGGGTCAGGATCGAGACGTTGACCTCCTGTCCGAGCTCGAGGGCGAGGGTCTCGTGGATGAGGTCTTTGCTCGTGGAGAACTCTCCGACGAGCTCAACTCTTTCTAGAATGTAGACTGGATCGGGCAGCCGAGGGCCTTGCTGTTCCTCGTGGGTGTCCTGTGCGGCGAGTGAGGGGGCGAAGCTGCCCCAACAAAGGAGTGCAAGAGCGACGACGGTCCAGACCTGCCTGTTGACGCGGGTAGAGATGCGGCCGGGTTCCCCAGGCTCGAGCTGCGCGCGTGCTTTTTTCAACTGGAGTTGCAAGGCCTCGCCCCGTTAAGAGATGCGGCTGAAGACGCTATCTGCTCTGTTCGTGTGGGTCGAACCTGAGTACCTCTATCAGAGAGGGCTGAATCGCGGAACGATGGACACAAATGGTTGACGGTTCGGAGGGCCAAGTAATCACCGGCGTGGTGTATGGCTCGAAGATCCCCAGACGGTCGAGGCGCTATGAAGATTGCAGGGGATGCCCGAGACGAGACGATCTCGGCGATCGCGACCGCCACGGGGGCTGGCGCGGTGGGCATCGTAAGGGTGTCAGGCCGGAACGCCTTGGAGGTATTGAGGGGCTGTTTTTTGGGCTTGCCGGAGCTCGTGCGAAGCCACCATCTTTACTACGGTAGGGTCGTCCATCCTGCGACGGGCGAGCTTCTCGACGAGGCGATGGCGGTCTTGATGCGCTCGCCGCGGTCGTTTACTGGGGAAGACGTGGTCGAGCTCCAGACCCACGGTGGCAGCCTCAATTTGAAACGAGTGCTGGAAGCGACCTTGAGCGGAGGAGCCCGTTTGGCCGAGGCCGGGGAGTTTTCGTTGAGGGCGTTTCTCAATGGCCGCTTGGATTTGACCCAGGCGGAAGCCGTCGCCGACCTCATCGTCTCGGAGACCGAGCAGGCGCTGCGGGCCGCTCAGTCGCAATTGGGCGGAGGGTTGCGGCGGCCGATTGGGGTCTTGCGGCAAGCGCTCCTCGATCTGCTCACCCTCATGGAGGCGTGCCTGGACTTCGCCGAAGAGGAGCACGTGCTGCAAGCCTCCGCCGATGAGATCACACAACAGCTGGAGGCCGTGCTCGCGAAGCTCGAAGCCATGCAACGTGCTCACGGGGCCGGCCGACTGCGCCTCGGTGGCACGACCGTGGTCTTGGTAGGTGCTCCAAACGTCGGCAAGAGCAGTCTTTTCAACTGTCTGTTGGGCTACGACCGGGCGATCGTCACGGAGACACCCGGAACGACCCGCGATGTGCTCGAGGGGACCATTACCCTCTCGAGCCAGCGGGTGCACGTGGCCGACACCGCCGGACTGAGGGAGTCCGTCGACCCCGTGGAGAAGCTCGGCATCGAGCGCAGCCTGGAGGAGGTCATCAACGCCGACATTGTGTGCCATGTGATAGACGCTACGCAGCGTGAGGGGCTCAGCCCATTGGCGCGAGCCGATGCGATCGTGGTCATCAACAAGGTGGATGCGTTGTCGACGGAGGAAGTGGAGGCCGAGCCTCGCTCTAGACGCCAGCGCCGTTCGCTGAGCGAAGAGGTGCAGAGAGGCTTAGGCGATGCCTCGTTGACGGTGGTCACCGCGTCGGCGCGCACTGGGGAGGGGCTGGCGTGGCTCGAACACGTGATCGCGGAGCGCGCCGCGGGCCTTCAATATCAGAGCCCGGACGACGTCCCGTTGCTGACCAATATCAGGCACGTCGCGGCCATCACTGACGCGGTGGAGGCTCTGTCTCGAGCGCGCCATGCGCTCGAGACGAACCTGCCCCTGGAGCTGAGCGCTGCGGACGTGCGAGAGGCCGCGGAGGCGCTGGGGAGGATCGTCGGAGTCATCGTCAGCGACGATGTGCTCAACGAGATCTTTTCTCGCTTTTGCGTCGGCAAGTAGCCAAGCGAAAGAGGTCAGAGGACAAGACGAAACCCGCTGCCCAGCATCGGGCTGGTTTGCAGTGGGAAGTGGCCCAGTCGCCCTGTGAAGAAGTGGATGCGGTCGAAGAGGCGCACCCGAGGAGTGGGCGTGTTCTGTCGAACGACGGGCTGTGGGCCGCCCAAGACGCGTAGGGTCATCGTGTTGGTCGCCAGGTAGCGCCGACCTGTTCGCGTCCCCTCATCGTCTCGTTTGGTGAAGGTCGGAATAACATCGTGGAATGTGTTCAAGTGCATCATGTCAGCGCCCTCCTTGACTCGACTTTTGCTGCTGTTTTGACATCGTGTCTGTTTCCAGCCTACGTGAACGGCGGACTGAGGCAAAAAACGGAGGGAAGAGGCGGTCTGCGGCGAAGGTAGGTCCATATCGCTCATTTGATCCTCTGTACCCCTAACCCCCACCTTTTGCGGGATTGTTCCCAGTTCAGCATTTTGCGTTTTTCGCCTTTCGAACGAGCCGCCACTGACGTGAGAGAACGCTTACATTCTTGCTACATACGTCACATTTGCGACAACTCATTTGGCGACGGCAAGCTGCCGATGTTCGGCCAGCGGTTCGAGGGTGGAGCTCACCACCATAAGCTGCTCGTTTTGGTTGCTCACGACGACATCGAGTTGCTGGGACTTGAACCCCTGACGCCCCAAGACAACGCGCAGTCGAGCGTTTTGTTTTTGATTTCTGAGAACAAAGGGCGTGCTCGAGACGCGCACGGTCTCACCGCGACTGGAGACCATGTAGACCTCGGCGGAGGCCTCCCGGACTTGTCCACGTTCGTCGACGAGGTCTGCTCTGAACACCACGTCTACTCCTTCGCCCGCGGCTGCAGGTGGGGCGAAGTGAGGCACGAGCTCGGCGTCGAGGAGCCTGCTGCCGGTGGCTAGGTAGAACGCGATGGCATTGCTGCAGACCAGCAGAAGTACCGCTGCGATCAAGGCTTTGGTCAAGGTGAGGCGGTGGCCCTTGGAGGCCATTTGCGCCGCCTTGGGGAGCACGACGGCGTCTTTGAGCCAGCCGGGCTTGGCGCTCTCGTCGGCGAGCCGCCTGTCCTCCTGGCTCATCACCGCTCGGAGCGTGGCGACGAAGGCCTCGATGGAGGAGTAGCCTTCATCGTGCCGCTGAAGGGCCTTGAGGATGACTTGGTCGACGGGTTTGGGGACCTCGTTGAAGTGATCGAGCGAGGGGACGTCCTCGCGAAGCATTGCGAGAACGCCATCTCCCACGTCCTTTCCTTCTCGGAAGTATGGGTGGCGGCCGCTGAGGCACTCGTACGCCACGACGGCGAGGGTATAGATGTCCGCCTGGTGCACCTGGAAAGGTTTGGTTTCGAGCTCATCCTCGGAGACGGTCTCGTGAGCGATTGTTCCGTTGGTTCTCCTCTCCTGCACTTTGAACACGACGGGCGGGAGGTGAGCGACGAGTTCCTGCGTGACGATGGCATCGTCGAGTGTGAAGAGGTCGTCCCTCGTCAGAGCAATCCCTTGCCCAAAGAGCCGCAGCCGCAACGAATCGGACTCGACGATGTCGACTTTAGAGCTCACGAGCGCTGTGTGGGAGATCCCCACTTGTCTGCAGTGAATCAGGGCCTCTGCGAGTTGTTCGACGACCCGCAGGGTCTCCCACAGTTTGAGGGTGCCACGGGCCTTGATCGTCTCGCGCAAGCTCTTGCCTACGAGCCGGTCAAAGACAATAAAGAGCACGCCGTCATCGAGCTTTCCGACATCGAGAACGGTGAGGTTGACGGCGGAGGGGAGGAGGCCTGCTCGCTTGGCGTTGTCACCGATTCTCTTGACGAGCTCAGGGTTGGCGCCCATGGCCGAGAGCTTATCGAGAACCCAGACGGACACCGGTCGCTCGAAGGGAAGCTGCGTTGCGTCGTAGATGCGTCCAAGAGAAGTGCGCCGCGTGACTGCGCCGATATCGTAGTAGTGTTGCAGGGCTAAGGTGCTCTCCTGCAGTTCCTGATCGAGCATCCGGCACTCCTTCGCCGATGCCCCCCGGCTCGCGCCAGTGGGACATTCCAAACCAAGTATTGTTGCGCGCATCCTGCGCGCAGACCTTCGGGTTTACACGACTCTCCGCCATCCCTGGCTGCGAGCACTTGAGGTCGAGCTTCGCATGGCAAGGCAGCGACACCGCAGCGGTCCTTCGCGCTGGACCCCTGCCTGATGCCATAGACCTCACGATTCTGCCGCAATGTTGCTTGAGGTCAATTGAGGGGGGTAGCCGTGGATTGCGGTCCGTAGGGTTGTTATGATGATTTGTAGTGGGGGGAATGAAGAGGGGTACGTAGAGAATTGTCCTGTTGCCAAGTGACCTGCAAGGCGAAACACGATGCCTTCGTTGACAATGCCGACAGGAATGAGGCAAGGTGCGCGGGCCGTACGGTCCGTGAGGTTTGGAGTTCGTTCCTTCTCAACCGGCGGGATGGCAGGGACTCGATTTTCGAGTGTTGTTTCCTTTTTTAGAGCCTAGAGCCTAGTGCCTGGGACTCAAAGTCTGCCGACAATCGTCCGAAGTCCGGACAATGAAAGTGGCAGCCCATGTGTTTCGCGGCCTGAACCTATCGGGACCGTGAAGCCGGAGGCTTCGATGACAGCGAAGAGAGTAACGACGTGGACTGTTCGCCGCCAGCGAGAGCTCGGCGAACCGCTGGTGATGGTCACCGCATACGACGCCACGTTTGCTCGTCTCGCCGAGAGCGCAGACGTCGACATCATCCTCGTTGGTGACAGTCTTGGGCATGTGATCCAGGGGTTGGACAGCACGATCCCGGTGACATTGGGGGAGATGATTTACCACTGCCGCTGTGTGACGCGTGTCACGCAACGGGCGATGGTGGTCGGCGACCTTCCCTTTGGCAGCTACCAGTCCAGTGTAAGAACGGGGATTCGCTCAGCCGAGCGGTTGCTAAAGGAGGGCGGGGTCCAGGCGGTGAAGCTCGAGGGCGGACAACCCCATGTAGAGCTCGTCCAGAAGCTCACTCAGATGGGCGTCCCGGTGATGGGCCATTTGGGATTGACCCCGCAGTCGGTGCACGCGTTTGGCGGCTACCGAGTTCAGGGGCGCAACGAAGAAGCGGCGTTGACGCTGCTCGAAGACGCTCGGGCGCTCGAGGTTGCCGGAGCCTTCTCTCTCGTTCTCGAGTGTGTTCCAGCGGAGCTGGCGAAGAGGGTGCGCGAGGCGATCTCCATCCCGACGATCGGAATCGGGGCGGGACCGCACTGTGACGGTCAAGTTTTGGTGATTTATGACTTGTTGGGGATGAACGACGGATTCCAAGCCAAATTCGTGAAGCGGTACGACTCGCTCGGGGACAAGGTCGCCTCGGCGGTTCGTGCCTTTGGTGAGGAGGTCCGGACGAGAGCGTTCCCGACCAATGACCATTCGTTCGAGTGAGGCGTCGAGAGAATGGCGAGGTGCGCTCGACGCAATCGTTGCAGTCGGACAGCGACATTGGGCGGGCAGCACCTCTGAGGAGCACGAACGGTGCTTCGTGGAGTATGACTGATGGCAAGTGTTTTCGGATTGGCGCTCGAGAGCCGGTCACTAGAGATCGTCAGCTCGGTAGACAGGCTGCGTGAGATCGTCAGAGAGGCCGAACGCAACGGAGAGATCATCGGATTCGTCCCAACGATGGGGTATCTCCATGCGGGCCATGTCTCACTAATGGCCCGAGCTCGGCGGGACTGCGACTTGGTGATCACGAGCATCTTCGTGAATCCGACGCAGTTCGGTGTCGGAGAGGATCTGGAGTGCTATCCGAGAGATCTCGAAGGGGACTGCGAAAAGGGCGCCGAAGCGGGTGTCGATGTGATCTTCGTGCCTTCGGTCGAGGCCATGTACCCGTTTGGACTCAACGCCGAACAGTCTTGGGTCGAGGTCGGCGGGCTGGGCGGGAACCTCTGTGGGCGCCAACGTCCGACCCATTTCCGCGGGGTCACGACCGTTGTGTCGAAGTTGTTTAACCTCGTTCGTCCAAACATCGCGTACTTTGGGCAGAAGGACTACCAGCAGCTCGCGATTGTGCGCCGTATGACAGAGGAGCTGTGTTATCCCATCAAAATCGTTGGTCTTCCGACGGTACGTGAGGTCGATGGGCTGGCGATGAGCAGTCGCAACGCCAATCTGGGCGCTCCCGAGAGGTTTCAGGCAAAGCAGCTCGTCGAATCGCTGCGTGCCACATGGGACGCCTATGCACGAGGCGAAAGGGAGGTTTCGAGGCTTCTCGAGGTGGCACGTGAAAGCCTGAGCCATGCTGAGCTTGGGGTTGTTCAGTACATAGAGTTGGTCGATGGTGAGACTCTATTGGCGGAAGATGACCAGGTAGGCCCGAAGCCCGTTCTGGCGGTCGCGGTTCGTTTTGGAGCGACGCGGCTGATCGACAATGTTGCGTTGTGCGGGCAACGGCCTTGAGAGGGGCCTGAGTCTTTCGAGCGGCTTTTCGCGCGCTACTTGGAACAGAGGTGGCTCACGTCCTTGCGCTGGCGTGCGGATTTCGCTGACGTGCCTGCTTTTGCGATCGGAATGAAATGGCGCTGTTCAGCCGTTGTACGCTTTGGTGGCCTAGGCAATCCTGGCTTGACGCGGTTTGCCAACAGCGTACAATATGAACCTTACGCCGCGCCCTCCTCAGCGGAGATGGGCACGCAAATGTGCGATTTCGCAGGCACTTCGAGCCCCGATTGTTCACTAGTCCCCAGACGGGCGGCGACAAATTCTGTATTCGACCCTCATCGTGGACAGTCATGAGGGGTCCGCTGCGAGCGCTAATGTTCGATACTCGGAGGTGTTGGTTTGGATAAGCTCACGGTCATCCAAAAGTCACAGGAACTTGGTGGGGATGGGAGACGAAAAGTTCTTGAAGACCTGATGCTCTTGGCGCGGGACTTGGGATGCGATGCGGAAGTGGGCGGGGGTCGAATCGGCGGGATCAATTTCCGATACGGCTCGATTCGATACGCCATCATGGACGTGAACGTCGAAGGCGACGTCAAGTTGTATGTACAACCGCACCCGAATAAAGCGCCGCCCGAAGAGATCGCCAACCGCTTGAATAACTACATCAAGGACACACCGGGGTTGGAAGTGAAGAGTTTCCCGCTGACCTGCTACGGGCATCTCGACGGGAAAGTAGAGGATCTCCCCGTGGACTCCCTCGTTGGGTATCTGCGTGAGGTCGTCGACTCCATTCGCCAGACCTACTACACCTAGTCGTAGCCCCCATGAACGAAGAGGCACGCTGGCAAAGCCAACGTGCCTTTTCGTTCATGGAGTTTGTACACTTGTGGGTTCGGGCGGTCGGACGCGGTTCCTCGTCGCGTTTCGGGGTCGGCGGCTCATCAACGAAAAAAGGCCAGTCGTCGACTGGCCTTTCGTCTTTTTGCCCCTCGCCCCCATAGGGATGATGAGCGAGAAAGCTCACGACTCGACGTAGGTCTGAATCTTCTGCTCGACCACCTCCGCCGTGATCCCAGTGCGAATCGCGGCACGGAGACAATCGCTGAGCACGATCAAGAAATCTTCGGGCCCATGCTCCGCGCTCAGTCTCCCCTTCAGTGATTGAGCTAGGGGACTGCGGTCCTCTATCAAGAAGCGCGTGATCATCTCCTGGTTCACTTCGCCATCGAAGTCAAGAATTATGTGAGAGATCAGGAACTTACAAAGATCGTTCATCCCACCTCCTTCTCTCGTTGTGCCCGCTTCGATCGAGATTACAAAGTCGCTTGAGCTGCGACTCTGGCACTCGACCAAAGACGAGATAAACGAACATAGGGCTCAGCGTGTGCTTTGATTTGTCCCCAAGTCGTGACCACTGCTCGTGCAGCAGAACATTTCAAGGGGCTTAGAGCATCACACGCGAAGTCACGAAAACAAAACAACTTGTGAGGATGTACAGGAAACGGCAAGTTATTTCCAACGAAACGAGTCGATCACCTGAGTCGTGGGTCAAAGCCTTCCCTGGAGCGCCAAACCGAAGTTGAAGGTGGTGCGGAGCTCGTCGCTGAAGAATGCACTGGGATACACCCCCAAACGGATTCCGAAATGCCGCTCGAAATCGAGCGCAAGCCCTGTTCCTAGGTGCATTCCCACATCAACTTTCGGCGCGAGCAAGAGGGGAAGGCCGATCTCGAAGAACAGGTTCGCAAGGCCCGCGTCGAGAGGAAGAAATCGCATGAGAATCCCGGCGCTCACTGGCTTGTGGCCGTCCAAATCCGTCAAGGTGAGCTGAAACGGCAGCGCGAGCTCCACACCATCCGAGACGGCATAGGACACCTCGGCGCCGAAGATGACCGGGGCGCCAGAGGTGCAGACTGGGTTGTCGGGGTCGTCGGTATTGCAGGTCGTCTTCGCGGTGTCGTACAGGATTCGAACGAGCCAGCCTGTGCTGACTCCGGCAGAGAGTCCAAACTGACCTGAGTGTCCAAGCGAGTCATAGATCGTTTCCGCGGAAGGCTTGGTCGGTTGGTCAATGGGGGGCGTCTCGGCGTTGGTCTCCGCCGAGGGCTGCATTTCTGCGTGCGAGTTGGTGTCTTGTGCCGCAGCTGGGGACATGAAATAGGTACTGAGGAAGAGACCACTGAGTAGAACGGTGAGGCGCATTCGATCG
>PFUG01000360.1:3038-3180 GCA_002789955.1 Deltaproteobacteria bacterium CG_4_9_14_3_um_filter_63_12 | reverse complement strand
TTGTTTGTCCTCTTCGTCGGGACGGCCTTGAGTTGCCGACCGGCAAGTACCGAACCCAAGTCCGAGGAGGCGGTGGCGCGCGTGGTGTTCGTAGGCAAGAAAGAGGCTTGCGACTGCACGCGCAAGACCATCACGACCTCCC
>PFUG01000360.1:0-3020 GCA_002789955.1 Deltaproteobacteria bacterium CG_4_9_14_3_um_filter_63_12 | reverse complement strand
CGCTGGGCTCTCGCGCGGAGCTGCCCGTCGAGGAGCTGGCGCTCGATGTGGACGCTGACGCCGTCGCCACCTACCAGGAGATGAGCCCCATCGTGGCTCTGCCGGCACTCTACTTCGTGGACTCCGAGGGCAAGCTGGTGAGTGTGCTCCAGGGTGAGCTCACCGCGGACCAAATCCGCGAGGTGCTCGGACAGCCCGAGACCTCGTCTCGCTCGCTTTGAGCGGGGTCGCTGAAGGACTTGGCGACTTGGGTGCTACCTCGACTCCATCGTGACACCGATGGGCATACCAGTGTTCTTCACGCCGTCCGGTGTGAGGTCTAGGTCGCGCTGTTCTTGGCTGTCGGCGTCGAAGCCGGAGGTCGCATCCTGTGTCGTCAGGTCCTGCGTCGTCGTCACGTCCTGCCCGCCGCTGCCTTTGTTCGTGTCACCGCAGGCCGTGGCCAACAAAGCGAGACCAAGGCCCAACGCCAAATCGATTTCATCCTTCCCTCCATTGCTGCTCGCGTGCGAAATCTGCTCGAGGGAGGAAGGCGACGCCGCAGATGGGGTATTTTTGGACGCGTCTAGCTGCGGCCGCGCCACATGGCCCACTTCTCCCGCGCGGCCCAGTAACCCTCTGCAACCAGCTCGTGCATGGGCGCCTCTAGGGCTTTCGAGAACCCCAAGGCGCAGGCCGAATGGCACTGGTTGCCGCATTGGGGCTGAGGTCCGAAGCGCTCCTCGCCCGCGCGCCGCAAGGCGTGCAGGTCGTCCACTTCTTGGATCTTGCCCACATGGTGTCCGATCTCGAGGCACGGATAGAAAACATCGCCCTGCGGCGAGACCACCAGCATCGTGAACGGGTGGCAATCGAAGCGCTGCAGGTCGCGCATGCACTCCAGGTAGCGGATCGTCCCCTGCACTGGCCGGCCTTTGCGTTTGGCGGCCAAGAGGTGGTCGAAGAAGCGGCGGTAGGCCTCGTTCTCGTGCAGCTCGGCGTGCACCTTCACGCCTTGCAGCTGTGGGCAAGCGGCGAGCTTCAGGCCGCGTTCCCAGCAGAACTCGCTGAGCGCATAGAGCTCCTCGAGGTTGTCGGGCGTCACCACTGCCGAGATCACGATGTCGAAGCGGCGCTTGGGCAGCGTGCGGGCCTCCTCGAGGTTGTCGAGGATCTTGCGCAGCATCCCCTCGCCACGGCCGAAGTTGCGATCGGCGCGCTCGGCGTTGAGCGTGTCGAGGCTGATGACGAGCTCGCTCAGAGACTCCTGCATGGCGGGCAGGAAGGGTGGGAGTCGCTCGCCGTTGGTGGTCAGGATCGTGTGGTCGAACTTCATCGCCGGAAGGGCGCGCAGAACCTGCTCGACGTCCCCGTGCAGCAGCGGCTCGCCGCCGGTAATCACGAGGTTCTCGCAGAACTTGCGGATCGAGCGAAGGATCTCGACGACCTCGTCGCCCTTTGGCGCCGTGTTCTTGATCGCGTGATAGGGCTGACCGGAGCCGTCGCTGAAGTAGGGGCAACGGAAGTTGCAGGCGTAGGTCAGATAGTAGACGGAGACGACCGGGTACCAGAGGCCGGCTTGGTTGGCGAAGCGGTGCTGCAGGAAGTTGTGGACCGAGCCTTTCATGCGCTGCACCGTGGAGGCTTCATGGGAGCAAGGTCAAAGCGAGGCCTTGCTGCACGAAATTCTTGAAATCGCTGTCCAACGTCAACATCCATAGGCCACTCATGATCCACGTTGGTGTCAAACAGGGAGCCCGGCACGACGCTCATCCTCCTCAGGCTGCGGTTGCTCGAGCCTGAGCAGCTCTTCGACGCCCACGCGACTGGCCGGCGCGTCGGCCCGGCAGCAGATCACGGGCAAACCATCTGGCCCGATTTCGACCATCGAGCTGGGCGACGGAGCTTCCGCATGCCTGGGCGGAGCCATCCCCAGTCCCTGTCGCAAGAGGTCGGCGACCAGATCCTCGAGCGTTCTCCCCTGGATGACGGCCCGCAGCTTCGCTTCCCGAATCAGGTCAGAGGGTAGATCGAGTGTCGTTTTCATGTGCCCACCTTACCTGCTTGCTGGTTTACCACAACACCCAAGGCGCGTTCACGGCTCAGCCGTGAACTCGGTCACCGGCTCAGCCGTGAACTCGGTCACCGCTGGTGACTTGCCGCTCAACGATGACTTGATTGAAAGAGCAGCAGCGTCGCCAGCGTCTTCCCGTCGACGAGCTCCCCTCCGCGCAGCATCTCGTCCAGCTCCTCTTCGGAGCGCATGTAGACCTCGATCTGCTCGCCTCGGTCTAGCTCTTGGCCCACGAACTCCAGGTCCTCGGCGAGGAAAGCGAAGAGGTATTCCGTACAGAAGCCGGGCGCCGAATAGAAACCGCCCAGTGGGAGAAGGGTCTTGGCGGCGTAGCCCGTCTCTTCGCGCAGCTCACGCAGGGCGCAAGCAGCGGGGTCTTCGGCGCCGTCGCGGGTTCCAGCCGGCAGCTCCCAGAGGGTGTGTCCCAGCACCCGCCGGGTGTTGCGAATGAGCAGGAATTTGCCGTCTTCCCGTCGGGCGAGGATGACGACGGCGCCAGGGTGAACGATGGAGCCGCGACGCAGCGGCGTGCCATCGACTGTCCAGGTCGAGTCGAGCACTTCGATGCGGCCGTCGGTGAAGATCGTTGGCCCAGGTGGCCGGTGTGGGGGGTATGGAGGTTCGCTCATCCTTCGTTGGGAGTGCAGGTGAGTGTCGCAGGGTCGCAATGCTGTGGCACCGACGAGACGGGCTGGCAAACGGTATCGATGGCCCAAGTGCCGCAGGCTCCCTCGAGAATGGTGCACGTCATGATGTTCACGCCCTGACATCGCTTTCGGCCCGCTTGAGAGCATCCCAGCTCTGGGCAGGGATTTTCGCACCAACCTGTCGCCGGGTTGCAGGTTGGCAGATCGATGGGGCAGTTCGCGTCCGTGCCGCAGGGCAGACAGGCGCCGTCTTGACACCCGTTGCCGCAGAGGTGAGTTTGGCGCACGGCGCAGGCCGGATTTGACGAGTAGACTTCGTC
>PFUG01000253.1 GCA_002789955.1 Deltaproteobacteria bacterium CG_4_9_14_3_um_filter_63_12 | reverse complement strand
CGTCTTCCAAGCGACGGAGCGACTCGCTCGCCTCCTTGAGCTTGGCCTCGTAAACAGAGGTCTTGAGGTCGTCGGGGAGTTTGGCATCGCAAGTCTGCAGCCCAACAAGCACCGTTTCGCCTTCGAGAATGTTCTTCTTGCTGACCGCCAGTTCGCCTCGTGTAGGTTGGGGCAACCCTGTTAGAGAGGTCGCCACGTGTAGAAAAAAGCCTGAGGAACGCCGGACATTCTCACGTGCAGGCGATCCATTGCAAACGTTCTGGGCGGCGCGCGACGATCGGAATGTCGAACACGGAGAGGTGTTGAGCGTTGTAATCTCGTTTGGAGCGTGACGAGCTTGAAGAAGGTCGAACTTCGTGCAGAGCTCTTGGCTCCGCTGCGGACAGGTTCGGTCCAAAATCCAGCGGACAGCGACGATGTCACCTCTCGGCGGGTCGAGCCGTTGCCACCCAACTCCCCCGTTCCGCCCGCAAACCCCCGCGGGCGCTTCGCGTCAACTCCGAGCAAGCCCCAAATCTAGAGCCCGAGCCGTTTTGCCAAAAGAAGTTGACAAGTCTCGACCCGACCCCACCTCCGAGCGAGCATCGGTGCCTATCTATCTATCTATTTATGAGAAAGATCTGTACAAACTCTAGGACGCTCACACTTCGGTGTGGGCGTCGTTCGTTTTCCAAGGCGTTCTTGGCGCGGCGATCTATGATTAGACCCTGCTGGCCAGGCACGAAGTTAGGGCAAAAGGGGGGTTGATGCGTTCTGCGTTTCGAAAGTTTCATGGGCTGGGGAACGATTTCCTGATCGTCGAAGGGGACTGCGAAGAGCTCGATCGCGAGCGGGTGATCGCGCTCTGTGACCGGCACACCGGAGTGGGAGCCGACGGCATCTTGTTGCGCCTCGGCAGCGACGAACCTGGCGTCATTGCCCGGATGGTCGTGTACAACGCCGACGGCTCCCGCCCGCAGATGTGCGGGAACGGTCTGCGTTGTTTCGCACACCACCTCGCCTTGCGCGGCGAGACCACGCTTTTGGAGTTTTCCGTGGCGACGGACGCCGGCCCCAAGCGATGCACTCTTGCCCCTTCCGCCCCGGACGCGGGTAGACGGCTGGTGTCCCTGGACATGGGTCGCCCGAGCTTCGAGCGCAGTGAGTTGCCTATGCGCGGCGAGGGCTTGTCGCGTGAGACTGTCGAGGTGCTCGGCGCCGACTGGGTGGTGTATGGGGTGTCGATGGGGAACCCACACGCGGTCATCTTCGTCGAAGGACCGACTCGCCCTTTCGCCGAGGCATCAGGGGGTGCGCTCGCCGTCCATCCGCTCTTCCCTGAAGGTGCAAACGTAGAGTTCGTGCGGCTCATCGGAGAGCGGGAGGTTGAAGTCACGGTGTACGAGCGGGGCTGCGGCATCACACAGGCCTGCGGCACAGGGGCGTGCGCTGTCGCCGCGGTCCTCGCTAGGGATCGGGGCTGGACCGGACGAGAACTTTCGGTGCGATTGCCAGGGGGTGTGCTCACGGTGTTTGTGGACGCCGTGACGGGTGAAATCCGCCTGACGGGCCCGTCCGAGCTCGTGTACGACGGCTTCTTGCCGGAAAGGTGGCGATGAACGTGCTCTTCAGAAAGGGATGATGCGCTCGGCTCAAATCGGGACGCCGATCTCCTCGAGACAGGTGACGAGCCACTTCGAACGCTTGACCTCGAGATCGAGCTTGGTGAACGCGGAGGGAAAGACCTGGAACTGGTCATCCTCGACCGTTCGCGTGGCACCGATGGGCGTCAGGAACTGACTGAGAAAGAGCACGATGAACGAGCGCCAGAGTGGACGCCGCGCGATGGAGAGCTGATCGTTTGCCGAGGCGAACGGCCGTTGTTCTGGGTCGAGGAGTTCAGGTTCGAGGTCGCGGCTGTGGTACTGACTCAGAAGGGCAGAGACGCCGGCCATGAGTGTGACGAGCCCTTCGATCGGGTAGCTCCTGTCGGCCTCGAGGAGTCCGAGATAGGGCAGAAAGATGAGGTAGATCTCGTGCAGCATTTTCTTGAGCGTACGCTTCACGCTGACCGGGAAGGACTCGGGAATCGAGAGGGCCCGAGAGAGAGGGTATCTGAACCCTTCGGGGTCGCTGGAGGCGACTAAGTGGGACAGCGCCAAGTTGGGTTGAATCTGCTCCGGGAGAATGATGGGCTCATGGGGCAACGACCGTGCAGCGAGCTCGTCTCGCAGGGCCGCGATCTTCATCAGCAGGAGCTGCTCTCTGTACTGCTGGAGACAGGGCCGAAACTCGGTGGGAATCACCAGGTAGGTTTCCAGCGCGGTGCCGACCACGACGGGGAAAACCAACCCGCGCTCACGCAGGGTGGAGAGGTCAACCTCCAAGCGTTCACCGGAGGAGTCGTGTCGTTTGGGATAGACGGTAGACCTCGAGTAGCCCCCGCTCTCGAGAATGTCGAAGAGGGTCCATCGCTCCTCTCTGCCGCAGTTATCGAGGAGCTCGTAGAGCTTGCCCTCGTCTGGAGTAGAGGCGGCAAGCGTCGCACCCTCGCTCGCCTTCCAATGTCCAGCAATGGCCAGCCACGTGGCTGGCGGGAGCCCAGATAGCAAGTCGATGATGGAAGTTGGGATGCGCATCCAGTGCGTCCTAGTGTCGTTTCAGCATGTCAGGGTCGTCGGGGCGAAGCACTGTGTCGAGTAATCTAGTCGATCGCGCCCGGCCATGCCACATACGAAGGTTTTTGAAGTGCGATGCAGCGTCCTATGGGGTGAGGTCGACCTCACCCATCGAGCACGTTTTTGCTGACGATGTTTTTCTCTGCGCGGCGACAAAGTTTCACCTCCCAAACCCGCAGGGTTGGCCGCGGAGAGGGCCCCATTGTCGGTGCCGACCGCTGCCGATTTTGCAAGGTGGAATCGGGAGTTGACGCAGCCTTGTAAGGGAGCTGGGCCGGTGGTATTGAGGGACCTTGCTTTCACGCGCATGGACTCATCTTCAAGGCCCCATGGACCAAGCTCGACCCCGAGGGCTCGCCTAGAGAGAACCTCCCGAGGCGATAGCCGAAGCCGAGAGGCTCAGATCGTTCGAGGCGTGAAGCCTGGAGCAAGTGATGCCGCTTCGCTATGGTTCAAAACAAGAAGAACACGGTCCGCGAAGGACCCCAACCCGTGCTTTTTGGCAGAATTCATGAGCCGAGACGTCGAGCACCCCGCTGACGACAGCAAAGAGACCGAGCGAGGGGAGAAAGACCGGGAGGTCGAATTGGTGGCGCCCATCGTCTCGCCCTTCAACTCCCCGGCTCTAGCCGACACGGCGCCGGTTGCAGTGGTCCGTCGTTTCGACGGTCCGCCGCCTTCTTTCTCGGATCCGACGCCTGAGCACCCTTTCTTCGGCGATCCCGACGAGAGCTCAGAAACTTACGACGACGAGCCTCTCGAGTTGCTCCCAGCCAGCACCGGCGACACGACCTCACCTGGGGTCTTCGTCCTGGCCAAGTCGGACAGCAACGAACACACCCGGGAGCTCCCAGTGGTGCGGGCCGAAGAGTTGTGGCTCGTTCACGATCGGCCGCCTCAGGTTCTGAAAGCCGGCACCGAAATCGTCATCAACCTCCACAACGTCAACATCTTGAGCTGCATCGCGGTGCAGACGTTCGAGCGACGTTATCGTGTCGCTGTGGACGGCTTCGAACACCCTGTAATGCTCAAGCAGGGTGCCAAAGGCGCCCAGTTCGTGCGCTACGAGCTCGAAGCCGAGATCCTCAAGAAGGTTCAGGCCTCAGAGGAAAATCTGCGCTTCCCGAAGTTCTACGATTATTGGGAGGACGACGAGTGCAAATATCTGCTCACCGAGCTCCCTGGGGGCAGACCCTATTTCAACCTCTTGGAGTCTGGCGAGCTCGAGCTGCGAGACCACGTCCGAATTCTCCAGGAGGTCGCCGCCATCCTGAGGACACTGCATCACCTCGGATACGTGCTGACCAGCTTGCGCCCCATGAGCTTCGACGTCACGGTCAATCGTGGCTACGAGGTGCGCCTGACCGACTTCCTCAACGTCTGTGAGACCGTCGAGAGGCCGCCGTACGCGCTGGCCAGCCCCTTCACTGCTCCCGAAATCACCGAGCTCGGGCCCGCGGACGAAGGCGCGGACATCTTCTCGATTGGGGCGCTGCTCCATCGCATTGTGACTGGCGAGGACGTACCTGGCGAAAGGGTTCACGGGCTCTTCATCCCACAGCTCGTCGACGCGCAGGTCCCCATGGTGTTCCAGCTCCTGGCCCGCAGTCTCGGGAGCCCTTCCGAACGCTTCTTCGACATCGAGGAGCTCGAGAAAGCCTTCCAACAACTCGAGCGGGAGCTCATCCCAAGGTTGCGGGTCTCGACAACCATGCGCACCTCCACGGGCATCAACCCCTTGCGCATCGTCAACCAGGACTCTGGTGGTTTCATCGAGCGCAAGTCGTTGCATCGCTCGATCCAGACTCACACCGGATTCTACTGTGTCGCCGACGGCATGGGCGGGCACGAGGACGGTGATCGCGCCAGTGAGCTGGCGGTCCAGGGCGCCCTTCGCTGCTATGAACAGCTCAGCCTCGAGCTCAACCACGACCAGTGGAGAGACGGCTGTGCGCTGCTGTGTCGCCGAATCGCCGCGGCTGGCAGTCGAAATCTCGTAGAGACCATCACGCGTTCCGGCGGCGGCCGGCGAATGGGCACAACCTTCACTGGCGTTCTCGTCGTCGACAACCAGCTCGCCCTGGCGCACATCGGCGACTCGAGAGCCATCCTCTTCCGCAACAACCAGCTCGAGTTCCTCAGCGAGGATCACAGCCTCGTCGGCATGATGGTCAAAGCGGGCCAAATGACCGAGGAGCAGGCCGAACGCGCCGATGAGAAGAACATTCTCATGCGCTCGGTCGGTGCCGAACACATCATCCAAGCCGAGATGTTCGACGGCTTCGAGTCGACCCTGGGCGCCAAGGTCTTCACCGCCGAACCTGGCGATCGCTTGGTCCTCGTCTCCGACGGCGTGTGGGGCATGATCCCGCGCATCGACATGGTCGAGGTCTTCCGACGCACCAAGGCCTGCGACGATCTCTGCGACGCGCTCTGCAGCGAGGCTATCAAGCGCGGGGGCGGCGACAACGTCATCGTCGTCGCCTTGGACTTCCGCGAGGAACCCAGCTTCACGCGTTGAGGCCTGCTTTCCCCCGGCGCCCGGACGACCCTCAGGGATTTCGAAGGGCGAGCCGCTCAACGAGCGGCCTTCGGTGAGGCGAACCCGTTTACTCGCAGGCGCGGCTGCCGTCCACTGACGACGTCGCGCAGGTGAGCCCGCTCTCGCAGTCGGAGGTGGCCTCGCAGAACGCGCCGAAGGCCGCCAAGGCCTCGCAGCTCGCCGTGGCACTCGCCGAGCGTTTGCGGCAGACGCTGGGGCTGACGCAGTCGCTGTCCTGCAGGCAAGCTCCTCCCTGTGTAGAGCTGGCTTGGCAGGTGTTTTTGCCGGTCGTGGCGGCGCGGCACACCAGCCCCTCAGCGCAAGGGACCGCGCCAGTGCTCGCGTTGCCGATGTTGCATTCCTGCCCGCGCGCCAGCACCTCTGTGCAGCGTTCCCGCACGCAGGCGTAGCCGGGCGCACAGGTGTCGCCTGAGGCGACGGAACAGACCTTCCCCTCTTCGAGGTCCGGCTCGCAAGCCGCCAGCGTGAGGCCAAAGCCCAAACAGAGGAGCAGAGACAGCGAACGCCAAGGAGCTGAGGCTGTCGCCACTCGAGAGTTGGAGCAAGTGCCTGTATTCATGATGGTCCTCAGCGAATGGTCAGCGGCCCCCGCTTGAGCAGTCGGCCCACGCGGGCATCGTGTGTGGGGATGACATCAGATTCTGGGTGGGATTTCCAGAACGCCCGGAGCTTCAGCACGGTGCGCCACGCTTCTTCGTGGTTCCAGCGCAGCCCGCGACCGACCAGGCCTTCGTCGGAGGGAATGGTGTAGTTCTGACGAACCAGCGCGGCGTCCCCGGCGAGCAAGACCTGGCGACCGCTCTCCAGGCGGACCAGCGCGCTCTGGTGGCCGACGGTGTGGCCGCGGGTGGGCAGCAGGATGATCGAGCCGTCGCCAAAGAGGTCACAACCGGACTGGAAGGGCCAAACCTTCACGCTGTCTTCGAACTCGACGAAGCGGACGTTGGCGGCTCGGAAATCCTCGAGGTAGAAGCCCTTGAGGAGGCCCTTGATGCCGTGCAGCTTGTGGGCGCCCTCCCACTCGGCGCGGGTGAGGTGGAAGGTGGCGTTGGGGAGGTCGCGCATGCCACCTGTGTGGTCGAAGTGCAGGTGGCTCAGTATCACGTGCTCGACCGTCGCGGGCTCGATTTCGACGCTCTCTAGCTGCAGGCGCATCTGGTGATGATCGGCGTAGACGGCGCGCGCAATGCGGGCGAGCAATCGAAACGGACCGCTGCTGACCAAAGCGGCCGAGCGGCTGCCGAGGCCAGTGTCGAAGAGCACGTGGCCATGCACAGGGTGCTCGATGCAGGCGAAGCTCAGCGGGTGAAACGTCCGCTTCGAGGGCAGCGCCACGCAGAGATGGCGGCTGTTTGCGACCACCCCGCCAGTGTGGAAGAGCACGACTTTTTCGCAGGCACGCATCGATTCTCGAGGACTCCGCAAATTTCGGGACGAGTGGGGCGCCCCCGCGGTCGCGCCGAAGCGCCACTTTTGGGGCAGAAGGTTCAAGGGTTGGCGGTCCGGCGGGAGCAAGGACGACGGGCACCACCGGGCTCGTCGTCCCTCTGGCGGTTACTTCTTGTCAAGGCCCTTGATGGTGAACTCGACGCGACGGTTCTTCGCTTGGCCTTCCTTGGTGTCGTTGCTCTCGATCGGCCGCTCCTCGCCGTAGCCGATGGCGGTCAGCCGAGTGTCCTCGACGCCCCTGTCGATCAGGTAGGTGCGGACGGCCTCCGCACGTTTCTGCGAGAGCTCCTTGTTGTAGTCGTCCTTGCCGCGATCGTCGGTGTGCCCTTCGATGACGATGCTGCCGATGTGCGGGTTGTCGATGAGCAGCTTGGCCACGTCATTGAGGATGGGGAAGCTCTCCGTCTTGATCTTGTCCTTGGCGGTCTCAAAGAAGACCTGTTCCTTGATCTTGACCTTGCCACCGACCACAGAGACAGAGGCGTTGGGGTCGTCGTCGGGACATCCGTCCTTGTCGTCGATGCCGTTGATGACCTCGGCCTGCAGGGGACACTTGTCCGCCAGGTCGGCGATGCCGTCGCCGTCGTTGTCGAGGTCTGGGCAGCCGTCGCTGTCCTCGTAGTTGTCTTTGTCTTCGGGCACGGCCGGGCACTTGTCGTTGACGTCGAGGATGCCGTCTCCATCCATGTCTTCGGTGGAGCAGCCGCGGGCGTCGACCTTGCCCTTCTCGCCCTTGAAGGGGCAGGAATCTTGGGCGTCGGGAACGCCGTCGCCATCGCTGTCGACGACCTCGTTTTTGCGGCAAATCTCGGGGATCTGGTCGCGCGGGGTCATCTCGGGATCGGGACACTCTTCCAGGGCCGAGAGGTAGCCGCCGTAGCCCCAGCGCTCGGACCACGAACCGCCGGAGACCCACTGATACCCAACGCCGATGATGGCTCGAGTGGACGGCGAGCCCGGACCGGTGCTGCCGAAGCCAAGCGCGCCCGTGATGGCGAGGTCGTCGAGGAAGCTGTCTCCACTGTAGACGCGGTAGCGGAAGCCAAACTCGGCCTCTACTGGACGTTCCTCGCTCACCAGTTCCTGGTTGTCGCCATCCACCGTGATCTCGCCGTGTATCTCGGCCAGCAGGTCCAGGTCCTCGCTGAAGAACGGGACCGTCACGGCGCCGGCCAGCATGAGGGCGTCACCGAGCGTGAAGCGTTCGACCTGGAGCTTGCCGGGTCGATAGCGATAGCCGAGGTTGGCGGCGATGCGGATGGCTCCGTAGGGGACGTACTCCAGCGCGGTCTGCACGTCGAACCCGAAGCCGTCGTCGCCGTAGAGCAGGGTGCCGTCGCCAGTGGGTGTGGCGAGGTTGGCGACGAGGGCCAAGCCGACGGGGAAGTCTTTCTGGCTCAGGATGCGGCCTTTGGCCGTCACCCGCAGATCCCCTAGGCCGGCCGTGTCGAAGTTCTGATTGAAAGGGGCGCCGGCGGTCTCGGAGGCCTGCGCCAGACCGACGGGCAAGACCAGACCCAGCTCCACCCATTCGAAGAGGGCCAAGCTGGTGTAGACATCGGCGAAGAGCTGGTAGTCGACGACACCCTTTTTGTCCGCGCCAATCGACGTCTGCAGAACCAATGGGTTGTCGGCGAAGTTGAAGTAGACGCCGCCGGTGAGCCGCAGGTTGTTGTCGATGTTCGGGCTGTAGACCGTGAGGAAGTCCGCAGGGTTGGGCGCGGGGCGCCAGCGCTGGAGGTTGAACGTGGGGTCCTTGTCGTACTCCCCTTGCGCAAACGCTGCACCCGAGAGCAGCAGCGACGTCAAGAGGAGGAGAAGGATCGAGGTTCGTTGGAGAGTCCGCAGAGTGCTCATGTTTCGCTCTTCGACCAGAGATTGGGTCGTTCCAATCAGGCCATGCAGGGGATTTCCCAATCGTTGTCTGTGCTCGCCGGAACTGAACGGCCACTGGGCTTGGCTTGGCGCCTCAAACCCGCGCGGTTGGCCGCAGAGAAAGACACTCGTCGAGGTGCTTGTTGCCCGTGTGCAGACAGACGCAGACCTCGCCACGGCTTCATGGACGTTCTGTGGCCGCGGGATGATAATCGAAGCCCCCAGGAACAACAAGGAGGTCCCGAGGCCGAGTGCAGCCGCTCGCCTGGTTAATCACCGTATCGCCAATGCTCGATGCAGCGGGCTTCGTAGGCCTCGTCGCCTCCGACCAAAACCACGGGAGTCCCGACCGGAGCAGGCTTTCCGTCGATCAGACGCTGGGACCGTGTGGCTGGCTCCCCACACATCTGACAAACCGCTGTCAGCTTGCTGACCTTCTCGGCCATGGCCATGATCGCCGGCATCACCCCAAAGGGTTTGCCGCGGAAGTCGAGATCGAGGCCGCTGACCACCACCCGGTGCTGGCAGCGAATCAGCCGGCTGAAGATGCCCTCGGCCTCGTCGATGAGCTCGCGGTCCAGCTCGTCGGGAGCGAAGAACTGCAGCTCGTCGATGGCGATGATGCCAGGCGAGGCCTCCCAGGCGTGCACCTCGGTGAGGTGCTCGATGACGTCGCGCAACGTCGCGGCGCTGATCGCTTCGACGCGACGCCCATCGTGGCTGACCACCGCCTCGGTGGAGTAGCGTTCGTCGAGGGCTGGTTTGAAGACCCACACCGGCCGGCGCGCGATGAGCGTACGGCGAACGTGGCGGATGAGTTCTTCGGATTTTCCGCTGAACATGGGACCACAAACGACTTCGAGCCGACTCATTGATGACCTCCGGGCTGAAGACTCTCAGCGTGGACAGGTATACCTGCTCGCGGTGAGGGTTTTCAACGCGCCGCGCGTGTGTGGGCGGGCTTGCTCTGGCAGGCCACAGCGCTGAAGAGGAGAACGGCAACGGAGCTCGGACCGAGCCACTTTGGGGTTCCCATGTTCATTCTTCCTTTGTGGAGTCAGTGCCAGCGCTCTTCGAAGGGCTGACGCTCGAACGTCGGCGCGTGTGTGTTCGGCCGCGAGAAAGAATGAACGGGCCCGGGACCGACTCGGTCGCGGGTTCGGCTCAAGCCGCTTGGCGGGTGACGAACTTGTCCAAACCCTTGCCCGCTTCTTTGCGGATGCGGTTTTGGACGAACGAGGTCCAGCCCAGGAGACGTCCGGGTAGGCCGAGGGCCATCCGGGTCCATTTCCAGAGGTCGAAGTCGTCGGCGTGGTTGGCGATCTTGCCGTCGACGATCTTGAGGGTAGCGACGACGTCGTTGACGACCTTTCGACCGGTCACGCTGAAGGTGTAGGTGGGGAGCCAGCGCACGCGGACGCAGTCCTCGTCGGCGTGCAGGACCTCGTAGGTCAGCGTCAGGTCTCTGCCCTGCTCGCAGAGCATCTGCCACATGTCGCCGATCTTCTCGCCGTGCAGGTCGGTGAAGACCGGATCGGAGAACGCCGCGTCGCTGCTGTAGCAGGCGCGCATGGTGGCGTGATCTTTGGCTTGGAAGGCGGAGTAGAAGGTGTCGGCGATTTGGGTCGGGGTCATGGCTCGCTCCCGGAATTGGCGGACGATTGTGCGCAGGCCCGCAGCAGTCTCGCTTCGAGACCGCTCGGTGCTGGGTAGCGCGCGATGTCGAATCGTCGAGGCTACGGTTTGCCGGGGCAAACGGATCTTCGGGACCTATGGAGCCAAACTCGCCACAGGAACACGAAGGAAATCTCCTTCGTGCTCCTCGTGTCCTTTGTGTCGAGCAGCCGGAGCTTGGAGTTACTGGCAGGCCGCGTAGCCTCGCCCGAAGGCGAAGTTGCAGTTGTTGTTTGCGCAGTCGGCGTCGCTCGAGCACTCGGAGCAGACCTGCTCCCAGAAGTTGCCGCTGGTGTAGCAGAAGCCCGAGACGCACTGGGTGTTATCGTCGCAGGGGGAGCGCAGACCGCCGTAGCAGGTGGAGTAGCCGCTGCCGTCGTCGCCACAGATGTTGTCGGCTTGGCAGTCGCCATCGGAGTGGCATTCGGAGCAGACCGAATTGGTGCAGACCTCGGACTCGCAGTCCGAGTCGTTGACACACGTCTCGCCCAGCGCCGCCATGCCGACGCAGACGGCGTAACGACCAAGGGTGAAGGCGCACTGTTGGCCTGGACAGTCGGCGTCGGTGAGGCACTCGGAGCACATGCTGTAGAAACCGGCGTCGTAGCAGAAGCCAGAGCCGCAGTCGGCGTCGGTCTGGCAGAGGGTGCCGTAGCCGTCGAGGCAGACCAACCCGGAGGTGCCCGCGGGGTCGGCGACACAGGCTCCACCTGCGCCACAGTCGGCGGCGACGCCGCACTCGGAGCAGAAGTTGTTGGTGCAGAAGCCGGTGTCGCAGTCGCCGCCGGCCGTACAAGCGTCGCCTAGGTTTCCGCTGCCGACGCAGAGGGCGTAGGGGTCGTTCCAGTTGAAAGTGCAGGTGCCAGTGGTGCAGTCGGCGTCGGTCTCACAGAGGGAACAGGCGCTGAAGCCCATGCCTCGAGCGTAGCAGTAGTTGGAGGCGCACTCGGTCGAGTTGGCGCAGGCCGCGCCGAGCGGGAGCTTGCAGATGAAGGCGCCGGCGGTGGGGTCGTTGACGCAGGCGGCGTTGGTCGGGCAGTCGCTGCTGGTCATGCACTCGGAGCAGAGGTTGCTGTTACAAAAAGTGCCGGCCGCGCATTGTGCGGTGGTCTGGCAGGCCGCGCCGAGGTCCCCTGTGCCGACGCAGAGGGCGTAGCCCTCGACGCCGCGGTAGAGGCAGTCGAGCTGCAGACCGCAGTCGGCGGCGAGGCCGCACTCGGAGCAGACGCCTTGGCCGTTGTCGTCGAAGCAGAAGGTGGAGGTGCAGTCGGCGTCGAGGGTGCAGGCCTCTCCTAAGCCGCCAGCGCAGATGAAGAGGCCAGAGCTGGCGCGGTCGTCGACGCAGAGGCCGCCGTCGGTGCAGTCGGCGTTCACGGCGCACTCGGAGCAGATGCCGCTGTTGCAGTAGACGCCGGAGACGCACTGGTCATCGGTCTGGCAGGCGGCGCCCAGCGGCCCGGTGCCCTCGCAGACGGCGTAGGCGAGCGACGCGTCGTAGGTGCAGGTCTGCTGGAGGCCGCAGTCGCTGGCGAGCTTGCAGCTGGAGCAGACGCCCGTGTTGGAGCCGCCGGTGTAGCAATGTCCCAGGCCGCATTCGCTGTCCGCGGCACAGAGGTCGCCCAGACCGCCGGCGCAGACGTAGAAGCCGACGCTGGCGGTGCCGTCCATGCAGGTGCCACCGCCCAGGCAGTCGACGTCGGTGCCGCACTCGGAGCAGATGCCGGAGTTGCAAAAAGTGCCCGCCACGCACTCCGCGCCTGAGTTGCAGCTGGCACCGAGGGCCCCGGTGCCGGAACAGACCAGATAGCCGAGCGGGCTCGGACCGCACTGCTGTTGCAGCCCACAGTCGCTGCTTTGGGCGCAGAGCGAACAGACCGTGGCCGCGCCCGTGGTGGCGCAGAAGCCCGAGTCGCACTCATCGGCGGCGGTGCAGATGGTGCCAAGCCCCGAGAGAGTCGTGGGCTTGCAGCCGTAGTAGCCGGTGGTGTCATCCCACGAACAGGTCCCGGGCTGGAAGCAGTCGACGTCGAGGGAGCAGCTGGAGCAGACCGCGCCGCTGCTGTCGGGTGTTTCGACGCAGTGCGAAGATTGACAGTCGGTGCCGAGGACGCAGTCGTCCCCGAGGGCGCCGCCGGTGGTGGTGTCGCTGAGGTCGGGGCCGTCGGGGCCCGCGTCGGTGGTCTCAGCGAGTTGGTCCTCGGGGACGTCGGGGACGTCGATGAGGGTCTGATCGCCCGACACATCGCCGCCGCCGTCGGCGTCGATGAGCGTCGCATCGGCTTCGGTGGCCGAGCTGTCGTCGCAGGCGGTGCTGGCCGCCATCGTCACGAAGAGCGCGAGAACGAAGAGCAGGGGGAAGGTGTTGCGATGGTGCATGAAGGCCTCCTTCTGCCGACGAACGCGGGTCGACATGGCTTGGCTGTTCTGTGACCGCGAGCGGCCCGGAACGATTTGCGGCGAATCCTACTCAAACTCGGGCGCGAGGCCAAACGAAAGTGACTCGCCGACCTCGGCACTGTACTCTGGCATGGCTCGTGCGGCATCGAGTTGATATTGCTTCAATCTTTAACGCAGAGACGCCGAGGCGCGGAGACGCAGAGAGTTTTCTTGGAGGAGACTTGAGTCAAGTTTTCCGTGCCCGATTGTTTTCCTCGTCGGTCTGAGGCTACGCCTCGCTAGAACCCTTCGATGCCGCAAATCCGTTCGGTGAGCCCCCTTCACGGAACATAGACGGTGTTCACCAGCGGATTCTCAGGCAGGTAAAGGACCGGCACCTGGTTGGCATCGAGCAGCTCGCCCAGCATAGCCCGGTCCATGTGTGAGAGCGAGCCCTCGTAGCGCTGCTGGCTCACGGTAAAGGTCCATTTGACGAGGAAGGGATGTCTCCCGTTGGAAGAAGCGGTCAGGTCCTCACCCCGGAATGTGACCCGGGCCATGATGGGCTGCCCCTCCCGGTATGCCCTGATTTCCCGCCGATTGGAGCGAATGCTGAGAAACAAGCAGACCACGCCGGCCACCGGGAACAGGAGAAAAACTGCGACCCAGTAGCCGAACGCGCTGCGTTGTGTGCCCGAAATGCGGGCCCAGGCTGGATGCGAGGCCACGACCTCGAGCTCGACCTCGGTATCGGTCTGTAGAGCCTGTGCCCGGACCGGGTCCATCACATAGCTGCTGACGTGGAACGTCTTGCCTGCAAACTGGTACTCGCAGGCGATCTCATAGGGGTTCTGACCATTGATCTCGATGTTCTCTCTCACCTGGTTGGATACGACCCGGCCTCGAGCATCGGTCGTTCCGATCCCAAGATCCAGCACGATGTCCACAGGGAGTTCCCACAAAAAAATGAAACTGAACAGCAGGCCCATCCCGAAGAAGGCTACACCGATGATGAGCGTGATTTTCTGCTTGCCCTGATACCGGAAGATGAGCTCTCGAGCTCGGGCGGAAGGCTTGCGTGGCGGCGTCGGAATCCTCGAGGTCTCGAACACCGAGAAGTCGTTTTCATTCACGGTACGGTGTCCTGGCGCGTGGGGTCGTGGCGCAACGACTGAGGGTCGTCTGCGGGCGTTCTTAGGGTCGAACGGTACCAAAAAAGACAGCCAGGGCGCCAGTCAAAAATGGGCAGGTCTCTTTCTCGCGCGTTGCTTGTCGGGGGCGTGAGGTTGGAGGCCGCTTGAGCAGACGCTCACGGGGCCGTGAAAAAAAGCTACCGGCGCATAGCATGTTCGGAATGTAATCGAGACCCGGCCAGGGGCGACTTCTCCGTCGAGCCCGGCGACATTTGATTTCTGTTGCTGGCTGTCGACGGCTCGACGAGACCTCTTCCGCGTCAAGAAACGGGCCAAAAGTGCCTAAATCTCCTGTCGAGTGGTCTCGATCTACCGAATTTGGTAGATCGAGACCGATTTTTGGAGACGGAGACGATCGATCGGTCGAACGAGACTGTTCGGGAAGAGAACGAGACGATCGAGCAGTCGAACGAGACTCACGAAGGGTCGAACGAGACTCTCGAGAGGTCGGACGAGACTCCTGAGTCGTCTATCGACACTCTCGAAGGGTCGAACGAGACGGACTTGGGGTCTCGATAGACTCCCGTCTGCGCTCCTCGACGCTCAGCGAGACGAGAAACGGCTTCAGTTTCTGGCGCGCGTTGGTCAACTCTTCGTTTGTGGCGTTGAGCGTGTCCTCGCTGGGAACGGTATCACCGACTTTGTTTTCCAAAATGACCTCCCGTTGTGTGGCAAGAATTCGAGGTGTCCAGAAAAGCATTCGGGTACCGGGTGTTCGAGACCATGCAAATCGCGCTGTTTCATGCGCTTGGCCGACTCCCAGAGCCGGAACATGCCCACAGATTTGCATGAGGAGGCGGATTTCTTGGGTAGGGACCGTCCCAACCTGCGGAATCGGCGCAAATCGAAGTAAGGGCTCCCGCAGAAACAACTTCCGGTCTCTGAGCGCCGATCCATCCCCTCTGCCTGCGTTGCTCGTCCTCGACGTAGCGGTGCTACGCCTCGTCCTCGTGCCTTGGCAGAGGTGCGCCTCGATGCTCAGCGCCTCGGAAGTTATTCCTGCGCGAGCCCTAAGGGCTCGCCGGGAAATAAGTAGACGAATTCAGGCCAGACAACATGCAACCATCAACCTCCTCCTTTCACACCTAGCCTTCT
>PFUG01000073.1 GCA_002789955.1 Deltaproteobacteria bacterium CG_4_9_14_3_um_filter_63_12 | reverse complement strand
CGTCCTCGCGCCTTGGCAGAGGTGCGCCTCGACGCTCAGCGCCTCGGAAGTTATTCCTGCGCGAGCCCTTCTCTCCGAACCTAGGTCCCCTCACTCCACCTTGTCACAAGGCGGACACGTCGCCCCCGTCTTGCTCGCCTTACACGCCGCGAACTCAGAGGTCTCCTCGGGCACCCCTTCGAAGCAAGGCCGCGGCTCGCTGGTCTGCGTCCAACACTCCCAAGCGCCGCACGCCACCTCGCCCTTGCGCTCGCCCTTGACGGCCTCCTTGCCGTTGCCCCACCACGACGTGTAGAGGCCCACGGACTTGCCCATCTCCTTGGTTCCCGTCGCCTGCATGTTTCCCTCGTACCACCACTCGGTCCACACGCCGTGGACCTTGTCGTCGGTGAAGGGCATCTCGTAGCGCTTGGTCCCATTGTTCCAGTAGGCGACGGAGAGTCCATCTCGCTTGCCGAGCTTCCAGTCGTCCTCGCGGATCTTGTTCTTCTCTTTGTCCCAGTGGGTCCAGCGGCCGTCGCGCTCACCGTTGACGTAGTTGCCTTCGGCCTCTTTGGTGCCGTTGAGGTTGTAGCGAAGGCTCGGGCCCTCGAGCTTGCCGGCCTTGTAGGTCGCAAACTCGTAGCGCTCTCCCGTCGGATGGTAGCGCATGGTCTGGCCTTCTTTGACGTCGCCCTTCATGCAGACGTGCTCGGTGCCAAAGTCCTCGTCGTCCTTCCAGTCGGCGACGCTGAGTTTGGTGTCTGGGGCGCACTGGAGCTTGGTCTGGTCGGTCCAGACGAGGTAGGGGCTGACGGGCTTGTCGCCGTCGGAGCACCACTGTTTGAAGTCGGTCCCGGCCATCTCTTCCGGGCTGTAGCCCTTGGGCATCGAGGACTTCTGCCCCGGAGCGCAGCAGAGCCGCGCCTGCTTCTTGGCGATGTTCACGCAGGTCGGGCGCGCGGCCTCTTCTGCGGCCTTGGCCTTCTCTTCTGCGGTAGGTTCTGGCTTGCCCTCTTCACAGCTCGCGAACGCAACCAACCCGGCGAGCGCGCCCAACGCCAACACCATCCTGCCAACCCTCCGTCTCATCTCTCCCCCTCAATGGTTCTCGCGCCCCTTCTCGAAGGTCGCTTCGCGCCAGTTCGAGCCGTCTTCGCGCCACCAGGTCCAGAGCCCTTCGCGCTCCCCGTTGACGAACTCGCCCTCCGCCTGTTTTTCTCCGGTCGGATAGTACGTGGTCCAGCGCCCCGTCTCCTCGCCGGCCGCGAACTTGCCTTTCTCGTTGAGCTTGCCGTTGTCGTAGTAGCTCTCGTAGTCGCCGCTGCGGCGGCCGTTCTCGAAGACCGCCGTCGACTTGAGCACGCCGTTGGCGTGGTACTGTTTCCACGTCCCGTTCTCGACCCCGGCGGCGTATTCGCCTTCGAACTTCAAGGTGCCATCGCGGTACCAACCTTTCCAACCGCCCGTCTCCTTGTTGTTGTCAAAACTCCCCTGCATCAGCTTGGCGCCGTTGTCGTGGAAGAAGGTCCACTCGCCCCAGCGCTCGCCCATGCGCAGCTCGCCGCGTTTCTCCATCTGGCCGTTGGGGTGCCACCAGGTCCAGACGCCCTGCTCGTGCTGGTCGACGCCGCCGTCCTCTTTGGCGCGGCAGACCATGCAGCCCAGGCGCCGACCCTCGCTGTCTTTCTCCCATGCGCCACCGGCCTCGGTGCAGGTTTCTCGTTCGGGAGAGGCCTCGAGACCGGCCACGTAGGTCACTGTCCGCCAGGGATCGCCGGAGTGCCACCACTCTTGCCAGTCCCCCTCTTTCACGCCGTCGACCATGGGCCCCACGCCGCTCATGACGCCGTTGTTGTACCACTCGGTCCACTCGCCGTTCTCGACGTCGGCGCTGAAGGGCCCGGCGCTCTCCGGCACGTTCTCCCAATAGAAGTTCTCCCAGAGCTCGACGCGACGGCCGTTGTCGTAGCGTCCTCTCCAGATCACGGTGCCGTTGGCGAAGTAGGCGACCCAATAGCCGTTGCGGTAACCATTGAGGTTGAAGCCCTCGACCTTGACCTCGCCAGTGTCATACCACTCGGTGACCCCCCCGTTCTCGAGGCCGTCGACCCAATCCGTCGCGCTGGAGGGGTTGCCGTTTTCGTAGGACAGTTTCCACACACCCTCTTTCTTCCCCTTCTCGAAGCGGCCCTGGGCGGCCAGGTTGCCGTTGAAGTGCCACTCGAACCAGTCGCCGGTGCCGCTTTCGATGGTGGCGCTGCCGAGCTCCTTGCCTTTGACGTCCTTGAAGCTGTGCGTCCCGTCGGGGACGCCGCCGTGGTAGATGCCCTCGCGCAGAATCTGGCCGGTGGGGTGGAAGTCTTTGTGGGTGCCTTCGCGCAGGTCGTCCTTGAACTCGCTCTCCCACTTCAGGGCGCCGTCGCCGTAGTAGCCGCGCCAGATGCCCTGACGCAGTCCGTCGACCCAACAGCCGTCTTCGCGCAGCTCGTAGTCGACCATCCAGATGCCCTCGTCGGCCTCGCACTTCTCCTCGGCGGCCCCGACGCGAACGCCCTTCTTGAACATCACCTTGCGCCACTCGTGGCCGTTGATGGACCACTCGGTCCATTCGCCCTCTTCGAGGTCCTCGACGAAGTCGCCCTGTTGAATCTTTTGCCCCTTCTTGTGCCAGAACGCCCAGGTGCCGCTGCGCAGACCGTCTTTGTAGTCCCCAGCCTCGCTGCGTTGCCCGGTCGGGTACCAGCTCTCCCAAGGCCCGTCTCGGACGCCCTCTTTGTAGGTCCCCTTCTGCTCCATGACGCAGTGCTCGAACCAGTAGGCAACCTCTCCGTCGAGGACGCCGTCGGTGTAGTGCTCGATGAAGCTCTGCTGACCACCTGGATGGAACCCTTCCCAGAGCCCGACTTGCTCGCCCTTTTCGTAGTTTCCTTGCATCTCGACGACGCCGTTGGGGTGGTATTCGACGTAGGGCCCGTCGAGCTCGCCCGCCTTCATCATGGCGTGGCCCTTCACGCCGCCCATGTCGTCGAGAATTTCCCAGGCGCCTTCGCGCAGCTTCTTGACGGTGCAGCCGCGCAGGTTGTCTTCGGTGCCCCACTTGCCCTTGGCGAGGAGGCAGGACGGCTCGTCGACGATGTCTTGAGCGGTGGCGAGGGCGGGGGCCAGGGTCGCGGTCAGGAGCAGTAAGAACAGGAGGGGCATCACCCCTTCCCTTCCCCTCTCCCACTCCCTGGGCGAGGGGGGGTTCTGTTGTGATGCTCGCCGTTTGCGGTTTCCCTCAGAGGTTGGCTGGTGCGAATCCATCGCGTCCTCACGCGCCCACCACAAACCTAGGCCTGACCGCAGTCGTCGGACTCCCCTCGCCCACGAAGTGGGAGAGGGGTCGGGGGT